>JANXUE010000005.1 GCA_025352005.1 Frankiales bacterium
CTCAAGCAGCTCGTCGCGTGGGTCGGCCAGGACGCTTTCCTGTCCGGTATCCGCGCCTACTTCGTCAAGCACGAGTTCGCCAACACCGAGCTGCGCGACCTGCTGGTCGAGCTCGAGGCCGCGAGCGGTCGCGATCTGGCGAGCTGGTCGACCGAATGGCTCGAGACCGCCGGCTGCAACACCCTGCGCGCCTCGTTCGAGACCGCCCCCGACGGCACCCTGTCGGCCTTCTCGATCCTGCAGGAGGCCCCGGCGGAGTGGCCGACGCTGCGCTCGCACCGCGTCGCCGTCGGCTTCTACGACCTGGTCGACGGAAAGCTGGTGCGCACCCACCGCGAGGAGCTCGACGTCGTCGGCGCCAAGACCGACGTGCCCGCGCTGCTCGGTCTCGCGCAGCCCGCCCTGGTGCTCGTCAACGACGACGACCTGGCCTTCGCCAAGATCCGCCTCGACGAGACCTCCTTGAGCACCCTCATCGCGCACGTCGGCGACTTCGCCGAGTCGCTGCCCCGAGCCCTGTGCTGGGCGGCTGCGTGGGACATGACCCGCGACGCGGAGATGCCCGCCCGCGACTACGTCGCGCTGGTCCAGCGCGGCATCGGCGGCGAGAGTGACATCGGCGTCGTGCAGTCGTTGCTGCGCCAGGCCCAGATCGCGCTGACGCGGTTCGCCGACCCGGCGTGGGCGCCGACCGGCCGGTCCGACCTCGCCACCGCAGCCCTCACCGCGACCCGCTCCGCCGAGCCGGGCAGCGACCTTCAGCTCGCCTGGGCCCGCTCGCTGGGCTCGCTGGCGTCGACCGACGAGCAGCTGGACCTGCTGGCCGGCCTGCTCGACGGCACCACCTCCCTGGACGGCCTCAGCGTCGACGCGGAGCTGCGCTGGCACTTCCTGCACCGGCTGGTGGTCGTCGGCCGGGCCGGCACCGCTGAGATCGACGCCGAGGTCGCCGCCGACCCCACCGCCGCGGGCCAGCGGTACGCCGCGTCCTGCTCGGCCGCCCGCCCCACCGCCGAGGCCAAGGCGCAGGCGTGGGCGTCGGTCGTCGACCGTGACGACCTGCCCAACGCCGTCCAGGCTGCCGTCATCGGCGGCTTCCAGAACGCCGAGCAGGTCGCCCTGCTCGAGCGGTACGTCGAGCCGTACTTCGCAAGCCTCGGTGCCCTGTGGGCGACCCGCACCACGGAGATGGCCCAGAACGCCGTCGTCGGTTTATACCCGACGCTGCTCGTCTCACCGGCCGTCGTGGAGCGTACCGACACCTACCTGGCGTCAAACGAGCTGCCGCCGGCTCTGTCGCGGCTGCTGCTCGAAGCTCGGGACGGGGTCGTGCGGGCCCTGCGGGCTCGCGCCCGGGACGCCGCCGCAGGCTGAGGTTGCGGTCCTACCACTGACACCCGACGTGGCGTCAGTGGTGGGTGGCGACCTCGGTGCCCGGGGCTGCCGCGGGCAGCTCGAAGGCCGGGCCCGGGCCGGCTGCCTGGGAGATCTGGCGCAGACCGTCAAGGACGCCGCCGGCCAGGTCTCCGCCTTCGAAGGCCGTCGTCATGGACAGGACGGCCAGGGCGGCGACCCGGTCGGGGACCCGACGGCGGGCAGCGGGGCCGGTCACGACCTCGACCCGGCGCTGGCCGGGGGCCACGACGAGCAGCACCGCGGAGTGCGAACGCTCGCCGAGCGCGGCGTGCAGGGTCTCAGCGCCGGCCCGAAAGCCGGCCAGGTCCTCCAGGACGAGGTCACCGACCAGGACCGACATGTCCAGGCCGTTCTGCGCCCGGCAGGTGGAGACGGCGTGCTCGATCCGCTCCTGCTGCGCGACCGACAGCCCCTCGCTCTTGCTCCCCGCCACCACCGTTCGGGCGGCGTCGTCACTGCCCCGCCCCACCGTGCTGCCCGTGCTACCAGCCCCCACTTGCTCCACCCCTTACGACGTCACCGAGCTCAGCAGCCTGTACGGCGGCGACCGGCTCGGGTGGGCCGGCAAACCACACCGGCGAGGCGTTCCACCCCTTCGCAGGGCGGTAGCGGTGGGCACGCACGCCGGGCAGCAGCACCACCGCCGCGATCAGCGCGAGCGACAGCAGCGGCAGGGCGACGTACAGGAGCAGGGCGGCCACGGTGCCCAGGCTCTTGCCCGGGTCGGCTCCCTCGGCGTTGCCCAGCGGGTTTTCCGCGAACGCCGGGGCGGCCGTGATGAGGACGGTCACCGTGATAGTGACAGCGACGGACATCGCGCCAGCGACGCGCCAGCTCAGGCCCGCAGTGGCGGCACGGCTCAGAACGCGGTTCACGTGCTCCCTCGTCTGTCGTCAGGCGCCTGCTGAGGCGATCCCCTCCACCGTAGCGAACCTCTCAACGCACCTGCTGGAGCACGGCCGTCAGCCGACGCACTCCTGGGTGCGCGAGCAGCTCCTCCAGCCCCAGCGGGCGGCCCGTGCCGTCGGCTACGGGCAGCCGCCAGTTGGGGTAGGCGTCGACGGTGCCCGGCAGGTTGGGCTGGCGCAGGTCACCGACGGCGTCGCCGTACGCGGCCAGAACGATCCGGCACGGCGAGGCGACGAGCGCGGCGTGCAGTGCGTCCACAACCTCGGGCCCGGTCGGTTCGGCCGCGGTCAGCAGGCCCTGGTGGCGCAACATCTCGAGCAGCAGCGCGCGGTCCTTGGCGACCCGCCCCTGTTCCTGCTCAAAGGAGTGCCCGAGCTGCCCGAGCTCGGCGCGCACCCGGACGTGCTCCTGCGCCCACCAGCCCGCCGCGGTCGGCAGGTCGTGCGTCGTGACGGACGCCAGTGCCTCCTGTCGCCAGGTGGACGGTGGCAAGAACCACCCGTCGTCGCTCGTCTGGAACCACAGGACCTCGCTCCCGAGCACCCCCGTGCTGTCCAACAGGGTCCGCACCGAGGACTGCACCGTCCCGAGGTCCTCCCCCACGACGATCGCGCCGGCGCGGTGCGCCTCGAGGGCGAGGATCCCGAGCATGGCCTCGGCGTCGTAGGACACGTAGGTCCCCTCCGACGCGACGCGTCCGGCCGGGACCCACCACAGCCGCGACAGGCCCATGACATGGTCCACCCGGATCCCGCCGGCATGCCGCAGCACCCGCTGCACCATCTGCCGGAAGGGCTGGTAGGCGGCCTCCCGCAGCCGGTCGGGCCGCCACGGAGGCAGTCCCCAGTCCTGGCCCCGCTGGTTGAACGAGTCCGGCGGCGCGCCCACGGACGTGCCCAGGGCGAGCGCGTCCTGCAACGCCCAGGCGTCGGCCCCACCCGCGTCCACCCCGACCGCGAGATCGTGCAGCACGCCCAGCGCGAGGCCCTCACCGACGCCCGCGAGCTGCTCATCGACCAGCAGCTGCACCCAGCACCAGAAGCTCACCCGCTGCTCGTGCGCCACCAGCTGGCCCGCCGACGGGCGGGCGAGCTCCTCGGGCCACAGCGCCCAGTCCCCGCCGTGGATCTCCGCCAGCGCGCAGAACAGCGCGAACTGCTCGAGCGGCTCACCGCCGGCCGCCCGGAACTCCGCCAGCGCACCGGTCCGGTGACCGGGCCACATCAGCTCCAGCGCGGCGAGCTTGGCGGCCCACACCGTGTCCCGGTCGATCCGCTCGGGGTCCTGCACCGGCCGGAGGGCGTCGACGGCGGCGCTGACCGCGGCGTACTCCGGGACGTCCTGGACGCGCAGGGCAAGCGCCGAACGGAACAGCCGGGACGAGGGCGAGTACGGCGACGGCTGGATCGGTAGAGCGGGCGTCTCGGCATGGAGCGGGTTGACCAGGACCACCCCGGCGCCATCAGCGGCGGCCGCCGCGACGACGGTGCGCAGGTCTGCGTAGTCGCCGATCCCCCACGAGTCGGCCGACCGCATCGCGTAGAGCTGCACCTGCCAGCCCCAGTGCCGGCCCGCGGCGAGCTGCAGCTGTGCGGGCACGACGACCAGCACGCAGGTCAGGTCCTCGGCCCGCAGCTCGTGGTAGCCGAGTGGGAGCGGCGCGAGGGGGACGTGCCGACGTACCAGGCCGTCCCGCTCCTCGAGCTGTTCACCAGCTGTCACGGTCCAGGTCGTGCCGTCCTCCAGCACCAGCGTCAGGCGGTGCTCCCCGACGAGCTCGACGCCTCCGGCGACCCCCTCGTGCAGGACCACGACCGGAGGCAGCGCCCGCGACCAGCCGGCGTCCTCGTGGGCAGCCAGCGCATGAGCCACCGCCTGGTCGTCCGAACCGTCGACGTCGATCGCGGACAGGGCCGCGAGGACAGCGTCTTGGGAGACGTCGACCCGCCGCTCGGCCCAGTCCACGTACGAGGTCGCCACGCCGTGCAGGTCAGCCAGTCGCTGGAGGGTCACCCGTCCAGTCTGCCCAGCTCCGACCGGTCCTCACGGAGACAGGCATAACTGACCAGGTCGTTCCACCGCCCCTGCCGCCACTGCGCCCCCCTCAGGACCCCTTCGCGGGTGAAGCCGGCGCGCTCCAGGGCGCGTTGCTCGGCGAGGTTGGCCACGTCGGTCGAGGCCTGCACCCGGTGCACCCCGGTCGTCGCGAACAACAGGCTGGCGAGCATCCGCTGCGCCCTCGTCCCGTGCCCCTGCCCGCGGAACTCGGCGCGCAGCGAGATCCCGATGTCCAGGGCCTGCGACCCGGTGTTGGGCCCGTGCAGCACCGGGTGCCAGCTGACCGTGCCGATCGGCTGGTCGTCCCCGTCGCTGACGACGAGGTGGCCACCTCCGGTGGGCGGCAGCCAGCGCAAGTCGGTCGGCAGGCCCGGCGGAGGGGGGCCACTCCAGTCCTCGTACGGCGAGCCGGGGGCCGACTTCCCACCGGCAAGCAGCGGCGCGTCCGCGGGCGTAGCCGGCCGCAGCCGGGTCAGCACCTCGCCATCGGAGAGCGGCGTCACGCGGGGGTGCCCCAGAGCGCCTCGTCGTCGTCGCCACCGAGAAAGGGCCGCCACCGCGGGTCGACCCGCTTGGCGCCCAGGATCATCCAGGCGGCACCCGTCGGCGCGACGGGTGGGTGACGCAGCCGCCAGCCCAGCTCGGCGATCCCCCGGTCGGCCTTGACGTGGTTGCAGCGCGAGCAGGCGGACACCACGTTGTCCCAGCTGTGCGGCCCACCCCGGCTCTTGGGGACGACGTGGTCCAGGCTCGTCGCAGGGGCAGTGCAGTAGACGCAGCGGCCACCGTCGCGGGCGAAGACGGCCCGACGCGTCAGGGGCACCGCCCCCCGGTAGGGCACGCGCACGAAGCGGGTCAGCCGTACGACTGACGGGACGTTGATGTCGGACCGCTCGCTGTGCAAGGTCGCGTCACCGTGGGTCACCGCGACGGCCTTCTCGGTGAGCACCAGCACCACCGCGCGGCGGCCCGAGACAACGCACAGCGGCTCGTAGCTCGCGTTGAGCACGAGTGCCTGCCCTGGGGCTGGTGGTCCGGCCACGGCTTCCTCCCATCGGGCATCTTGCCCGACGACCCCGTTCTTCGCCACGGAAGTTCAGGGGTCCGCGGTTCAGGTGTCGGAGGTCCTAGGGTCAGGGCGTGCAGCCTCAGGCCTTTTCCTCTGCTACCAGCGTGAGCAGTTGGTTTGACGACCACGGCTCGTCCCTGGCCACCCACGGCCTACGCGTCGTCGTGATCGTCGTGCTCGCCCTCGTCGTCCGCAACCTGCTTCACCGCGGCGTACGACGACTGGTCAGCACCGCCGTCGAGGGCAGCGTCCCGGTAGTCCTGCGGCCGCTGACCGACCGCGCCCGCGGCACCGTCTTCGAGCCGACAGCGTTGCTGTCCGAGCGGCGCAGGCAGCGCACCGAAACCCTCGGTTCGGTGCTCCGGAGCATCGCCTCGATGGTGGTGGCGACCGTTGCCGGCGCCATGCTGCTTGCCGAGCTCGGCCTGGACCTGACTCCTGTCGTCGCGAGCGCCGGCATCGTCGGGGTGGCGGTCGGCTTCGGCGCGCAGAACCTCGTGAAAGACTTCCTGACCGGCATGTTCATGCTGTTGGAGGACCAGTACGGCGTCGGTGACATCGTCGACGTCGGCCCGGCGAGCGGCACCGTCGAGTCGGTCAGCCTGCGCACCACCCGGCTCCGCGACGTCAACGGGACGGTGTGGCACGTCCGCAACGGCGAGATCGCCCGGGTGGGAAACATGAGCCAGGGCTGGGCGAGGGCGATCATCGACCTGCCGTTGGCGCTCGAGACGGACCTCCCGGCCGCCCGGGCGGTCGTGCTGGCCGTGGCCGAGGCGGTCCGCGACTCACCCGCCTTCGCCGCGGCCGTCCTGGCGGCACCTGAGGTCTGGGGTCTGGAGTCGTTGGGGGCCGACGGCCTGGTGCTGCGCCTGGCCGTCAAGACCTCGCCGATGGAGCAGTGGCGGGTGGAACGAGAGCTGCGGGAGCAGCTGATCACGGCGCTGAACGAGCACGGCATCGACATCGGTGTCCCGCAGCGCACGGTCCGCACGATCGGCGACCTGCCCCCCGCCGTCGGCGCATAGCCTGACCTGGTGGACACCCTGCACGACGCGGTCGGAGGAGAGGGCGTCTTCCGGCAGATCGTCGACCGCTTCTACGACGGGGTCGCTCTCGACCCGATCCTGCGCCCGCTCTACCCGGACGAGGACCTGACGGCCGCCCGCGAGCGGCTGACGCTGTTCCTCGTGCAGTACTGGGGTGGGCCCAGCACCTACTCCGACCGACGTGGCCACCCCCGCCTGCGGATGCGGCACGCCACCTGGGTCATCGGGGAGCGCGAGCGCGACGCCTGGCTCGGGCACATGCGCGAGGCGGTGCTGTCCGTGGACGTCAGCGACGAGGCACGCGCGGCGATCTGGGAGCATCTCGACCGCGCCGCCCAGAGCCTGGTCAACGCGCCGCTGCGCTGAACGTGCTCCGACCCTGAGCGGCGCCAACCGGCGAGGGCAGCGTCAGCGACGACCGGCGCGACGCCGGCGACGTACGAGCGTGAGCGGGAGCGCGCCGACCACGCCGGCTGCGTAGGGCGCGGCGGGCAGGGCAAGGGGCGAGAAGGCCGACGGCACGTGCAGCAGCCCGAAGCGACCGAAGGGGAACACGACGGTGAACGCCCGGCCGACGACCTTGGACTCGGGCACGGTGCCCTGGTGGGCGTCGGTGATGTGGTAGCGAGAGTCAGCTGAGTTGCCGCGGTGGTCTCCCATGACCCACAGCCGGCCGGCGGGCACGAGGACCCCAGGCGCGCCGACGGGGCAGCTGCGCGGGCCGGTGCCGGCCGCGCAGAAGTACTTCAGGTCGGTGGTGTCGTTCTCAAAGATGTACGGCTCCTTCAGGGCAGCCGGCCGGCCACCCTTGGGCGTGACCACCACGCGGCCTGCGGTGTCGCAGCACATGACGCGGTCACCCGGGATGCCGATCACCCGCTTGATGTAGTCCTTCTCATCCGGTGCACCGAGGCCGATCGTGCCGCTGAACTTGCGCAGGGCCTTCGAGACGGGGTTGGTCGCCGGGGCGATCGTCACGCCCTCGTCGAAGTTGTTCAGGCCGTTGAAGACGACGATCTCTCCGCGATGGGGACCGCGGTAGTAGTAGGGCACCTTGTTGACCAGCACCCGGTCACCGACCTGCAGGGTCTGCTCCATCGACCCTGACGGGATGTAGAAGGCCTGCACCAGGAAGTGCTTGATCAACAGCGCGAGGACGAGGGCCACGGCGATGAGGACCGGCAGCTCCCGCAGGAACGAGCGGTGAGCGGGCGGCGCAGCGGCTGCCTTCGGTGCGGGATCAGCAACAGCGGCGGCGTCCACAGCTGCGGGGGGCTCGTCGGTCACTGCTACACCCTACGGTCCACCTCAGCCTGCAGCCTGCACCTCGCCCCGCTCCTCGACGGACGTCCGCGCCGGCGGGAGCGACGTTGTTGTGGTCGATGATCCCGAGCCGGGCCAACCGGCGGGTCAGGCGTCTCGCTGGAGTTTGCGGTAGGTGACCCGGTGCGGGCGGGCAGCCTCGAGCCCGAGCCGATCGAGCTTGTTCTTCTCATAGGACTCGTAGTTGCCCTCGAACCAGTACCACTTGGAGGCATCGTCCTCGTCGCCCTCCCACGCCAGGATGTGCGTGGCGACCCGGTCGAGGAACCACCGGTCGTGGGAGATCACGACGGCGCAGCCGGGGAACTCCAGCAGGGCGTTCTCGAGTGAGCCCAGGGTCTCCACGTCGAGGTCGTTGGTCGGCTCGTCCAGGAGCAGAACGTTGCCGCCCTCCTTGAGGGTCAGCGCCAGGTTGAGGCGGTTGCGCTCACCACCGGACAGCACGCCGGTGGGCTTTTGCTGGTCCGGGCCCTTGAAGCCAAAGGCCCCGATGTAGGCCCGCGACGGCATCTCCTGCGAACCGACCTGGATGTAGTCGAGCCCCTCGGACACGGTTTCCCAGACCGTCTTGACCGGATCGAGGTGGGAGCGGCCCTGGTCGACGTAGGACAGCTTCACGGTCTCGCCGATCCGCACCGAACCGGCGTCGGCCTGCTCGAAGCCGACGATGGTCTTGAACAGCGTGGTCTTGCCGACGCCGTTGGGGCCGATGATCCCCACGATGCCACCGCGAGGCAGCGTGAACGACAAGTCGTGCATGAGGACCCGGTCGCCGAAGCCCTTCTTCAGGTCGTTGGCCTCGATGACGACCGACCCGAGGCGCGGACCCGCGGGGATCTGGATCTCCTCGAAGTCGAGCTTCTTGTTCTTGTCGGCCTCGGCGGCCATCTCCTCATAACGCGACAGGCGGCTCTTGCTCTTGGTCTGCCGCCCCTTGGCGTTCATCCGGACCCACTCGAGCTCGTCCTTCAGGCGCTTGGACAGCTTCGCGTCCTTCTTGCCCTGCACCGCCAGGCGCTGCTGCTTCTTCTCGAGGTACGTCGAGTAGTTGCCCTCGTACGGGTAGGCGCGGCCACGGTCGAGCTCGAGGATCCACTCGGCGACGTTGTCGAGGAAGTACCGGTCGTGGGTGACGGCCAGGACGGCGCCGGCGTAGCGGGCCAGGTGCTTTTCGAGCCAGTCGACGGACTCGGCGTCGAGGTGGTTGGTGGGCTCGTCGAGCAGCAGCAGGTCGGGGGCTTCGAGCAGCAGCTTGCACAGCGCAACGCGGCGCTTCTCGCCACCGGACAGGTGGCTGACGTTCTCATCCGGCGGCGGGCAGCGCAGCGCGTCCATCGCCTGCTCGATCAGGCTGTCGATCTCCCAGCCGTTCTTGGCGTCGATCATGTCCAGCAGCGGCTGCTGCTCAGCCATGATCGCGTCAAAGTCGGCGTCGGGCTCGCCCATCTTCTCGTTGAGCTCTTCGTAGCGCTTGATGGTGTCCATCAGCTCGCGGACGCCGTCCTCGACGTTCTCCTTGACGGTCTTGGTTTCGTCCAGGACCGGCTCCTGCATGAGGATGCCGACGCTGTAGCCAGGAGTGAGCTTCGCGTCTCCGTTCGAGGGCTGGTCGAGACCGGCCATCATCTTCAGGACGGTCGACTTTCCGGCGCCGTTGGGGCCGACAACGCCGATCTTGGCGCCTGGGAGGAAGGCCAAGGTGACGTCGTCGAGGATGACCTTGTCCCCGACCGCCTTGCGGACCTTCTGCATGTTGTAGACGAACTGAGCCATGCGCGGCAGCCTAGTCGGCGGGGTGCCTGAACAGCGGCGGCAGGAACCGGAGCATGAGCGCGGACCAGGTGAGGTGGGTGAGCACCGGGGCCTGGATGCCGCCCGAGGCGCGACGCTGCATCCCGAACAGGGTGCCCATCACGATCGCCGCCAGGACGAGGGCGGGGTTCTTGGTCGCGAGGGTCGTCGCGGTGTACGCCGCAGTCGACAGCACCACCGGCCGCCCCTCCCCCACGGCGGCGTAGAGGGCGCCCCGGAAGAAGACCTC
>JANXUE010000031.1 GCA_025352005.1 Frankiales bacterium
GCCAGCAGCAGCGCGTCGCCATCGCCCGAGCCCTCGCGATGCAGCCCAAGCTGATGCTGTTCGACGAGCCGACCAGCGCCCTCGACCCGGAGCTCGTCGGAGTGGTTGGCCTGCTTGACGCCTAGGTCGTGCCCGACGGCGTCACGGAAGGCCGGCGCCTTGAACCACTCGAGGAACACCCCGCGTGGGTCGGGCCACTGTTTCGGGGTGAAGACCCAGGAACCGGGGACCTTGAGCTCGTCGACCTGCATGTCATGCAGCGTAGGCGCTCAGAGCACCTTGCCCAGGAACGCTCGGGTGCGTTCCTGCTGCGGGTTGGTGAGGACCTCGCGCGGGTTGCCGCGCTCCACGACCACCCCGCCGTCCATGAACACCGCGGTGTCACCGACGTCCTTGGCGAACATCATCTCGTGGGTCACGACGACCATGGTCATGCCGTCGGCCGCGAGCCCGCGCATGACGTCGAGCACCTCTCCGACGAGCTCCGGGTCGAGGGCGCTGGTCGGCTCGTCGAACAGCATCAGCTTGGGCTGCATCGCGAGGGCTCGGGCGATGGCGACGCGCTGCTGCTGGCCGCCGGACAGCTGGGCGGGGTAGGCGTCAACCTTGTCGGACAGGCCGACCCGCTCGAGCAGGGCACGGCCGCGGTCGCGGGCCTCTGCCTTGCTCAGTCCCTTGACCTTCTGCGGTGCCTCCATGACGTTGCCGAGCGCCGTCATGTGCGGGAACAGGTTGAAGCGCTGGAAGACCATCCCGATGTCGGCGCGCGCCGCGGCGGTCTCCTTCTCGCGCAGCTCATAGAGCTTGTCGCCCTGCTGGCGGTAGCCGACGAGCTGCCCGTCGACCGACAGCCGACCGGCGTTGATCTTCTCGAGGTGGTTGATGCAGCGCAGGAACGTCGACTTGCCCGACCCGGACGGGCCGAGCAGGCAGCACACCTCCCCGGGCTGCACAGCCAGGTCGATGCCCTTGAGCACCTCGAGGCTTCCAAAGCTCTTGTGCACTCCTTCGGACAGCACCATCGGGGTCGCAGTCATCGCTGCCTCCCAGTGCCGACCAGGGTCCGCAGCCGCTGGATCGGGGTAACCGGCAGGCTGCGGCTGGACCCGCGGGCGAAGCGCCGCTCGAGGTAGAATTGCCCGATGCTGAAGACGGTCGTCATCAGCAGGTACCAGGCCGCCGCGGCGAACAGCAGCTCGAAGACTTTGAGGTTGTTGGTGTAGATGTCGCGGGCGGCCAGCGTCAGCTCGGGGTAGGTGATGGCGAAGGCCAGCGACGAGGTCTTGAGCATGTTGATGAACTCGTTGCCGGTGGGTGGGATGATCACCCGCATCGCTTGTGGCAGGACGATGCGACGCAGCGTCAGCCCACGCGACATGCCCAGGGCCTGAGCCGCCTCGGTCTGGCCCTCGTCGACCGCGGCGATGCCGGCCCGGACGATCTCGGCCATGTAGGCGCCCTCGTTGATGCCCAGTCCCAGCAGCGCGGCCAGGAACGGGGTCATCACGTCGGCGGTCTGCGCGCTGCCGAGACCGGGGAACGACAGGGTCTGGAAGACCAGGCCGAGGTTGTACCAGAGGAACAGCTGCAGGAGCACAGGTGTGCCGCGGAACAGCCAGACGTAGAGCCAGCCGACCCCGCTGGTGACCGGGTTGCCGGACTGCCGCATGACCGCGACCACCACGCCCAGCACGATCCCGAGGGCCTGGGACAGCACGCTGATCAGCAGCGTGCGTCCAGCCCCCGCGACGATCGTGTGGAACGTGAAGAAGTGCTTGGTCAGCGACCACTGGAGGTCAGCCTGCGCAAACGCCCTGACCAGCAGCCCTAGGGCCACCAGGACGACCACAGCCCCCACGTACCGTCCGTAGTGTCGGACAGGTACGGCGACGAGTCGCTCGGGAGCCGTCACGTCCCGGCGTTGACCGTCGCCGTAGTGACCGCACCCTGCGCGACGTTCCACTTGTCGAGGATCGTCTTGTACTCACCGTCGGCGATCAGGGCCTGCATCGCCTTCTTGAGGGCGTCCCGCAGGGCCGAGTCCTGCTTGCGAAGACCGATCCCATAGGGGCCGGCCTCGATCTGCTCGCCGACGACCTCGTAGTCGCCGTTCGACTTCTTGGCGTTGTAGGCGGCGACCGGGAAGTCGTTCATGTCGGCGACAGCACGGCCCTGCTTGACCTGCAGCAGCGCCTCAGGGTCGGTGTCGAACGCGAGCACCTTGAGCGGCTTTCCGGCCGCAGTGCACTTCGCCTGCTGGGCCTTGGCGACGTCCTCCTGCGTGGTGCCGCGCTGGAGGGCGACGGTTTGCCCGCAGAAGTCGTCGAGGGACTTGATGGCCTTCGGGTTGCCCTTGCCGACGAGGATCGACGTACCGGCGTTGAAGTAGTCGACGAAGTCGATCGTCTTCTGACGCTTCTTGTTGTCGCTCATCGCGCTCAAGATCAGGTCGATGCGCTTGCTGGTGAGCGAGGTGATGAGTCCGTCGAAGGTGGCGTTCTGGAACTTCAGCGTGACGCCGAGCTGCTTGCCGAGTGCGGCGGCGATGTCGGGGTCGATGCCCACGATCGTCGTGCCGTCGGTGTCCTTGAACTCCACCGGCGCATAGGAGATATCGGAGCCGACGACCAGTGTGCCCTTGTCACGGATCGCCTGCGGGAGCAGCGAGGCGAGCGGCGCAGCTTTAGCGCTGCGGACCGTCGGGGAGTCGCTGCTGCCTCCGCAGGCAGTGATTGCGAGCAGTACGACTGCAGCCAGGGGGACGAGGCGTAGCGGTGAGCGGACGGGCACGAGGGTCCTCCATAGAAATATGACCTTTACGACATGGTGTCATCTCTGCAGCCCGCCCGGGTGCTCTGACACACATCCGCCGTGTCTGTGTGCCGGGGCGAGGCGGTCCGCGGGGGTGGCTTGTGCCACGATGTGAACCCCGGGCAACCCCCGACCGACGCGCTGCGGCCCACGTTGACCCCACGGCCGCGCATCCCCCTTACTTGTCCGCGTCGGCGCAGCCCCGCAAGGGCCGAGTTACCTTCGCCCGGAGGAGACCCGTTATGCCCGCTTTCCTGGAAGGCCTGACCATCATGGACCCCGCTCAGGCACCTGCCCCTACCGTTCCTGCTGCCCGCACAGACCTGGACGCCGACCCCATCTTCGCGCTGCATCGTGGAGGCAAGATCGACGTCACCCTCAGCGTCCCGCTCGAGACGCGCGAGGACCTGTCGATGGCGTACACCCCCGGAGTGGCGCGGGTCTGCATGGCCATCGAGCGTCAGCCCGAGCTCGTCTACGACTACACGTGGAAGTCCAACACCGTCGCCGTCATCACCGACGGCACCGCGGTCCTCGGCCTCGGCGACATCGGCCCTGAGGCGGCGCTGCCGGTGATGGAGGGCAAGGCGATGCTCTTCAAGCACTTCGGTGGCATCAACGCCGTGCCGATCTGCCTCAACGTCAAGGACACCGACGAGCTCGTCGAGACGATCGTGCGCCTCGCCCCCGCCTTCGGCGGGATCAACCTGGAGGACATCAGCGCCCCCCGCTGCTTCGAGGTGGAGCGCCGGGTCCAGGAACGCCTCGACATTCCCGTCTTCCATGACGACCAGCACGGCACGGCCATCGTCGTCCTTGCAGCCCTGCGCAACGCGGCGAAGCTCACCGGCCGGACCCTCGCAGACCTGCGCGTCGTCGTCAGCGGTGCCGGCGCGGCCGGCATCGCGGTGTCCAGGATGATCCTCGAGGCTGGCATCGGTGACCTCGCGGTCGCCGACAGCAAGGGCATGGTGCACGTGGACCGCACGGACCTCAATGACGAGAAGCGGCTGTTCGCCTCCATCAGCAACAAGGCGGGCTTGACCGGAGCCTTCAACGACGCGCTGTCCGGTGCCGACGTCCTGATCGGGCTGTCCAGTGGCAAGGTCCCCATCGAGGCGGTCGCCTCGATGGCCAAGGACGGCTTCGTCTTCGCGATGGCCAACCCCGACCCGGAGGTGCACCCCGACGATGCCCGCCGAGCCGGTGCCCGGGTCATCGCCACCGGCCGCTCGGACTTCCCGAACCAGATCAACAACGTGCTCGCCTTCCCCGGCGTCTTCCAGGGCGCGATGGCCGTCCGGGCCACCCGTGTCACCGAGGGCATGAAGCAGGCCGCGGCTGTGGCCCTGGCAGCCGTGGTCGGCGACGACTTGTGCGAGGAGTGCGTCATCCCGTCGGTGTTCGACCCCCGTGTGACTCCCGTCGTCAGCGCCGCGGTGGCCGCGGCCGCCCGGGCCGAGGGTGTGGCTCGCCTGTGAGTCACGTGACGGGGCACCCGGGCTAGGGTCGGGCGCATGCTTGCCGTCACCTGCACCGCCCAGTCCGCCGACGCCCCGCTCAGTGGCCTCACCGTGGGGGAGCGGCCCGATCCCGTCGTACCCGAGGGGTGGGTGCGGGTGACGCTGCGGGCAGCCGCGCTCAACCACCACGACCTGTGGTCGCTCAAGGGCGTCGGGCTCGCTGCGGACAAGCTCCCGATGGTCCTGGGCTGTGACGGGGCGGGGGTTCTCGACGACGGCACCGAGGTCGTCGTCCACGCCGTCGTGACCAGCCCGGCGTGGAGCGGCGATGACACTCTCGACCCGCGTCGGACGCTGCTGTCGGAGTTGCACGACGGGACGCTCGCCGAGCAGGTGGTCGTCCCGGCCCGCAACGTCCTGCCGAAGCCGGCCGAGTTGTCGTGGGAGCAGGCCGCCTGTCTGCCGACGGCCTGGCTCACGGCGTACCGAATGCTGTTCACGCAGAGCGGTACCCGGCCCGGACAGACCGTGCTGGTCCAGGGTGCGGGCGGCGGAGTCGCGACAGCCGCGATTGCCCTCGCGCGGGCTGCGGGGTTGACCGTCTGGGCAACCAGCCGGGACGAGAGCAAGCGGGCAAAGGCCCTCGAGATCGGCGCGCATGAGGTCTTCGAGACCAACGCGCGGCTGCCTGGAAAGGTCGACGCGGTGCTCGAGACCGTCGGCAAGGCGACCTGGTCGCACTCGATGCGGGCGCTGCGTCCGGGCGGCACGCTGGTCGTGTCCGGAGCCACCACCGGGCCCGACCCCTCGGCCGACCTCAACCGGTTGTTCTTCCTGCAGCTGAGGGTGATCGGGTCCACGATGGGCACCCGTGAAGAGCTCGCGGACCTGCTCGGCTTCTGCGTCGCGACCGGGCTTCGACCCCGGGTCGACGACGTCCGGCCACTGTCCGACGCGGCGGTGAGCTTCGGTCGGCTCGCTGGCGGGGACGTGTTCGGCAAGCTCGTCCTCACCACCTGATCGGAGCCGCCCGTGGTCCTGCCCGTACACGACGAGAACCCGACGCGCCGCGTTGCGGTCGTGACCTACGCCCTCATCGCGATCAACGTCGTTGCCTTCGTCCTGAGCCCGGTCGCGGCGCACCTCGTCGGAAGCACTTCCCCTCAGCAGCAGTGCACGCAGGTCGCCTTCTTCGACCGGTACGCCGCAGTCCCCGACGAGCTGGTCCACAACCGGCAGGAACCGGCGGGAGCCACGGGAGAGGTCGGCACCGAGCACGGCCGGTCCGGGTGCATCGAGCAGCACAGTGCGCCTTTTGCCAAGACGCCCTTCCTCTCGGTGCTTTACGCGATGTTCCTGCACGGCGGGTGGCTGCACCTTCTGGGCAACATGCTGTTCCTCTACGTGTTCGGCAACAACGTCGAGGACCGCCTGGGTCGCCTGCGTTACCTGGGCTTCTACCTCGGCTGCGGCTACGTCGCGACGTACGGCTTTGCGCTGCTCGACGCCTCCTCGACCCAGCCGCTCGTCGGTGCGTCGGGGGCGATCGCCGGCGTGCTCGGGGCCTACCTCGTGCTCTACCCGCGCGCGAAGGTCTGGTCGCTGCTCACGTTCTTGTTCTTCCTGCCGGTGAAGCTGCCGGCCTGGCTGGTCCTGGGCAGCTGGTTCGTCCTGCAGTATGTCTACTTCCGCGGCGCCGGCGTCGCGGCCGGCTCGGGCGTCGCCTACGGCGCCCACGTCATCGGCTTCCTCGTCGGGGCCGCCTTGGTCTGGCGCTTACGCGGTCAGCGCCAGCCGGTGTCCGCGAGGGCCTGACCCCGGGGCCCCGTCCGCTGAAGCCCATCGGATCGTCTCAGCCCGCTGCGGCGGCCGCCCGACGCACGGCCTCGACGGACCTGCGGATGTCCTCGGCATCGGTGGACCAGTTGCACACCGAGACCCGCAGCACGTCCCGGTCCTGCCAGCGCGAGCCCGACATCCACGCGTCACCCTCCTCGAGCAGGTGGGCGGTGACGGCTCGCGTTCGCTCGTCGCTGCCGAAGCTGACGCAGACCTGGGTGAACACGACGTCGTTGAGGATCTCGGCGCCCTCGATGCCCGCGAGGCCTTCGGCGATGGCCCGTGCGTTGGCGGCGAGCCCGCTGACCAGCTCCTCGACGCCGGAGCGTCCGAGGGAACGCAATGCTGCCCACACCGGCACGCCGCGGGCCCTGCGGGAGAGCTCCGGGACCTTGCCATAGGGGTTGCCGGGACCGTCGGCGCCGGCCTCGACGAGATAGCTCGCGTGCACTCCCATGGCGGCCCGCACGGCTGCGGGGCGGCTGACGATGGCCAGACCGCAGTCGTAGGGGACGTTGAGCGTCTTGTGGGCATCGGTGCCCCAGGAGTCGGCCGTATCGAGGCCGTCGAGGTGGTGCCTGAGGTCCGGCGTCGCCGCGGCCCACAGGCCGAAGGCCCCGTCGACGTGGACCCACGCGCCGTACTCGTGGGCGACGGCAACCGCCTCGGCGACCGGGTCGAACGCGCCCGAGTGCAGGTTGCCGGCCTGCAAGCAGACGATGACCGGACCCGTGCCTCCCGCAAGGGCTGCCCTGAGAGCGTCCACGTCGATACGGCCCTGGGCGTCCGCCTCGACGGCTGTCGGCGTACCCAGCCCGAGGTAGCGCAGCGCCAGGTCGACGGTGTCGTGACGCTCTGCACCGACCAGGACCCGGACCTTGGGCGCTCCGGTCAGGCCGTCGGCATCGAGGTCCCAGCCGACTTCGGTGAGGACGTGCTGCCGGGCCGCCGCGAGGCAGGTGAAGTTCGCCATGGTCGCGCCCGTCACGAAGCCCACGTCGCAGGTCGAGGGCAGCCCCAGCAGGTCGAGCAGCCACGCGCCCGCCGCCTCCTCCGCGGCCACCACCGCGGGCGTCGCTGAGCGCATCCCCGCGTTCTGGTCCCACGAGCTGACCAGCCAGTCTGCGGCCAGGGCGGCCGGGAGCGTCCCCCCGATCACCCAGCCGAAGAAACGGCCCGACCCCATCGCCATCAGCCCCGGCTCGGCCAGCCGGGCCAGCTCGTCGACGACCGCCGCGGGATCGCGGGGCTCGTCGTCCAACGGTGTGTCGAAGCCCATCTTCTCGATCGCCTCGGCCGGCCGCACCGGCCGGTCGGCCAGACTGCCCAGCCAGGTGCGGGCATGCTCGTGTGCCCGGTCGAGAGCTGGTCCGAAAACATCCCCGTGTGCCGTCATGTCGAAAGTGTGGCCGGTGGCCGGATCCCTGTCACGTCTGGAGTCGGCCGGCGGTCAGAGCGGCGTGCGTGAGCGCCAAGGCTCAGTCGTCCTCGTCGTCGAGCCGGGCGAGCCAGGTCGCGATCCGTTCGACCGGCACCTCGAACTCGGGGTGCTCGTCGACGAACTCCTTGAGGCGCTCGGCGAGCCAGGTGAGGGTGACCTGCTCCTCGCCCCGTCGTTCGGCAAGCTCCTCGAGACCGCGGTCGGTGAAGTACATGGCCGTCAGCGGGCGAAGACGGCCGCGACCAGGGCGGCCTGCTCTGCCTCGTGCACCTTCGACGAGCCTGCGGCGGGGGAGGCCGACGAGCGACGGGACACCCGACGCAGGCGGACCTCGGCGGGCAGCTGCTCAGGCAGCGACAGGGCGATGTGCGACCAGGCGCCCTGGTTGGCCGGCTCCTCCTGCGCCCACAGGACGTCCGTCACGTTGGGGTAGGTCGCGAGGACGGCGGAGATCTGCGCCCCAGGCACCGGGTAGAGCTGCTCGACACGGATGAGGGCGACCGTCTTGTCCTCGTTCTTGCGCCGGGCGGCCGCGAAGTCGTAGTAGACCTTGCCGGCGCTCAGGACGACACGGGTCACCTGGGCCGGGTCGGGTCGGTCGACGTCGGGGATGACCGGCTGCCAGCGTCCGCTGGTGAAGTCGGCCGGCCCCGAGGCCGCGGCCTTCAGGCGCAGCATCGACTTGGGCGTCACGACCACGAGCGGGCGGTTGACGCCGGCCATCGCCTGGGCGCGCAGCAGGTGGAAGTGCTGGGCCGGGGTCGTCGGGTAGGCGACCGTCATGTTGTCCTCGGCGCACAGCTGCAGGAAGCGCTCGATGCGGGTCGAGGAGTGGTCCGGGCCCTGACCCTCGTAGCCGTGCGGGAGCAGCATCGTGACGCCGGAGCGCTGGCCCCACTTGACCTCGCCGGAGGAGATGAACTCGTCGATGACGGTCATGGCGCCGTTGACGAAGTCGCCGAACTGCGCCTCCCAAAGCACGAGTGCCTCCGGGCGGGCGACCGAGTAGCCGTACTCGAAGCCGAGGCAGGCGTACTCCGACAGCAGCGAGTCATAGATGTAGAGCGGCGCCTGGTCCTCGGACAGGTAGCGGATGGGCGAGTGCTCGGCGCCGGTCACGCGGTCGATGAGGGTGGCGTGCCGCTGCACGAACGTCCCGCGGCGCGTGTCCTGTCCGGCCAGCCGGACCGGAGTCCCGTCCAGCAGCAGCGAGCCGAAGGCCAGGATCTCCCCGAAGCCCCAGTCGATCCCACCCTCGGTCACCATGGCGGCGCGACGCTCCATCAGAGGTGCGAGCTTCGGGTGCGGGGTGAAACCCTCGGGCAGGTTGACGTGCGCCTGACCGATGATGTCGAGGACCGACTGCTCGACGGCCGTCTCGATCGTTGACAGGTCGAGGATGTCGGTCATCGCGGGCTCGGGAGCGGTCACGGACGACGCGTCCCGGGTCTCGGCGAACACCCGCTCGAGCTGGGCCTGGTAGTCCTTCAGGGCCTCCTCGGCCTCCTCGATGGTGATGTCCCCACGTCCGACCAGTTGCTCAGTGTAGGTCTTGCGCACCGAGCGCTTGCGGTCGATCACGTCGTACATGAGGGGCTGGGTCATCGAGGGGTCGTCGCCCTCGTTGTGGCCGCGCCGGCGGTAGCAGACGAGGTCGATGACGACGTCCTTGCGGAAGGCCTGCCGGAACTCAAAAGCCAGCTGCGACACCCGGACGCACGCCTCGGGGTCGTCGCCGTTGACGTGGAAGATAGGTGCCTGCACGGTCCGGGCCACGTCGGTGCAGTAGGTGGAGGAGCGGCTGTACTCGGGCGCGGTGGTGAAGCCGACCTGGTTGTTGATGACGATGTGCAAGGTGCCGCCCGTGCGGTAGCCGCGCAGTTGCCCCATCTGCAGGGTTTCCGCGACGACGCCCTGGCCGGCGAAGGCCGCGTCGCCGTGCAGCAGTACGGGCAGCACGGTGAACCCCGCCTCACCCTTGTCGATGATGTCCTGCCTGGCGCGCACGATGCCTTCGAGGACGGGGTTGACGGCCTCGAGGTGCGAAGGGTTGGAGGTCAGGGTGACGCGGGTCGTCGAGCCGTCGGCGGCGGTGAAGGTGCCCTCGGCGCCGAGGTGGTACTTGACGTCGCCGGAGCCCTGGACGGTCCGCGGGTCGAGGTTGCCCTCGAACTCACGGAAGATCTGGCCGTAGGACTTGCCGACGATGTTGGCCAGGACGTTGAGGCGGCCGCGGTGGGCCATGCCGATCACGACCTCGTCGAGGCCGGACGCGGCCGCGCCGTGCAGCATCGAGTCGAGCATCGGGATGACCGACTCGCCGCCCTCGAGGGAGAAGCGCTTCTGGCCGACGAACTTGGTCTGCAGGAAGTTCTCGAACGCCTCCGCGGCGTTGAGCCGCTTCAGGACGTGCAGCTGCAGGTCACGGTCGGGCTGCTGGGACTTCTTCTCCACGCGCTCCTGGATCCAGCGGCGCTGGGCCGGGTCCTGGATGTGCATGTACTCGATGCCGACGTTGCGGCAGTAGGAGTCACGCAAAACGCCCAGGACGTCGCGCAGCTTCATGATGCGATGGCTGGCGAAGCCGCCGACCGGGAAGGAGCGGTCGAGGTCCCAGAGCGTCAACCCGTGGTTGACGACGTCGAGGTCGGGATGGCTGCGGACCTTGAAGTTGAGCGGGTCGGTGTCGGCCATCAGATGCCCGCGCACCCGGTAGGCGTGGATCATCTCGTTGACGCGGGTGGCCTTGTCGAGGTCGCCCTCGTGGGTGGCCTGGACGTCCGGGACCCAGCGGACTGGCTCATAGGGGATGTGCAGCGAGGCGAATACCTCGTCGTAGAAGCCATCCGCACCGAGCAGCAGCTGGTTCATACGGCGCAGGAACTCACCGGACTGGGCGCCCTGGATGACCCGGTGGTCGTAGGTCGACGTCAGCGTGATGATCTTCGAGATCGCAAGCTGCGCCAGGGTCTCCTCGGATGCGCCGGCGAACTCCGCGGGGTACTCCATCGCCCCCACGCCGATGATTGCGCCCTGGCCCTGCATGAGGCGCGGCACCGAGTGCACGGTGCCGATGCCGCCGGGGTTGGTGAGGCTGATCGTCGCGCCCTGGAAGTCGTCCGCTGTGAGCTTGCCGCCGCGGGCTCGGCGCACGATGTCCTCGTACGCCGCGTGGAAGCCGGAGAAGTCGAGCGTGTTGGCGTTCTTGATGGCAGCGACGACCAGCGAGCGGGTGCCGTTGGCGTTGTGCAGGTCGATCGCGAGCCCCAGGCCGACGTGGTCGGGGGTGAGCAGCGCGGGCTTGTCGTTGACGTGCGTGAAGGAGGTGTTCATGACCGGCACGTCGACGGTGGCCTTGACCAACGCGTAGCCGATCAGGTGTGTGAAGCTGACCTTGCCGCCGCGCGCCCTGCGCAGGTGGTTGTTGATGACGGTGCGGTTGTCGGCGAGCAGCTTCGCCGGAACGGCGCGGACACTGGTCGCAGTCGGGACCTCGAGCGAGGCCTCCATGTTGGTGACGACGCGGGCTGCGGCTCCCTTGAGCGGTGTCGTCGACGACGTCGCCACCGCAGGTACGGCCGGAGCCGGTGTCGGTGTCGGTGTCGGTGTCGGGGCGGCGGCGGCAGCGGGTGCTGGCGCTTCGGGAGCGGCGGCTGCCGTCGTACCGTTGGAGGGGGTGGGTGCGCCGTCCGGGTGGTAGTCGGCGAAGTACTCCTGCCAGGTGTCACCGACGCTGCCGGGGTCGTTGAGGAAATCCTGGTAGAGCTCCTGGATGTACCACTCGTTCGCACCGAAGTCGCTTTGCTGATCGGATTGCGTCGACACGCTGGAAACGCCGCCTTGTGCTCGGGCTCGGATGACTGGTTGCCGAGGCGCAAGGTTACTCGCGTGGGCCACCCGGCGGGGCGGCAGGTCGGGGCTGCCGGGGGCGCTTGCGTCGTCCTCTACTCGGGTCAGCACAGCGCGGCGCCGTCACGGAAATGCTGACAGAATGACCAGGTGCGCCGCCCCTTCCCCGCCATGTCGATCGTCGTCGGCCTGCTGGCCCTGACCGCCTGCTCCGGAGGGAGCTCGCGAGCTGCGGCGACCGCCGTCCCGACGGCCAGTTCCGGCCTGACCGCCACGGGTACCCCGTCCGCCGGCACCACGGCGGAGGGTCCTGGGAAGCTGTCCGCGTGGAAGGACTGCGGTAACGACTTCCAGTGCGCCACCCTCACCGTTGCGCTCGACGTGGCCAAGCCCGCGCTGGGCACCGTCGACCTGGCCCTCACCCGGCACCGGGCGACGAGCGGCCGCCGGATCGGCTCGCTGTTGGTCAACCCTGGCGGACCGGGCGCGTCGGCCGTCGACTTCGTCAAGAGCAGCTACAGCTCCTTCCCGGCGGCGGTACGTCAGCGCTTCGACCTGGTGGCGTTCGACCCGCGCGGCGTCGGCCACACCGAGCCGGTGCGCTGCGAGACGACAGCGCAGCTCGACGCCTACTTCCATCTCGACCCGGTGCCGGACACGGCCGCCGAGAGGAAGGCCCTCGACGACGGGAACAGGATGCTCGCCGCCGGCTGCCAGCGGCGGTCGGCGCGGATCTTGCCGTACGTCTCCACCGCGATCGTCGCGCAGGACATGGACCGGGTGCGGCAGGCCGTCGGCGACGCCAAGCTCACCTACCTCGGCTACTCCTACGGCACCGCGATCGGCGCCTCCTACCTCGACCAGTTCCCGACGCACGTCCGGGCGATGGTCCTCGACGGCGCCCTGGACCCGACCCTGTCTTGGGACCAGCTGCTCGCCGGCCAGTCCCGCGGGTTCGACGTGGCCCTCAACGCCTTCCTGGCCGATTGCCAGCAGACCAGCTGCGCCTTCCGCAAGGCGGTGTCGGGCGACCTGACCCAGGCCTTCGACGACCTGGCACGCAAGGTCGAGACGCAGCCGCTGCCTGGCGACGCGACCCGCACGGTCGGACCGGATGAGTTCACCCTGGGTGTCGGCGCCGGCCTCTACAGCCGGCAGTACGGCTGGCCCGCCATCGCGAACGCCCTTGCCGCCGCCGAGCGGGGGGAGGGCAAGGTGTTGCTTGAGCTGAGCGACAGCTACCTCGAGCGCTCGGACAGCGGCTACGCCAACGTCACCGAATCCAACTTCGCCGTCAACTGCATCGACCGGCCCTGGCCGCGCACCGACGCGCCGTACCAGGCCCTGGCGAAGCAGGTGGGGCGGAGCTACCCGCGGTTCGGGCCGGCGATCGCGCTGTCGGGCCTGGGCTGCTCGGTATGGCCGGTCGCACCGGTCGGGAAGCCGCACCCGGTCACCGCGCCGGCCTCGCCACCAGTCGTCGTCATCGGGACGACGCGCGACCCGGCGACCCCCTACACGTGGGCGCAGGCGCTGGCCAAGCAGCTTGTCCACTCCACGCTGCTCACGCACAACGGCGACGGGCACACCGTCTACCGCGTGGGCGCGCCTGGCTGCATCACCGGCCCGGTCGACAGCTACCTGATCTCCCTGACGGTGCCGGCCACCGCCACCTGCTAGCGGAGGTCCGGCCCGCGGTCGGCCAGGCGTACGACGAAGGTGAGCCCCGACCAGGTCGCGTCGATCGAGCACACCTTCACGTCAACCCTCGCGTGGGCCAGCCCGAAGCTGCGCACCTCGTTGTCGTCGAGGTCGGTGTCCAGCCCGTTGGCCCGCTTCGGCCACGCCACCCACAGCCGCCCCGCGGGTGTGACCCGTGCGTGCAGCATTGCCCACCGGTGCGCCAGCCGTGCCCGGTCGGGGCAGAACAACACCCCCACGGCGTACGGCCCCTTCCCCGGGCGCAGGTGCACGGCTGCGGCATGGGCGGCTTTCGGCAGCGGGCGGGTTCGGCGTACAGGTGGGGGGAAGGTTGGCTCCATCATCATGACGGCGCGATCCACCGAGGTGCGATCGTCGTCCTGCGCCCTACAGGCGATCGCCCCCCCCGGTCGACGTAGCGGCGTAGGCACGAACCTCCGGCACGGCCCCCGCACGACCTGACCCCCCGATCGCGAGGCTGCCGAGGTGCTGTCCCCACACGGAGTGGTGATGCCTCCGCTGCGGTCGATGCTGGCCAACATCGGCTCCCAGGTCGTGGAGGGCACGCTGGTCCCGGCCCTGATCTTCTGGTCGATGCTGCACCTCACCGGACTGGTCTGGGCGCTGCTCTCAGGCCTGGCCTGGTGCTATCTGGCCATCGCCCGGCGTTGGGCCCGTGGCACGACGCTGCCCGCGGTACTCGTCGTGGGTGCTCTGCTGTTCACCACCCGCACGGGGGTCGCGCTGGCCTTCCACTCGACGTTCGTCTACCTGCTCACGCCGACCATCAACGCCTTCGTCCTCGCAGGCGCCTTCGCGGGCTCGGCGCTGCTGCGGCGACCGTTGACGGAGCGGTTCGCCCGGGACTTTGTCGGACTGCCCGCGCACGTGACCGCCCTCGTCAAGGTCCAGCGTGCACTGCGTCGGCTGTCGCTGGTCTGGGCGTTGGTCAACATCGTCAACGGCGCCGTGGCCCTTCAGCTGCTCATGGCGCAGCGGTACGACGCGGTCATGCTGGCCCGGTCGCTGATGACGCCGGTGCTATCCGCCGTCGCGGTGCTGTGCTGCGTGCTGATGGGTCGACATGCCCTGCGGGCCGAGGGAATCCACCTGCACCTGCGGTGGCGGGACCAGCCGGCCTGATGCGGTGTTGCTCAGGAAAGGGCGGGTTCGATGTCGGTGAGGGCGGTTGAGGTCGTCGTGTTCGACGTCAACGAGACGTTGTCCGACCTGGAGCCGCTGCGGGCCCGGCTGACCGAGGGCGGGGCACCGGGCCATCTGCTGGAGACCTGGTTTTCTGCCACCCTGCGCGACGGGTTCGCGCTCACCACGGTTGGCTCGTACGCCTCCTTCCGGCAGGTCGGAACCGACGTGCTGCACGGGCTGCTCACCGGTGTACCCGGGCTCGGCCGTGCCCCGCGGGATCTCGCCGACCATGTCCTGGACGGCTTCAGCAGCTTGGATGTGCACCCGGACGTGACGCAGGGCTTGCGCTTGCTGCACGACGCGGGCCTACGGCTGGTCACGCTGACGAACGGCGCGACGTCGGTGTCACGGGCACTACTCGAGCGCGCGGGAGTCAGTGAGCTGTTCGAGCGACAGTTGTCGGTCGACGACGCCGGCCGCTGGAAACCCCACCCTGACGCCTACCGCTGGGCCGCCGAGCAGTGCGCGGCCGAGCCGGCAGCGATGGCGTTGATCGCCGTCCACCCCTGGGATCTGCACGGGGCTGCCGCGGCAGGGATGAGCACCGGGTGGCTGGACCGCCACCGCAAGCCGTACCCGCGGGCGTTCACGCCACCGACGCTGCGCGCCACCGACCTTGCGACGTTGGCCGGGCAGCTGATCGCCGGCACCGCGCGTTCGTGACGAGGCCGCATCCCGGCGGCGCCAGCTGGTCGGGGGCCAGGGCGCATCGTCCTGGCCTATTTCGTGGACATGACTGTCGACCCGCGAGGGGCGGACCTCAAGCGTTACCTCACCGAGGACCCTGGCGGCCCTGTCGTGATGCTCAATCTGCTGCGTCCGCTACGCCGGCGACGGGAGCACCGCGCTCGTCGCGGACGATGGCCAGTCCTGGGATGCGGTCCTGCTTGTCCGCTATCCCTCGCGAGAGGCCTTCACGCGGATGGTCGCCGACTCCGAGTATCAGCAGGTGACCCACCTGCGCACCGAAGCGCTGACCGAGGCAGTGCTGCAGGCCACCACTCCCTGGTCCTGATCTCCGCGGGTTCAGCAGCCGCGCCGCAGCCGGTGGACAGCACGTCGACCGTGGCGGGGCGTGGGGCATGGCCCGACCGGCTGCGGTGTTGGCGCTGACATGAGCCCTGACCTGCTGTTCTTTTTCGACCCTGTCTGCCCGTTTGCGTGGATGACCAGCCAGTGGGTGCGACAGGTCTGTGCGCAGCGGAACTACCAGGTCGAGTGGAGGTTCATCTCGCTCCGGCTCCTGAACGCCCACATCGACTACGCCACGCACTTCCCGCCGGAGTACGAGGCCGGCCACACCGCCGGGCTGAAGCTGCTTCGCGTCGCGGCGCGACTGCGCGCCGAGCACGGGCCCGCGGCGGTCGGTCCCTTCTACCAGGCCCTGGGCACGCGGATCTGGGAGACCGACCTGGACGTCACCACCCGCGCCGACCGGGCCGTCGTCGTTCAGGTGCTGACTGGTCTCGGGCTGGATCCGGCGTTAGCTGACGCGCTCGAGGAGGACCACTGGGACGCGGAGATCGGTGCCGAGGGGGAGTCGGCGCTGGCGCTGACCGGGAGGGACGTCGGCACACCGATCCTGCAGTTCCAACCGCCGGATGGCGTGGCGTTCTTCGGCCCCGTGATCAGCCGGCTGCCGCGTGACGAGGACGCCGTGGCGCTATGGGACCACGTGGTGGGCCTGGCGTCCTTCGAGGGCTTCGCCGAACTCAAGCGCAGCTTGCGTGAGCTCCCTCAACTGCGCGCCCTCGGCGTGGGCCCTGACGTGGCGGGCGCCGAGCAGGACTGGCACGCCGGGAGCCGACGACTCAAGCGCTGACCACGTCATGCTGCTCGTCAGCCTGCCGCGGGCTCGGGCAAGAGGGGCATCGGCGACGGCCCGGACGGAACCGGGAGGGACCCGGGATCGGTCCCGCCTTGGTCGAGCCGGAACGGTGGGTAGGCGTCGGTCATGAGGGCGGCGTACGCCGTGACGCGGAGCGACCAGCGGTCGACGCCCAGGATCAGCCGGTACAGCGGCTCTGGGTAGCTGCCCCTGAACAGCAGGGAGATCGCGGCGATGAACACCAGGAGTCCGAGCAGACCGCTGACACCCCAGCCATTGTTTCCGGGCTGACCGACCCACCACCCGCCGCCGACGAGGACGCTGAGGACGAGGTAGTGAGGCAGGGCGAGCAGCCACCACTTGACCAGCACGACTGTGCGTGACAGGTGCTGCGGGTACGGGATGTCGAGGTGGGCGGGATAGTCGGGGTGCTCGCCGAGACTGAACGGGGGGTAGCGGTCGGTGCCCAGGGCGCCATAGGCGTAGTAGTGCACGCGCCAGGTCCAACGCAGCACACCAAGGTTGAAGTCGAACAGGCTGCGGGGGTAGTGCTCGGTGAAAAGGATCGCGAAGAAGGCGACGACGGTGACGACGGCGAACCCGGCCCAGAGGGCGACGAGGACGACGTAGTGCGGGATCACGAGCACCCACTTGACGAGCCACAGCCACCTCGACAAGGGCGGGTCCAGCGAGGCGTTGACGCGGACGGGGTACGGGTTCTGGGCGGTGGTCATGGTGTGCTCCTAGGCCTCGGGCCGATGCGGCCGAGGCTGAGTCAGACGGTGCGGGGGACAGCGCCGGTCAAAGTCAGGACGGTGCGCATCACCCGGTGTCCTGGGTCGGACGTCGGTGCGTACATGCAGGGGCAGCCGCCGCCGATGACCTGCATGCCGTGCTGACGGCCGAGGTCAGTTGCGTCCGCCGAGACGCTGCCAACCCCGGGACCGCGATGCATCCAGACCTGGTCGATGCTGAGGTCGATGCACTCCTTGACTGTCTCGAGCGCGTGTTGAGGCTGCGTCCCGATCACGACTGCGTCCACGCCGCCCGGGATGGCCCGCAGGTCCGGGTAGCAGGCGTCACCCTCGACAGCGTCGGCATGGGGGTTGACGGCGAACACCTCGTACCCGCGGTCGCGCAACCGGCGGTACACCACGTTCGCCCCGTGGTCTTTCGGGGTGCGCGACACCCCGGTCACGGCGATGCGTCGCTGGCTCAGGAACTGCTCGACTGCCGCTTTGGTCTTCATGCCCTCAGCCTGATCTCAGTCCCGGTAGTGCAGTAGGGCCGTAGGTCCCTAGCAAGCGTGGCCATCCCGGACCAGCCTGAGGTCGTGCCTCCGACGACGCCTGACCTTGTTGACTCTGCTGACCCGGAGTCAACCGCAGGCCGTCACGACAAGCTGGCAGCTTTGCCGAGCGCAAGCGTCTGCCTCATTTGGCTGCCCCTCGGTGCCGGTGGGCGTTCGGTGCGGTGGAACGGCCGCGCTTTCGAGATGCTGGTGGCCCACCACGAGCACCGCGAGGTGTGGGATCTCTACCACTCGGCCCTGGAGGTCATGGTCGGCCCCGACCGGTTCGTGATCGAGATGACTCCGGTCTGGGGCAACGGGGCCACCGACCGTGGAGTCGTGCGCGTAGGGGCGGTCGGCGCCCGATGGCTTGGGGGCTCGCGGCTGTTCCGCTACGAGGTCCGATGCTGGCGTGACGGCCAGATCGGCGATGTCGCCGAGGCCACCGGAAGACCTGAGTACGTCAGCCGCGACCGCTCGCAGGCCCAGGCCCTGTTGGCCTGCGTGCCGCAGGTCCCGGCGGCCACCTGGGGACGGGACGAGCTCGGCACCGGCGAGATGTGGAACTCGAACTCGCTCGTGGCGTGGCTGCTCGCCCGCAGCGGTCATGACATGGCCACCGTCGTCCCACCCTCGGGGGGCCGGGCACCCGGGTGGAACGCCGGACTGGTGCTCGCAGGCCGGGACAGCCCACCGATCGCCGTCCTGGACCACGGTGCATGTCTTCCCAGCGGCTGAACGAAAAATTCGGCGAGCGCGGTGGGGGAATGGACGTCGCCGGGCGGCCAAGGGCGCGTTGCACGCAGTCGGAGAGCTCCGTGTCGTACCCGTCCCGGTGAGGGGAGGGTGTCCCAGATCAACGCCGCCGTGGACTTACGTGATCTGTCGGGGCCAAGGAGACCGCGAGCCAGTGTGGGGGCCCAGTTCTTCCACCAGCGCGTGCTGGCCCGACCTCCAGCAAGCGGCGGTACTTGGCGTCCATCTGGGGCTCCCTAGCCGTGGTACATAGGAAGTCTCCCCGCAAAGTGCCGGGACCCTTGCCCGTGTCCGTGGTCGTGTTCGGGGTCGGTGGCCGGGTCGGTGGTGATGTAGGCGTGGTTGCCATGCCGCCCGCGGGTCATCGCGACGTACAGGTGCTCGCGGTCCAAGCCGGGGCGGACCAGGACGATCCCGACGTCGGCGGTGGCGCCCTGGGCTGAGTCGATGGTGGAGGCCCAGCCGTACTCGCAGTGCTGCTCGAGGTAGTCGACCGGGAGGGTGAGCCGGCCGCGGCCGGTGAGGTCTTCCACGACCAGGCCACCGTCGGGTCCGGGTCCGGGGCCGAGGACGCGGTACCGGTCGCCGTTGCGGACATGGGCGCTGCCGATGGCGCCGCCGAAGGTGAGGGTGCGGTCGTTGCGGCGGGTTCGGAGCAGGTCCCCGGCCTGCCAGTCCCGATCCCCGGCGGTAGTCACGGGACCGGTGACGTCCCCGGCGGCTTGGGCGGCAGCGCGAGCGAGCCGGTTGAGGGCCTCGACGTCGAGGCGGGTCCGGGCCAGCATGAGGGCGTCTTGCCCGTCGGCCCGGGCCTGGCTCCAGTGGTCGAACACGCCCTCGAGGGCGGTGTCGCTCTCGGGACAAGGGTGCAACCGGCCCTGCTCGAGGTACTGCAGGAGGATCTGGGGGTTGCCGGCGCGGAGCTGCAGGCTGGCCGTGCGTTCCCAGTCGTTGCTGAACCGGTAGATCTGCTCGAGCTCGATGGCGTGCCCGGCGTGGGCGAGGGCGGCGAGCATCCCGCCGGGCCCGTTGATGACGCCGATCTGGCCGGGGTCACCCACCAGCACCACCTTCGCGGCGGCCTTGCCGGCGAGTGCGGTGAGCCGGTCCAGGTCCAAGGTCGAGGCCATCGACGCCTCGTCAACGATCAGGATCGTCCGGTCGTCCAGCGCGGTCCAGGCGCGCTCAGCTGCGGGGAGCCGGTCGAGCCGGTCGGTGTTGTGCAGCCACTTCGCCAGAGTGTCCGCGCGGTCGCCGGTTGCGTCGGCGAGTTCGGCCGCGGCCCGGGCGGACGGGGCGAGCCCGACGACCCGGTAGCCGGCGGCCTGCCACGCGCGGCTGGCGGTCCCGAGGGTGCTGGTCTTGCCCGCTCCGGCGGGGGCTGTCAGGACGGACAGGAAGTCCCCACCGGCGGTGAGGTGCTGCGCGGCCCGGAGTTGTCCGCCATCCAACCGGCCCGGGGTCGTCCCGGCCCCGGCTCCGGCCGAGGTTGCGGATGCGGTTGCGGTGGCGGTGGCGATCAGGGTGTCGCGGAGGTGGTTGGGGTCGGCGTAGCCGTAGCCGCGTTGGCGGCCGCGACGAGCCAGGTTCAGGATTCGGCTCTCGGCCTGCAGGACCTCCACGGTCGCGTACCGCGGGTCCGACGCCCTCGGCGTGAGCCCACGGGGCGGTCGGCCCACTGGCACGGTCTCCGACAACGTCAGGGCGTGATCGGTGAGCTGCTCGACCCGGGCGACGACCTGCGCGGCGGTCAGGCCGCTGTTCGGCAGGTGCGCGGCGACCTGCCCTGCGAGCTCGTTGCGGCTGAACACCGCCGAGCGGCGCCCGGCCGCCAGCAGCGCCGCCAGCGCTACTTCGGTTTGGGGGTCTTGCCCGGAGCGTGTGGGCAAGACTGTCTTAGGAGCGTGGGCAAGGGTCGGCGCCTGCCGTTGACTCCAGAACTCCTGACATGGGGGCCGGGTAGGTCCGGGAGTTTCTTTGTGTAGCAGGGGTTTTTGGTGTGTTGGGGCGGGTCACCATCGCCTTGATATGAGATAATCATTGCGTGACTAAGAGTGACGGCAGGATGGGTCGGGTGAGCCAACCGGTATTGCCGTTGCTACCGGCTCAGGCGCGTTCGATCGGGCCGTCCGCGGGGCTGCTGGAGGGCCCGGACGGCGGGGTGGTGTTCGTGTTCGGGTTGGCGACCTTTGACTACGCGGCCACTGATGCGGCGGGTCGGCGGTTGGCTGCGGTGCAGCTGGTGCGGCGCAAGTTCGCAACGGCGACCGAGGTCGCGTCGGCGTTCGCGGTCAGCCAGGCGACCTTGTGGCGTTGGGTGGGGTCCTTCCAGACCGAAGGGGTGCCGGGTCTGGTCCGGGACGCTCCCGGCCCGAAGGGTCCGAGCAAGCTCACCGACACCCTCACCGCACAGATCGTGGCCCTCCAGGGTGAGGGCCTGTCGTTGCTCAAGATCGCCGCACGGACGGGGGTGTCGACCGCGACGGTCCGCGTCGCTTTGGGGCGGGTCACGGCACGGACCTCCCAGCCAGTCCAGGAGCTGGTTGAGCTGCCCATCGACCCGCAGATCGTCCTCGAGGAGGACGTCCAGACCGACCTTGAGACCATCGGCACCGACCTGGTCGATGACGGTAACAACGGCGACGCCGTGGCGGAGTTGGTGGTGCTGGCCTCGCCGGTTGCGCGGACCGCGGAGCGGGTCGCGGCGCGTTTCGGTGATCTGGTGGAGGCGCCGGTGGTGATCACTGAGGGAGCGCGGCTGCCCCTGGCCGGGTTGTTGTTGGCGTTGCCGGCGTTGGAGATGACCGGGCTACTGACCGTCGCGGGGGAGGTCTTCGGGCCGATGCGCAAGGGCTTCTATGGGCTGCGCGTGACGTTGCTGATGGGGGTGTTCATGGCGCTGCTCCGGGAGCCTCGGGCCGAAGGCGCGACCCGGATGCCGCCGGCGGACCTGGGCCGGGTGCTGGGACTTGATCGCGCCCCCGAAGTGAAGACGTTGCGCCGCAAACTGTCTGAGCTCGCCAGCCACAGCAAGGGCGCCGAGCTGCAAGCAGCGTTGGGTGCGCATCACGTGAAGACCCACCCCGACGCCGTCGGGTTCCTCTATCTGGAAGGGCACGTCCGGGTCTACTCAGGGACGCGACAGCTGCCCAAGACGCACATCGCCAGGATGCGGATCGCCGGCCCAGCAACCGAAGAGACCTGGGTCGGGGACAGTGAGGGCGATCCGGTGATGGTCATCACCGCCGCCCCCAGCCAGTCCCTGGCGGCGGAACTGCATCGGCTGCTGCCCGAGCTACGGACCCTGATCGGCCCCGGACGACGGTGCACGCTGGTGTTCGACCGCGGCGGCTACAGCCCACAGGTCTTCGCCGAGATCATCGCCGCCGACATGGACCTGCTCACCTACTACAAGGGCGCCTGGGCCCGCGCCGCCGTCAGCACCTTCACCACGGTCGACTACACCGCCCCAGACGGCAGCAGCCACACCTTCGAACTCGCCGAACGACCCATCACCCTGCCCGTCCCTGGGCAGCCCGCGACCCCAGGGAAGGCTGCGGTCGCGGTGGGCTCGGTGACGTTGCGGTTGATCATCCGACGCAGCCCCGACGGGCATCAGACCCCGATCCTGACCAACCGCACCGACCTGACGGTGGCCCAGATCGCCTACCGGATGGGTAACCGGTGGCGGCAGGAGAACTACTTCAAGTACGGACGTGAGCACTTCGCCCTCGATGCCCTGGACAGCTACGCCGACCACCCCGATGACCTGACCCGGATGGTCCCCAACCCCGCCAAGCACCGAGCCATCGATCGGGTGAAGGCCGCCCGCAAGGACCTCACCGACGCGCACACTTGCGTTGCCGACGCCCTCGACACCGCCGTGGCGAAAGCCGGCCAGCCCGGCAACGACGGGAAGGCCCTGGTCGACCCCGCAGCCGGCCTCGCGTTGAACACCGCGCAGCTCGACCTGACCGCCGCGAAGAACGCCTCCCGCAAGACCGCCAGCCACCTCCCCCTCGGGCAGGTCCGGCCCGGCAGCCGACTGCTCGAAACCGAACGCAAGCTGCTGACCCACGCCATCAGGATGAGCGCCTACAACACCGAAACCGCCCTCGCCCGGCTCCTGCACCCGCACTACGCCCGCGGTGACGACGAAGGCCGCGCGCTGCTCCGCGAAGCGTTCACACTGCCCGGGGACCTACAAATCATCGCCGGCACCCTGCACATCCGGCTCGACCCAGCCAGCGCCCCAAGACGCAGCAAAGCCATCGCCGCGCTCTGCAACGAACTCAACGACACCAAGACGCTCTACCCCGGCACCACACTCACGCTCCACTACAGCGTCAAAGGCCACCCGACCCTCGCATGAACGAACTCACCATGTCAGGAGGTCTGGAGTCCTCGACCTCGACGACCTCGCTGGCGTCGAACGGGAGGACGTCGAAGCCTGCGACCCGAACCACTTCGTGACCCCACGCAACCGTAACGCCGTCGAACGTGCGCCCGTCAGCCAGCGTGACGCGGATGGTCTGGGCACCCATGTGCGTCTCCGGGAAGCAACTCACTATCTCGGCTAGGGGCTGCGGCAGTCGGTAGGTCACAACACCAGTATCCCCCGAGTCGGGGCTGGCCGAGCGACCGCAGATAGGGATGCTCCTCATGATGTCAACGGCTGTTTTGGTTGGGGCATGAGCTGGAAGAGTTCGCGTGCGACGTAGCGCTTGAGGCATCGCATGATGAACTTCTTCTGCTTGCCTTCCTTGGTGCGTCGGGCGACGTAGGCCTTGGTGTCTGGGTCGGTGGACATGCAGACCAAGACGATGCGCCACAGGGCGCTGTTGGCTTGGCGGTCGCCGCCGCGGTGAAGTCGGTGGTAGCCGTCGGTCTTGCCACTGCCGGCCGGGATGGGAGCGACCCCGCACAGCCGGGCGAAGGCTGCTTCTGAGTGCAGCCGCTCGGGGTTGTCACCCACACAGACCAGCAGGGTGGCGGCGGTGTCGGGTCCGACGCCGAAGGCCTTGAGCAGGTCGGGGGCGACCTCGCTGACCAGGGCGGTGCGTCGGGTGTCGAGCTCGTCGATGTCGGCGTCGAGGTGCTGGACTCGGCGGGCAAGGACACGCAGCGCGACCTTGCTGACGGTCTCCACATCCGAGCCCGACCTTGGTCGGTAGGCGGCGCAGGTTGCGACGGTCTGGGTGATGGTGAGCGCTCGGAGCTGCTCACCAAGGTCGGCGGGGGCGGTGCTGACCAGGCTGCGGATCTGGTTGAGGGCTTGGGTCCTGGCTTTACTCGCGGACTGCCGGACGACGGTGAGAACCCTGATGCCCTCCACGTTTCCGCCCTTGCTTTTGGCACCTCCCAGAGCTGTGCCTGCGAGCACTGAGCGTGCGGCCGCGATGGCATCAAGAGCATCAGACTTGCCCTCCCGCCGTCGGACTTGCCGGTTCGGGCGGTCGACCTCCACGACGGACACGTCAGCTTCCTGCAAGGCTCGGGTCAGGCCAGCGCCGTAGCTGCTGGTCCCCTCGACCCCGACTTGGCAGATCGGGCCGAAGCTCTGCAGCCACAGCAGCAGCTTGCGATAGCCGGCCGGAGTGGTCGCGAACGAGGCGGTGCCCAGCAGCCCACCGATCTGGTCCAGAGCGGCTGCGACATGCACGTCAAGGTGAGTGTCCACACCGCCGGTGATCAGACCGGTCGGGACTTCCTCAGCCGTTCCTGGCAGGGTTGAGCGGGCCATCGCGTTCTCCTTAGTCTGGGGCGTGGTGGCAGCACCGGCCGGACGGCGGACAAGACAGCGACGGGCCTGTTACAGCAGGCTCCTCATAAGTCACCCCGACCGGCTGGTGCGCTTTGGAACAAGCACCCGACGCCAAGCCGACTGATCCCTACCAAGACAACAGAACTCGTGTCAGCCGGTTGATTCGGGTCAGACCCAGCACTCGGGTACTTCACTGCACCATCGCAGGTCCAAGACCTCCAGGGGCAGCAATCACATCATCGCTGCCGGCTCGTCATCACCGTGCTCGGCATCGCGCACCGCGATATTTCGTCGTTACCCGCCTGATCGAGGGTGCCCTGTTCCCGATGATGTCAGGCGTCCTGCTTGTGCCCGTACCGCTGCCGCGCGGCCTCACCCGAGGTCCCGATGATCTTGCCGATGAAGGCCCAGGAGTACCCGCGAGTGCGTGCCTGCACAACCGCTTCCTTGATCGCGCGCTCGGCGTCAGAGCGAGACACGACCGCCTCCCGAAGGGAGGCGTACGCCACGGGATCACGCTCGTCGCCTTCGGCCGGCTCGTAGTCCTCGAACCGAGCAGCCATCTCATCGGCGTGGTCAAGGATCTCCTGCACTGAACGCGGCATCGTCATCACCTCAGGAACTTCTCGCGTGCCCGCATTGCGTGCACGACCACCGGAGCTTCGATGCCATCGACGACGCCGATCTCGAAGATGATCGCCGCGTGGTTCGCACCAATCACCATCGTGAAGCCCTCGTCCAACTCGAACACCCGGATGGGGTTCCGGTAGGCGTGAAGGATGTCCTCGTCGCTGACACCGTGCTTGCGGGCGCTCTCCGCGATGATCGGCTCGGAACCCACCTCACTACGGTACGACGGGACGAACCGTTTCACAAGTTATCTTGGAGCAGGCGCTGTCACGGCTGGTGGTGGCTAACGCCTGCTCTTCGCTGCGCCCGTCTCGTGGGGGTGTCGCTATTGCCAACTGGCGAGGAAGCCTGGCAGATGGGGGCGCCGGGGCTCCCGCTCTGCTTGGCCCCGCGTCCGCCGCGGTCATGAGGGCTTGACGTGCGTCGTCCTGCATGGCATCTTCCGAATCATGATTGTGCAGCCTATTCGCAATAGGCAGGCCGAACGCCGTGAGGCTACTCGCCTGGAAATTCTTGATGCGGCATGGGAGATCGCGCGTCAACGATCGCTGGCAGAGGTCACGCTTCGCGAGATCGCGGAGCGCATAGGGATGCGACCTCCATCGCTCTACACCCACTTCGACTCCAAGAGCGCGGTGATCGATGCCATGTTTGGAACGGCCTGGGCGGAGTACCTCAGGAGCGTCACGGAGTTGCACGCTGATCTGCCTGCGGAGCCCCGGGCCGCGCTCCACGTCCTCGCCCGGCACTTCTTCGACTTCGCAGCCGCCGACCTCGCGCGGTTTCAGCTCATGAATCAGCGAACGTTGCCTGACTTCAACCCGAGTGCGGGCGCCTACGCACCGGCCGAGGAAGTTCTCGGGCGATTGACGGCAACGCTCGCTTCGATCGGCCTGCCAGATGACGGCGACCGCGACCTCTACGTCGCGCTCGTCGGGGGGCTGGTGGATGCGCAACTCGCGAACGATCCGGGGGGTCAGCGCTGGAGCCAGCTGCTACCCCGCGCAGTTGACATGTACGCCGACGCTGTCGGACTCCCTCGGATTCCCGGAACCTCTCGGAGTCCCAGTACACGAGCAAGGAGCACACGATGACGGCACCGCAGACACAAGGCTCCAACGACCAGCTGATCGCTGGGCCGCGTCGTCCACCCGCTGATCGCAGGGGCAGCATGCGCCTCGCTAGGACAGAGCTGGACCGCTTCCTGGGGCAGCTCGGCTTGCTCACGACATCTGATTGGTCCGCCTCGACAGATTGTGCGGGCTGGGACGTGCGCGACCTGAGCAGCCACGTTCTGGGGATGTCGCAGATGTTCTCCTCCTACCGTAAGAACCTGTTCCAGCACCTACCGGCTGCGCGGGCTGCCAAGCGAGGCGAGGTCTATATCGACGCGTTAACGGCCCGTCAGGTGAGTGACCGGCGCGCCCTGACCCCGGAGCAGATCGTTGACCGGCTGTCCAAGACCGCACCGAGAATGGTTCGCTGGCGCCGGCGGACGCCTCCGTTCATGCGATCCATGGCAATGCCCGATGCGCAACCGGTCAGCAGCGCGCCAGATGCGCCCACCGAAACCTGGACCTTTGGCTACTTGTTCGACACGATCCTGACGCGTGACACCTGGATGCACCGCATGGACATCGCCAAGGCGGTAGGGCAACGTCCCGAGCTCACCGCCGACCATGACGGGCGCATCATCGCCGACGTCGTTGCTGAGTGGCAGACCCGGCACAGCCACCCGTTCGACCTCACCCTGACCGGCCCCGCAGGAGGCGCCTGGCGCCGTGGCGTCCTTGGCTCACCCACGGAGACCATCACGATGGATGCAGTCGAGTTCGCACGAGCCCTCAGTGGCCGCGCCCCCGCGCCAGGCCTGCTCGCCGTCGCTGTGCCGTTCTGAGGGGCTCGGTATGCGCCTGGTAGATGTCGTGCTCTTCCTTCACATCGCGGTCGTCCTCATCGCCTTCGGGATCTCCAGCGTGCTCCACACCTCGGAGTGGAGCATCGCCAGCGCAACCTCCGTGGCAGAGATCCGCACCCTCCGAGGAACTCCACAGCGCTTGGAGCCGATGTTCCCGCTTTTGATCGTGACCCTGTTCGGCCTCGGGGCATGGCTCCTACACCTCGACTCCCAGGACTTCCACTGGAGCGACGGGTGGGTAATTACCTCTGTCGCTGCACTCGTAGTGCTCCTCCTCGCAGGAGGAACTCTCCTCGACCCCCGCTCCAAGCGGCTGTCCCACCTACTCGACGCTGACCCAAACGGTCCCTTGACCCAGCCCGCCTTTGACGCCCTGACCGACCGAGTCGGGTGGACGGTAAGCCACTCCAGCACAGGTCTGGCATTGGCAATCGTCTTCATCATGGTCGTGAAGCCCACGGGAGTGGTCTCTCTCGCCGTCACCATCGTCGCCACGACGATCGGCACGACCATCGGGCTACTAGGTCGACAGCGCGCCACCCGACAGCTTGCAATCCAAACCACGTGATCATGCTGAGCATCAGACCCACACTTCCTCAGCAACCCATGCACGCTGTCTCTTAAGATCCGAGACCGCCCTGCGGACATGGGCTCCAGCGTTCATCGACTGGCGCTGGTGGGCAACCTGCCGTGGACGAATCTCAACCACGAAGAAGAAGGTCGTTAGCCATCTGAACGCCGTGAACGGGAAGTGCCGCTATCCCATGTGCACGGGACCCGCCGCGGAAGGTGGGTAGTGACCGTTCGCCATCAGAACGAGGACGCTTCGCGCGACCAGCGGCATAAAATATTCCTGGCCTTAGGTCTGATGAACGCACGCTTCCGGGTGCGATGAGTGCTCGAGGCGGTCTGTCGGCACCCGTCGCCGGATGGACGCGCAGCAGGAGAAGGCGGCTCACGGGCCGCGACGCAGTGCCGTCTCAACACCATCGAGCACGAGGTCGAGCCCCCATTCGAACTCCTTGCCGTAGTCGTAGCCCGGCTTGAGCACGTGCTCGCGGGAGAACTCGACGAGGTGGGGCCACTCGTGTTCGGGCATCGCCGCCAGGATGTGCTCGATGACCTCG
>JANXUE010000072.1 GCA_025352005.1 Frankiales bacterium
GCTCTCGGACCTCCGCCGCGCCGAGCTGTTCCTCGTCCGGGACGGACGCGTCTGGACCTACTTCTGCTCGCTGCCCTGCTGCCCCCCCGAGGGCCGTCCCGTCCGCGAGGCAGACGGGTCAGGCCCTGTCCAGCTGCTCGCCGCCGAGAACGTGCTCCAGGGCCGCGTGGTCCTGGCTGACCGCAAGGCGCTGGAGGACTCCCTTGCCGGACCGGTCGACGCCGAGGCGAGGGTGGCGAGGGAGCGCTGCGAGATCGCTGCGACGCTGCTCGCCGACGCCATCGAGGAAGCCGGGCTCGACGTGGCGGCAGCCGCCTCCCTGCAGGGTTGGCGGGCCACCCGCACGCGGGTCGCCAACCCACCCTGGCAGCTGGCCGACATGGAGGCCGCTGCCCTCGCCGTCAGCCTCGTCCTCGTGTCGGTCCGGGACGTCCTGGTGGCCAGTCCCCTGCACGAGATCCCCAGCCTGCTCGGCCTGCTCCACGAGCTGGTACGCCGTACGCCCGCTCCTTACGACGCCCCGGTGTGCACCCTGCTGGCCTGGCTGACCTACTGCCAAGGCGGGGGAGCCGTCGTCACGATCGCCCTCGGTCGAGCGCTGGCGACCGACCGCGACTACAGCATGGCCAAGCTCCTGGACAAGGCGTTGGCGGCGCAGCTGCCGCCGGAGCAGCTACGTCGGGTCACCCGAGGCGAGCGGTCCCTGCGTCGGCGCCGGGCGTCCTGAGGCCAGCGAGGCGCCAGGCGTAGAGAGCGGCGCTGACGGCGGTAGCCAGGTTCAGGGACGAGACCCCAGCCCTCATCGGTAGCGCCACCACGCGGTCCGCCCGGGCAAGGGTGTCGACGCTGAGGCCTGCGCGCTCGCTGCCGACCACGAGGACAGCGTCATCGGGCAGTGACGGGAACGGCTCACCGTCAGCGTCGAGAGCGAACACCGGGCCGGCGACCTCCATGAGCGAGCAGGACAGGACAGGCAGGGCGAAGTGCAGACCGGCCGCCCCGCGCAGGACGGCGGGGTGCCAGGGGTCCAGCGTGCCCAGTAGCGCCACCCCCGAGGCACCAGCCGCAGCGGCCACCCGGATCGCAGCGCCCGCGTTTCCGGGATGGCGCGGGTCGTCGAGCAGCACCAGGGGGGCGGAGCGCTGACGAAGGATCGAGCGGTCCTCGAGCGGTCGGTCGGCCTCGCCCTGCACACCTGTCGGGTGCTCGACGGGCCCTTCGACGGCTAGGGCGAGCAGCAGCTCGCGCACGTCGGGAGCCAGCGCATCGCAGAGAGCGAGAGCGGAGCTTACGGAGGTGACCGTGATCCTGCGTACCAGCGCCGGAGTGAATCGCAGGGCGTGCTTGACGGCGTGGAAGCCCTCCAGCACGACTATCACGAGCTCAGCCTGCCGCATGGGTGGGAACGACACGCGTCCGAGTGGTGTTGCCGGAGGTGCGGGACTGCGAGGATGGACCGCGCCGGGTGAGCACCCCCCGGGCCCACGACCTTGAGGACCGCACCAGCATGCCCACGTCCAGACCTACCTTCCCCTCGCTCGGCGTGCCCGCCATCTTGTGCGCCGAGCTCGACCGGCAGGGCATCCTGAGCCCCTTCCCGATCCAGGCCGCGACGCTGCCGGACACGCTGGCCGGCAAGGACGTCCTTGGCCGCGGCAAGACCGGCAGCGGCAAGACGCTGGCCTTCAGCCTGCCGTTGGTGGCACGGCTGGTCGGGGGCAGGCGCACCCCGCGGCAGGCCCGCAGCCTCATCCTGGTGCCGACCCGCGAGCTCGCCAACCAGGTGATGGAGGTCGTCAAGCCGCTGGCCTACGCAGCCCACCTGACGACCGCGGTGGTCTTCGGTGGGGTCGGGCAGTCCCCGCAGGTCAAGGCCCTGTCCACCGGCGTCGACGTGCTCATCGCCTGCCCCGGGAGGCTCGAAGACCTCATCGGGCAGGGCTTCGTGGACCTGTCCGCGGTCGAGATCACCATTCTCGACGAGGCTGACCACATGGCTGACCTTGGCTTCCTGCCGGCCGTGAAGCGGCTGCTCGACAAGACCCCCAAGAAGGGCCAGCGGATGCTTTTCTCCGCCACCCTCGACAACGGTGTCGACGTGCTCGTCAAGCGTTACCTGCACGAGCCGATGACCCACTCCGTTGACCCCGCGGTCGCTCCGGTCAGCACCATGACGCATCACGTCTTCTCGGTCAGTGCCGCCGACAAGCCGATGGTCGTCAAGGAGCTCGCCTCCGGGCTGGGCCGCTCGGTGCTGTTCCTGCGCACCAAGCACACCGCGAAGAAGCTGGCCAAGCAGCTGACGGCAGCGGGCGTACCGGCAGTCGAGCTGCACGGGAACCTGAGCCAGGGAGCCCGCGAGCGCAACCTGGGTGCCTTCATGGACGGTACGACGCGCGTGCTCGTCGCCACCGACATCGCGGCGCGCGGCATCCATGTCGATGACATCGCGCTCGTCGTGCACGTCGACCCGCCGACCGAGCACAAGGCCTATCTGCACAGGTCGGGGCGCACCGCCCGCGCCGGTGCCGGCGGGGTCGTCGTCACGATGGCGACCCCGGACCAGGCGCGCGATGTGAAGCTGCTGACCAAGCAGGCCGGTATCCACCCCCGTACGCAGAGCGTCCGTCCCGGCGACGCTGTCATCGTCGAGCTGGCCGGCCCGGCAGCTCCGTACGTCGAGCCGGTTGCTGTCGAGGCGCCGCAGCCACGCACGGCGAACCCCCGCGGACCGCGGCAACGGCCCGCCGGTCAGGGTCGGTCCGGTACGAAGAGCACCGCTGGTGGTCAGGGCGGCAGCCCGCGTGGAAAGGGGAGCGCCGTGCGGGCTCCCAAGACGCACGAGGCCTCCACGCCTGAGGCGCGCGAGGCGACCCGGGCCGCCGCGACCCACGCGACCACGACTCCCGCGCCGGTCCGGAAAGGAGCCAGGCGTGCGGGATCGCCCGCGGGGCCGGCCCGAACCCGGGCCGAGCTGGCGGCACGTGCCGGTCAGCCACCGGCGGCCCGGCGCAGCCGGTCCTTCTGAGCGGTGTCCTCACACCAGGGCAGAGTCGTCCGGTGACGCAGACCGACCCGACGTCCGTCGGCGGCACCCTGCGACCGGTCAGCGGCGGGCCGGATGCCGTCCTGGACGCGTTCACGGCCTGGTCGCCGGTGGCGCTCTACCCGGCGCAAGAAGAGGCCCTGCTCGAGGTCTTCGCCGGCAGCCACGTCGTGCTCGCCACCCCGACCGGCAGCGGCAAGTCACTGGTCGCCGTCGGCGCCCACCTCGCGGCCATGAGCGAGGGTCGTCAGTCGGTCTACACCGCCCCCATCAAGGCCCTTGTCAGCGAGAAGTTCTTCGCCCTATGCGATGTCTTCGGCGCTGACAGCGTCGGAATGGCGACGGGTGACGCCAGCGTCAACCCGGGGGCCCCGATCCTGTGCTGCACAGCGGAGGTGCTCGCCAACCGGGCGCTGAGGGACGGTGACCACACCGGCATCGGACTGGTCGTCATGGACGAGTTCCACTACTACGCCGACCCCGAGCGCGGCTGGGCCTGGCAGGTTCCGCTCCTGGAGATGACCAGCACCCAGTTTCTGCTGATGTCCGCGACGCTCGGCAACACCGAGAGCCTGCGCGCGGACCTGGCTCGGCGCAGCGGCCGTCCGGTTGCCGAGGTGGCCGGCGCCGAGCGTCCGGTGCCCCTGACCTTCGAGTGGTCCCTCGAGCCGTTGCACGACAAGCTCGCCGAGCTGCTCGCGACCCACCAGGCTCCCGTCTACGTGGTCCACTCCACCCAGGAGTCGGCCGTCGAGCGGGCACAGGCCCTGATGAGCGTCAACGTCTGCTCCCGCGCGGAGAAGGACCAGATCGCCCTGCTCATAGGCGGGTTCCGGTTCACGACGAGGTTTGGTCAGACGCTCTCGCGCCTGGTCCGGCACGGCATCGGAGTCCATCATGCCGGGATGCTTCCGAAGTACCGCCGTCTGGTCGAGCAGCTCGCGCAAGCCGGGCTGCTGAAGGTGGTCTGCGGCACCGACACCCTCGGCGTCGGCATCAACGTGCCGATCCGTACCGTCGTCTTCACCGCCCTGTCCAAGTACGACGGGACGCGCGTCCGACACCTGCGCGCCCGGGAGTTCCACCAGATCGCGGGGCGGGCAGGACGAGCCGGGTTCGACACCGCGGGGCTCGTCGTCGTGCAGGCTCCCGACCACGTCATCGAGAACCACCGGGTGCTCGCCAAGTTTGGTGACGACGAGAAGAAGAAGCGTTCCTACAAGCGCAAGTCGCCGCCCGAGGGCTTCGTGTCCTGGGACGAGAAGACCCACGACCGGCTGGTCGCGGCGACGCCCGAGACGCTCACCAGCCACTTCAAGGTGACCGCCGCGATGATCCTGAACGTCGCGGCCCGGGGTGGGGACTTCTTCGGGCACATGCGACGGTTGCTGCTTGACAACCACGAGTCCCCCCAGCGCCAGCGGGTCCATGTCCGCCAGGCGATCCGGCTGTTCAAGGCCCTCGAGCGAGGGGGCGTGATCGAGCGGACAGCGCAGGGGGTCAGGCTCACCGTCGACCTGCGGCCCGACTTCGCACTGGACCAGCCGCTCGCGCTGTTCGCGCTCGCCGCCTTCGAGCTCCTAGACCGGGAGTCACCGTCGTACGCGCTGGAGGTGCTGTCGGTCGTGGAGGCCACGCTCGACGACCCGCGCCAGGTGCTGAGCGCCCAGCGCAAGAAGGCACGTGGTGAGGCGATCGGTGAGATGAAGGCCGACGGCATCGAGTACGACGAGCGGATGGAGCGGCTCGAGGAGGTTACCTACCCGCGGCCGCTCGAGGAGCTGCTCACCGCCGCCTACGCGATCTACCAACAGACCAACCCGTGGATCCTCGACCACGAGCTGCGCCCCAAGTCCGTCGCGCGCGACATGTATGAACGCGCCATGACCTACAACGAGTACGTCAGCTGCTACGGCCTGGGGCGGTCGGAGGGCCTGGTCCTTCGGGCGCTTGCCGACGCCTATAAGGCGCTCCGGCGCAGCGTGCCTGACTCGGTCCGGACCGAGGAGGTGGAGGACCTCACGCTGTGGCTGGCCGAGGTCGTCCGCCAGGTCGACAGCAGCCTGCTCGACGAGTGGGCGGCCCTGACCGCAGGCGGGGAGGTCGCTCCCGAACCCGTTGCCGTCGTGACGCGCAACAGTCGCGCCTTCCGGGTGCTGGTGCGCAACGCGATGTGGCGCCGGGTCCATGCGCTGTCCTTCGAGCGGATCGACCTGCTGCGCGAGATGGACCCGGACGTCGACTGGGATACCGCCCTGGACGCCTACTTCGCCGACCATGACTCGATCGGCTCCGGCCCCGACGCGCGAGGACCCGAGCTGTTCCGGTGGGACGGCGAGGTGGTCACGCAGGTGCTTGCCGACCCCGAAGGTGAGCACGACTGGGCGCTCACTGCAGTCATCGACGCTGCGGCGTCCGACGAGCAGGGCGAGGCCGTACTGACCGTCACCGGCCTCGCCCCGCTCGGACCGGCCTGGCTGCCCGCATGAGCCAGACGCCGCCCACCGACACCCCGCTGTACGCCGCAACCCTGAGCGACATGCTGGCGTCTGCTCGTGACCGAGCGGACCGGTTTGAGCGTCGGGCCGCGGAGGCGGAGCGCCGGGCGGCCGAGGTGGTCGCGAAGGTGCAGGCCCAGCTGGCGCGAGCCGAGCGGCTGGCCGAGGTCCGCCAGGCCCTGGTGAGCGACCAGTTGACCGGACAGGTCGCGGAGCAGGTCGCTGAGCAGGTCCGGACCCGGCTCGCTCTTGACCCGCCACCGCTGCCCGAGCTCGAGGACCGGACGACCGACCAGTTCTCGGAGCCCCACTCAGGGGAGCTTGAGCGCGAGGCGCCACCGGTGCCGTCCGTAGCGGAGCTGCTCCTGCCGTCGCCTGGGGTCACCCGGTTCCTGGACGCGCTCTTGGGTCCGACCGAGCTTTGACGGCCAGCACGTCGCCGCTGTGGGCGCACGTGCCGGACGGGACCTACTTGAACAGCTCGGCCAACACCATGATCTCGTCGGTGGTGCTGGTGGGCACGACGTAGCCGTCCTGCTTCTCGATCTGGGCGATGTTCGCGGCGATGTCCTCGGCCGCGACGGTGGCGCCCTTGCCGGCGAACCAGCCGGGGACGAGGCCGGTGAAGACGCGGGCATAGCGACCGCCCGCGGCGCTGTAGGCGCCGTGCGTGGTGGTGCAGGTCTCACTGGACAGGTAGGAGACCATCGGCGTGACGTACTGGGGGGCGAGCACGTCGGCGAAGTCACCCAGCAGATCCCGCGTCATGCGGGTACCGGCGACCGGCATGATCACGTTCGACAGGATGCCGTTGCGGGCGCCCTCGACGGCGATCGTGTTGGACAAGCCGATCAGGCCGTTCTTGGCGGCGGCGTAGTTGGTCTGGCCGAAGTTGCCAAACGTCGCGTTGGACGCGGTAAAGACGAACCGGCCGTAGCCGTTCTCCTTCATGATCGCGAAGGCCGGCTGGCTGACGTAGAAGGCGGCCTTGAGGTGGACGTCGATGACGGCGTCCAGGTCGTCCCAGGTGAGTTTCAGGAAGCTCTTGTCGCGCAGGAAGCCGGCGTTGTTGATGACGACGTCGACCTTGCCGAACGCGTCGACGGCGGTCGTGACGATGTTGGCGCCGCCCTCGGGTGTCATGACGCTGTCGTAGTTGGGGACGGCCTCGCCACCGGCTGCCTTGATCTCGTCGACGACCTTCTGCGCGGCAGCGTGGTCGCCACCCTGCCCGTCGACGCTGCCGCCGAGGTCGTTGACGACCACCTGGGCGCCGCGCGCTGCCAGGTCCAGCGCGTAGGTGCGGCCGAGGCCGCCGCCGGCGCCGGTCACGATCGCGACTCGGCCGTCGAAGTTGATGTCCGTCACAGGTGTGTGCCCTTCAGAGCGTCGGTGGTGAGCCACCAGTGTCCTGTACGCCGGATGGCCGGCCGCACGCGGATCCCGCTCGTTCGCCGCTCCACCGCCGACGATCTTCCGCTCCTGGTGTCCGACACGCCGTCGGAAGCCGCCGGGAGCGGTAGATCGTCGGCCTGAAGCGGTCGCGACGCCGCGGTGGCTCGTCCCGGACAGCATGATCGTTATGGCTCCAGCGCGTGCGTCGCGACGCTTTAGGGCAGGCTTTGCCGCGTGAGTGCGTCGTTCGGACCTTTGTTGCGCAACGGTGACGGCTGGACCCGCTGCTCGCTCGGCCATCGCCACTGGGGCCTGCACGGCGCGGCCGGGCTGCTTCTGGCTGCACCCGGTCCTGCCGTGCTGCTTCAGCACCGGGCGGCCTGGAGCCACCACGGTGACACCTGGGGGCTTCCCGGTGGAGCCCTCGGTCGCAATGAGGACGCCGTCGCGGCGGCCCTTCGCGAGGCGACGGAGGAGACCGGGCTCGACACCAGCTCGCTGGTCGTGGTGGGCGAGCTCGTCGACGACCACGGTGGTTGGGCCTACACGACAGTGCTCGCGACCGCGGACGCCGAGCTCGCCGTACACGCCCTGGACCGGGAGAGCACCGATGTCCGCTGGGTGCACGTTGACGGCGTCGTGACCCTTCCGCTGCACCCGGGCTTCGCCGGGACCTGGCCGGAGCTGCGTTCTCGCCTGTAGCGGCGACGTCCACGGCTCAGGGGTCAGCGGAACAGGGCGCGGTCGAGCTCGCCGAAGCAGTCGGCGACCGCGGCGACGCCGGCCTGGAGCTGACGGTGGTCCTCGGCCAGCACGTCGAGGCCGTGCCGCAGTGAGGACCTGAGCTCGGCGAGCGTGCCGTGAACGCCCGCGCCGAGGGCTCCCTCGCAGACGCCGAGGGTGGCCAGCAGCTCGTCGCGGGCGCGTTCGACCCGGGCCACGACGTCGCCGTACCGGAGGGCGTCGTGGTGCAGGGCGTCGGGCTGCAGCCGGATCGTCGTCACCCGGCAAGGGTGTCAGCCTGGCCGGGCCCGGGCCGGGAGTTGTCCACAGCGTCTGGGCCGCTGTCGCTGCGCGACTAACGTGACGGTGTGGTCGCCAAGGCTCGGGAGCTGCTGGACGTGGCCCTGTCGGTGGTGCCGGGGGCGCAGGCTCGCGAGGGTCAGCACGTGATGGCGCAGGCCGTCGCCAGGGCGCTGCGGACCCGGGAGCACCTGCTGGTCCAGGCGGGAACCGGGACCGGCAAGTCCCTGGGCTACCTGGTGCCCGCGCTGGCCAGCGGCAAGAAGGTCGTCGTCGCCACCGCGACCAAGGCGCTCCAGGCCCAGCTGGTCGACAAGGACCTGCCGCGGCTGGTCGAGGTCCTCGAGAAAGCCCTCGGCCACCGGCCGTCGTTCGCACTCGCGAAGGGGCGCTCGAACTACCTCTGCCTGCAGCAGCTGCATGCCGGCCCAGGTGCGCGCGAGCCCGAGCAGGATGAGCTGTGGGACGGGGCGGCTTCGATGATCGGACAGCAGGTCGTGCAGCTGCGGGAGTGGGCCGCGACCGCCAGCACCGGCGACCGGGACGAGATGCCGTTCCCCGTCAACGACCGCGCGTGGCGGCAGGTCAGCGTCAGTGCCCGCGAGTGTCTCGGGAGCCGGTGCCCTGACCGGGTGGACTGCTTCGCCGAGCTGGCCCGGGAGGACGCCAAGGAGGCCGACGTCGTGGTCGCCAACCACGCGCTGCTCGCTCTGAACGCCTTCACCGGCGTGCAGGTTCTGCCCGAGCACGACGCGGTCATCCTCGACGAGGCCCACGAGTTCGTCTCCTCGGCCACCGACGCCCTCACTCATGAGCTGAGCGCACCTGCTGTACGCAGGGCCGCCGCCGCCGCCAAGGAGTACGTCGGCGCCTCCACCCACGAACGGCTCGAGGATGCGCACGCCGTCATCGAGGGCGTGCTGCAGGGGCTGTTGCCGGGCTGGATTCCCGCTCTCCCGGAGCAACTGGTCAACGCCCTCGTCCTGGTCGAGAACGCCTGCGGGGCCGCCGCCGCGGAGGTCGGCAAGGCCACCGGCGGCACCGGCGGCACCGACGAGCTGGAGCAGGCGCGCCGCGAGCGGGTCAAACAGGGCCTGGCGGAGGTGGCTGAGGCTGCCGGTGAGCTGCGGGAACCGGGTACGAGGTCGGCCGTCTACGCGACCCAGGAGCGGGCGCTGCGGGTGTCCCCGCTCAACGTCGGTGCCGCACTTGCCAGCGGGTTGTTCGGCGAGGTCACCGTCATCGCCACCTCGGCAACGCTGACCCTCGGCGGCTCTTTTCGGCACACCGCGCGCGAGCTCGGCCTGACCTGGATGGCCGGCAGCGAGTACGGCGTGAAGGCCCCCACGCCGCGCGATCACGAAGCCGTGGACGAGGTCCTTGACCAGCAGGCCCAGCAGGAGCCGCCGGCCCGCTGGAGCTACCTCGATGTGGGCAGCCCGTTCGACTACGCCCGCCAGGGGCAGCTCTACATCGCGCGGGACCTGCCGGACCCGGGCAAGCAGGGCGTTGCCTGGCAGGCTGCCGTGGACGACCTGTGCGCCACCCTCGTGGAGGCGGCGGGCGGGCGCACGCTGGCGCTGTTCTCCTCCACGGCCGCGGCGGGCCGCGCGGCGGCGGCAGTGCGGGACAGGACCGACGTACCCGTGCTGCTGCAGGGGGAGGACACGCCGGGTGCCCTGGCGCACCGGTTCGCCTCCGACGCACGGACCTGCCTGTTCGGAACCCGGTCCTTCTGGCAGGGCGTCGATGTGCCCGGGTCGGCCTGTCAGCTGGTGATCCTGGATCGAATCCCCTTCCCGCACGTCGACGACCCGTTGATGCAGGCGAGGCTCGCCGACGCCGGTGAAAGCGGGTTCATGGACGTCACCCTGCCCCCGGCAGCGGTCCTGCTCGCGCAGGGTGCGGGCCGGCTGATCCGCTCCACCACCGACCGTGGGGTCGTCGTGGTGCTGGACCCCCGGCTGGCGACCGCCCGCTACGGACAGGTGCTGCTGAAGACTCTTCCCGGCTTCTACCGTGCGCGCTTGCTGGACGCCGTGCTTGCCTCGTTGAAGGCAATCGACGCCGCTGCCGAGCCGCTGAGCGAGGTGGGTCCGCCGCCGTCGGCTCGACGCCGGGCCGCCCGCTGAGTCCTTGTCCCCACCGGTCTACGTCACTGCCCTTGCGCGCTGAGCCAGGGGGCGGTCGGCAGGTGCTCGTCCATCGCGCCACCCGGGGCGCAGTCCGCGGACCGATAGTCATCCGGCATCCGCGGGTAGACGCCGGTCCAGTACGCATGCGCGAGATCCCTGGCCTGCACAACAGTTGCGCCCAGTAGCACTGCTGTCGCCTCATCCCGTTGGACCGCCTGGCACTCGGCGCTGGCCTCGCTGGTCTCGCCCCGCATGTGCATCGCCTCATGCGTCAGGACGTGTACGGCGATGGTCACGTCCTCGGAGGGGTGGTTGCGGTCACCGCTGAGGTAGGAGTGCAGCAACCGGCACGGGTCGCGCTTCAACGTGGTCGTCTTCAGCGGTATCCCGTTCTCGTCGTACGGGACGTAGCCCAGCTCCGAGCCGGCGTCGACGAGCGCGCCCGCCGTCGTCTGGCAGTGCACTGTCACGTGGCCCCCGACCAGCTCGGCCGCGGCCCGCGCCAGCCGCTTCTCCTCCAGATGCCGCTGGACTCCTGGGTAGAGCAGCGCACCCGCGGCGATGACCAGCACCAGACTGGACCAGGCCGGGAAGGCGCGTGGCCGGCCGAGCGCATCGGCTCTGCGCGACGTCCACCGCACGGCGAGTCCTGCGGCACCCAGCGCGCAGCCAGCACTGGCCACGGTGAGCAGGGACGTCATGCCCTGGTGATCGGCAGCTCACCGTCGCGGCTTAAAGCCGATCGGCGAGGATGTCCGGCGTGGACGACCCTTTCGGTGACGCCGCCGGTGCCCTGCTCGTGTCGACCGTTGACGGCGTCGCCACCATCACCCTCAACCGGCCCGAGCGCCACAACGCGATCAACCTCGCCATGTGGCTGGCCTTCGCGCGGCTGATGCCCTCCCTGGCAGGCGATCCCGGCGTCGACGTGATCGTCTTCCGCGGTCCGGCGGGGGGTCCGTTCAGCGCGGGGGCCGACATCAGCGAGTTCACCACCCTTCGGCGCACGCCCGAGGACGCGCAGCGGTACGGCGATGCCGTCGCGGCCGGCGAGGGCGCCATCCTGGCCTGCCCCACGCCGACGATCGCACTCGTCGAGGGCTTCGCCATCGGCGGTGGCTCCCAGGTGGCCCTGGCCTGCGACCTGCGGGTCTGCGGCCCTGACTCCCGCTTCGGCATCACCCCGGCGAAGCTGGGCATCGTCTACGGCCTGCAGTCCACCGCCCGCCTCACCGACGTCGTGGGACCGGCGTGGGCGTCGTACATCCTGTTCACGGGGAACCTGGTCGATGCGGCCACGGCGCTGCGTATCGGTCTGGTGCACGAGGTCGTGGCCGACCCCGTCGCGCGTACGGCGGAGCTCACCGCCACCCTTGCCTCGCGGGCCAGGGTCTCCCTGCGGGGCGCCAAGGCGCTGATCGCCAAGGTGTCGGTGGGGGTGCGGGACGAGGACGCGGACGTCCGGGCGCACTACGAGGCGTCCCTGCACGGACCGGAGTACGCCGAAGGGGTAGAGGCCTTCCTGGCCAAGCGCTCCCCGGACTTCCGGGCGGCCCGCGGTTGACAACTCAGCCGAACAGGTTCGCCGGGGGCACGGGGGCGACGGGCGGGTCGGCGTCGCTGGTGGTGCGGGCGTCCTTGACGAACGTGTCTTGGCTCTCGACGCGCGCCCGGCCCACTGACCGCGCCGTCACGTGCCGGAGCTCGTCGAGGGGGAACGGCCGGTGTGAACCGGCGAGCACGAGGTTGCCGAAGCGCCGGCCGCGGAGCAATCCCGGGTCGGCCAGGACGATGACGTGCTCGAAGACCGCGGCCAGGTTGGCGGCTTGGCCGCGGGAGAAGCGCAACTGCCCGGAGTCGGCGACGTTGGCGACATAGACCCCCTCCGGGGTGAGGACCCGCTCGACCTCGCGGACGTAGTCGACGGTGGCGAAGTGGCTCGGCACCTGCGCACCGACGAAGACGTCGGCCACGACGACGTCGCTGGTGCCGGGCGTCAGGTGGGCGAGCGCCTCCCGACCGTCGCCCGCCCGCAGCCGGAAGCCCCCCGTCCCCAGCTGGGTGCGGACCACCTCCACGAGCAGGTCGTCGGCCTCGACGACGACCTGGGTGCTGCCCGGCCGGGTGGCGGCCAGGTAGCGAGCCAGGGTGCAGCCCCCGCCGCCGAGGTGCACGGCACGGATCGGCTGGTCCACCGGGCTCGTCGCCTCGATGACGTCCGCGAGCAGCCGGACGTATTCGAACTCCAAGAAGGTCGGGTCCTCGGTGTCGACGTAGGACTGGGGCGTCCCGTCGACCAGGAGCATCCAGCCTGCGGGACGGTCGAGGTCCCGCACCAGCTCCGCGGTGCCGAATCGCACCTCCCAGGTGCCTCCGGTGGGCCTGACGGGACGGGGCATGGCGCTATCTTCGCGCCAGAGCCCGATCAGCCGCCGACAGCGCTGACCAGCCAGCGGACGCGGCGGCGCTCGAGCTGCTCGGCCATCGTGGTGCGGCCGCTGACGAGCTCGACGAACAACGGCCACATCGGGGGCAGCCAGCGCATCACCGCGTGCACGACCCCCGGGTGTCGGGTGAAAGCCGTGAGGGCTCGCCGACCCGCCGCGACCTCCGCCCCCAGCTCGGACTCCACCGCCGCGGGGTAGGACGAGACATCGCCGGCCGCGGCCGTCCCGGCGAGGCGGCCAGAGCGCAGCGCGAAGGAGATCCCCTCGCGGGTCCATGGCTCGAGCAGGCCGGCGGCGTCACCGGCGACCAGCACCTGACCGCGGTGCAGCGGCGAGCCGGCGGCCCGGACCTTGGTCTGGTGACCCCCGTCGTGGGTGGCAGTCGTGAGGTCGAGCCCGAGAGAGGCCACGAACGAGCGGTAGTAGTCCCGGATCGCCTGGCCCTGGTCGTGGGCCCCGATCACGCCGACCGTCAGGCTGGTTCCCTTGGGGAAGACCCAACCGTAGGAGCCGGGCACGGGACCCCAGTCGAGCAGGACGCGGCCGTCCCAGTCACTGCCCTCAGGGGTCGGGAGCTCCGCCTCCAGGCCGATGTCGACCTGGTCACACACGACGCCGACGTAGGCGGCCGCCCGTCCGGCGGACCCGTCGGCCGCGACGACCGCCCGGGCCCAGACGGGGCCGGTAGACGTGCCCAGGGTCACGACGCCGTCCTGTTCGGAGTACGCACCGACGGTGACGCCGGTGCGCACCGTGCAGCCCGCCTCCACCGCGACCTTGACGAGGGCGTGGTCGAGCTCGGAGCGCAGGACCATCGGCAGGAAGGGTCCGGCCGCGCGCGTGAAGCCGCGGCGTCCCCGGGAGGTGAAGGTCAGCCGGCCGACGTGGTCGCGGGACAGGGCTGCCACGTCCACCCCTGCGTCGTTGAGGGCCTGCTGCGACGGACCGATCAACCCGCCGCCGCAGCGCTTGTATCGGGGGAGCTCTGCCTTCTCCAACAGCAGGGTCCGCGCCCCGGCGAGGCAGGCGGCGCGGGCCGCGGCAGCTCCCGCCGGGCCGGCACCGACCACCACCACATCCCAGACATCCCGAACGTCTTTCATCAAAGCAGTGTCATGGGGACCTGGACGACCCGCGACCGCAGGTACTCCCCGAGCCCCTTGGCCTGCGGGTCGAAGCGGCTCGACGCGGCGACGCCCTCGCCGAGCAGGCCGTGCACGACGACGTTGACGGCCCGCAGGTTCGGCAGCGGGTGGATCGACACGTCGAGACCGTCGGCCTCGGCAAGCAGCGCCCGGAATGCCGCCTCGTCCAGCCAGGACAGCAGCCACAGCGCGGCCTTGTCCGTGCGCGCCCAGAACCCGACGTTGGCGTTACCGCCCTTGTCGCCGGAGCGGGCACCGACCACCGTCCCGAGGGGCACCGGTCGGGTCGGCCCGACCGGCGGCGCCGGACGGTCGGCAGCGGCGACGACGAGGGTGTCGCCGGCCGTGGTGTGGGCCACGACCTCGCGCCGGCCGTCGTGGTGCACGACGACCTGCTCGACCTCCCCCGCGGGGACGAGCGCCGGCCAGTAGACGCCGTACGGCGTGGCGGGTCCGGGCTGGGAGGTGAGGGTGAAGCCGGGGTAGGAGGCGAGGGCGAGCTCGACGGCGGCCGAGGAGAAGGCCCGGCCGACGACCTCGGCAGAAGGGTCCTTGACCGTGACGCGTAGCAGTGCCGCGGCCTGCTCGTTGGTCGGCGCGTCCTGTTGGTCGAGCCGCACCAGTCGAGACTCGAGCACCTGCGGCTGCGCGGGGAGGGCGTCGCGCAGCTGCGCGAGAGCCAGGGCGGCCTTGTCCTCGACGTCGAGCCCGGTGAGGACGAACTCCATCCGGTTGCGGTAGCCGCCCACCATGTTGAGGGCGACCTTGACCTGCCCGGAGGGCGGCCCGCCGCGCACGCCGCTGATCCGCACCCGGTCGACCCCGTCGGCTTCCAGCGAGATCGTCGAGAAGTCGGCGACGACGTCGGGTCCGGCGTACAGGGGTCCGGCGATCTCGTAGAGGAGCTGGGCGGTGACGGTTCCGACGGTGACGGCCCCACCGGTGCCCGGGTGCTTGGTGATGACCGAGGAGCCGTCGGCGTGCACCTCGGCGACCGGAAAGCCCATCCGCAGCGGTTGGGCCACCTCCTGCTTCCAGAAGGCGTAATTGCCCCCGGTCGCCTGGGTCCCGCACTCGAGGACGTGCCCCGCCACGACAGCGCCCGCCAAGGCGTCGTAGGACGTGCGCTCCCAGCCGAACCGGGCGGCAGCCGGCCCGACCACCAGGCTGGCGTCGGTGACCCGGCCGGTCACGACCACCTGGGCTCCGGACCGTAGAGCCGAGCAGATCCCCCAGGCGCCCAGGTAGGCGTTGGCCGTCAGCGGCTGCCGGTCCCCGAGCGGGAGGCCCGTGTCGAGGTTCGGCAGGTCGAGGTCGGGGACCCGGGGGAGCAGGTCGTCGCCCT
>JANXUE010000078.1 GCA_025352005.1 Frankiales bacterium
CGGTCGGCTCGACGGTCGAGCCGACGGTCGGGCCGACGGTCGGCGTTTCAGTCGCGACGGACGTCGTCGAGCTGGCGTTCAGGGCGCCCGGCAGCGCGACGGCTGCGCCGGCTGCACCCATGCTGATGACGGCGACACCGCCGACGAACACCACCTTGCTGGCGGCGCTGGCGGCGGCGAGCTTGCTGGCGAGAAGTTGGGCTAGGGTCATGGAAATTCCTCACTTCGGTAGCGGCCAAGGCTCGTGGTGTTCGGGCTGGACGCGTTGCTGACTGCTGTTACCAGCAGGTCGCCCTTTCGGCGGGGTCAATGCAGTTATCGCCCTGACCCACGTGAGGGGTACGGGTTCGTACAGTTCAGCTCAGGTAGACCGGTCCCGGCCCGGAAAAGCCGTTGAACGGCGCGGCGTCGCAGAGCGAGTAGGACCCGCTGAACCGATGTACACGCGGTCGCCGACCTCAAGGTCCGCGAGCAGCCGGGCGTCGCGGAACAGGGTGCGGTCGAGTCGCAGCTCGGGCCGGTCACCGTGTTCCAGCGTTGAGAACGAGTGTGGTCACCCTCTGACATCGGTGGCCACGTCGGGCATCTTGAGGCGCGGCGGAACGAGTGCGCAGGAGCGGGGCACGACGACCTGACTCAGTGGGTCTCCAACGTGAGACTGGGCGCGGTGGCTCTAGCGGCGTCGCTCTGCTGCCTGCTGCGCACCGCCTCACCGCTCCCACGAGTGCGGCCAGGCGGTCCGCTCGCCGACGGTGAGCTCAGAGCTTGCGCAGGACCGTGACGACGCGGCCAAGAATGGTCGCCTCGTCCCCGTCGATCGGCGCGTAGGCGTCGTTATGCGGGAGCAGCCACACGTGGCCCTCCTTGCGCTTGTAGGTCTTGACGGTCGCCTCCCCGTCGATCATGGCAGCCACGATGTCGCCGTTGTTGGCGACCGGCTGCTGCCGCACGACGACCCAGTCGCCGTCGGCAATCGCGGCGTCCACCATCGAGTCACCGACGACCTTGAGCAAGAACAGTGTGCCGTCACCCACCAGCTCGCGGGGAAGTGGGAAGACCTCCTCCACGGCCTGCTCCGCCAGGATCGGGCCACCTGCGGCGATCCGGCCGATGACCGGCACGTACGCCGGACGCGGGAAGCTGCTGTGCTCGGCACCGTCCTCGAGGGTGCCGTCGTGGTGTGCTCGCTGCGGCATCTCCCCGGGCAGCCGGACGTCCACTGCGCGCGGCTTGGTGGCGTCGCGGCGCAGGAACCCCTTTTTTTGCAGGCTGATCAGTTGATAGGACACGCTGCTCGTGGACGCCAGGCCGACGGCGTCGCCGATCTCGCGGATGGTGGGTGGGAAGCCGCGCTGGAGGACCGACTCCTTGATGAACTCGAGGATCCTTCGCTGGCGCACGGTCAGGCCGGCGTCGTCGGCAGGGCCATCGGGGAGGTTGTGCACATGCGTGGTCTTCGGCGGCACTCCGGGCTGGCGACCGCGCTTGCGCGGGCCGATCGGCACCGCGGGCTGGACCTTCTCGGCGAGCGACAACAAGGTCCCGCCGGCGTGGGCGCTCTCCTTGCCAGCCGTCATCTTCGGACCCGGTGACCTGGTCTTGTCTGCCATGTTGCGCTCCTCGCCTCACCCGGTCCGCTCGCCGAACCGGTGGTGGATCTGGCCGGACGTTAACCCCTGAGACCGACAGAAACCAAACATCTGTTCGACGTGTCGTGGATTTTGTCGGACCCCTCTGTTAGACATTAGCTCAGACGTTCGATCGACCCTACGTTCGACAAGGACCCCAAAGGAGCAGGCGCATGACCCTCACCGGCACCGCCACCCCCACCGCTCACAGCTTCCGCCAGACCGGCTTGCTGCGCTTCGCGCCTCCGGTGCGGGCGCCGCGCGCTAAGGCCCACGCCGGTGCGGACTACCCGTTGACCCTCGCCACTTCGGTGCGGCTCACCCGCCGCGGCCGGGTCGTCCTGGTTATGGCGCTGTTGCTCGTGGCGACGGTGGCGTTCACGCTTGGCCGGGTGGGGACCTCCCAGGCCGCGACCGACGGCCCGGCCGTCCAGCCCTACTCCCAGACCACCATCCACTCCGGCGAGACCCTGTGGTCAGTTGCCATGCGGGTCGCACCAGGCCACGACCCCCGGCTTGTCGTCGAACAGCTCGTCGGCCTCAACCACCTGGGCGGCGGCGCCGTGCAGGTCGGCCAGCAGCTCCTGCTCCCGCGCATCGGCTGACAGCCCCGACGGCGACGCCGTCCCTGTGGACAACGCCGACGGCGAAAGGGGGTCGATCCCTACCGTGCAGCTGTGGCCGACTCCTCAATGACCCCCACAGCGTCCTTGACGTTGTACTCGCGGTGGTGCCCGCCTGAGCTCACGGCCGCGGCCGTGCCGTTGCGCCGGACAGGACAGCTGCTGCGGATGCTGTCCGAGGACCACCGAGACCTCGAACGACTCACGACCAGCAGCCCTCGTCAGCAGGTCCAGGCGGCTTTCGCCGAGTTTGTCGAGCGGTGGGAGCTGCTCGTCTGGGTCGTCGGTGGCACCGTCGCCGACCTGGGGCACGCGCTGGCCCGGGCTGCGCAGGACTATGCCGAGTTCGACGACCACCTCGCCGCCGACCTGTGGGACCGCGAAGGCCGTCGGCACTGACCAGCGTTCTTCAGGCGGCGTCCCTCAGGCAGCGTCCCTCAGGCAGCGTCCCTCAGGCCGCAACGCGCAGGCGCGACACGGGCACGACCTCGGGGGCGGTCGGGCGGCGGAACCGGCTGCCGTACCGCAGTGCGGGGGTCTCCACGAGCACCCAGGACAGTTGCGTGCAGGCCAGCGTCCCGAGGATCCCGAGCGGTACACCCACCCACAGCCCGAGCGGGTGCGTCCACGTCGCCCACACGTACTGCCACAGGTAGAGCCCGTAGGACCGCTTACCGGCCCACACCAACCAACGCGCCGAGAAGACCCGGGCCAAGCGGCCGCGGTTGTCGGCGAGTCGGGGCACGACCTGCGAGACGGCCAGCGCAAGGGCCGCGGGGAGCACGACGAATTTGCCGAAGTCGCCCCCTGGGTGCCAGGCAACCCCCAACAGCACGGCCACGCCAGCAATGGCCCGCAGCCCGGCGCTGCGGGGGAGTCGGCCCAGGGAGTGCCGTTCGTGCCAGACCAGCCCGGCGAACGCACCGGCCAGCAGCCCGACGGCGCGGGTGTCGGTGCCGAAGTAGATGCGGTTCTTGCCCACTCCGCCGTGGTAGTAGAGCGCCGGCAGCAACGCGCTGGCCAGCAGCAGGCCCGCGACTAGCGTCAGGCGCGTCCGCCGACCGAGCAGTAGCAGACCCAGCAGGACCGATGGCCAGATCAGGTAGAACTGCTCCTCCACGGCCAGGGACCACAGGTGCGCAAGGGGTGCCTCCATCCCGCCGCTGATGACGTTCCAGTTGGCGAGGTAGACCAAGGCGACCCCGAGATCGCGTAGCGACCCGGCCACGTCGACGGTCCGCCCGGAACCGTCGCCGGAGGGAGTCGCCCCCATCCAGTGCTGGTCGTGGAAGGCGAGCAGCAGCAGGGTCCAGACGGCCAGCAGCAGAACCAGCGCAGGTAGCAGACGGCAGGCTCGTCGGGCGTAGAAAAGGGGCAGCGACAGCCGCCCGTGCACGCGCCGCTCATCCAGGATCAGGACGGTGATGAGGAAGCCGGACAGCCCGAAGAAGATGTCGACGCCGACGTAGCCACCCTTGAGCCAGCGATGGCCGACGAAGTGGAAGACCATCACGAGCACGACGGCCAGCCCACGCAAACCGTCCAGCGTGGGAGCGTGCCCGAGCAACGCGAAGCGGCGGGGTACGGCGACAGCGCGCGCCACCGGCGCGGCCGCACGCAGCACCCTGACGGGCGCCGGTCCTGGGGTCACGGTGGGGGAACGCACACTCGAGCCCTGCCCGGACTGGCTCAGCGCAACCTGACATCGCCCCGGCAGGCGCCGGAGGTGACGTAGGTCTTACCCGCCGCACGCAGAGAGCGTCAGAGGCGCACGGGGGGCAGTGCGGCCTCGATCTCTGCGGTCAAGGTCATGGGCTCGACCGCGGGCCGGAAGCGGCCAACGACGGTCCCTGACGGCGACACCAGCCACTTCTCGAAGTTCCACTGCACGTCGCCGGCCTCGCCCTCGGCGTCGGGTACGGACGCCAGCTCCGCGAACAGCGGGTGCCGCTGCGGTCCGTTGACGTCCACCTTCTCAAACATCGGGAACGTCACCCCGTAGGTGGCGGAGCAGAACTTCGCGATCTCCTGCGAGGTCCCCGGCTCCTGGCCCATGAACTGGTTGCAGGGAAAGCCCAGCACCGAGAAACCGCGGTCGCCGTAGCGCTTCTGGAGCTCCTCGAGGCCCTCGTACTGAGGGGTCAGGCCGCACTTGGAAGCGACGTTCACGATCAGCAGGGCATGACCAGTGGGCAGCGTTGTCGGCTCCCCGGACAGGGTGGTCAGTGGCAGGAAGGTGAGGTTCATGTCTTCATCTTGTCCGATGACCGCTGACCGGTCTCTGGCAGGCCGGATCAATGGCCGTCCTCGCGGTTGCGCTCTCCCGCGGGAGCAGTCCTCGCCCTTGCTCAGCAGGCCTGCGTCGTGGGCTCCAACGTTGCGTGGGACAGGTAGTAGGTGACCTTGCCGTTGTAGTTCGACGCGCTCAGGCAGTAGTCGGTGTCGGAGGCGCTCTGGACGTAGACGTCGACGTTGAAGGAGTTCGAGAAGTCGGTGTTGCCGAACTCGGTGTCGTCCGCGTAGTGGCCGTGCTGGGCGTGGTACTGCTCCTCGACGACCGCCGCCTTCCGGAGGTCCGACTTCAGCTTGGAGGTGTCGGTGGTGGTGAACGTGTTCGCGAACACGACCCCGAGGGCGACGGCACCGATCGTGCCGGCGACCCCGAGGTAGCCGATGATCAGCCCGGCCAGCGCTATCCCGCTCGGTGACCGCCCCTGTTTCTTGGCCTGCGACCGCGACAGATGCCCCAGGATGACGGCCGCGATGCTGCCCAGGCCAAGCAGCCAGACGATGCTGAGCACCAGGCTGGTGATGGCCTTGGCGTCGGTTCCACCCGACTGGGGCGCGCCATAGGCCTGCCCATACGGGTTCGGGTACGCGGGCTGTTGGCCGTAGTACGCGGGCTGTTGGCCGTAGGGCGTGGGCTGTTGGCCGTAGGGCGCAGGCTGTCCCCAGGCCTGGGGGACCGACGACTGCGGGACCGTCGGGGATCCCCCGACCGGAGCCTCCTGCAGGGGCTGCTGTGGGGTTGGCTGGGGGGTTGGCTGCTGGGGGGCCTGCGCCGCGGGCAGCCAGGTCCGGCCGTCCCACCACCATTGCCCGTCCGGGCTGAACTGCGGCGGTGCGCCACCGGGCGTGCCCATGCTGCTCCTCGAAGCGTCAGTGCTGTGAGTTGGCTACGGCCGCGAAGGTACGCGAAACCGACCCCCTCTGTGGGGCTGTTCTCAGGCGGACCGTGGAGCAACCTCCGGTCGTGGCCCGGCCACCGACGCGACCGCCTCCAGGTAGGCCGTCCCCAGGTGTACCCGGGTGATGTCGGCCAGCGGGTAGTGCTTCCAGCCGCGCCGGCGCCACCGCCCGCTGGGCTTGAGGTCCTGGACCTCGGCGTGTCGGTGGGTGATGCGGTGCACGTTGCCGACCCAGAACACCCCCGGCGTGGCCTTCTCGGCCGAGCCGGCCAGCACCGGCGCGAGCGCCCCGGCCGTGAACAGGACCGAGCGCACGTCGTGCAGGTCGATCAGGTGCGGCAGACGGGGAGGCCAGGGGGCGAGGCTGCGGGCGACGCGCGGGTGGGAAGTCGGCTCGTCGAGGCGGCGGACATCGCGGACCCTCAGGAGCACGAGGCCGTCCGGCAGGCCGACGTCGACGTTCTGTAGCGCGCACCACTGCTCGGAGACGCCCACGACGTACCCCTCGTGGTCTTCCCAGCCCTTGCGCCGGACCACCCTGATCAGGCGCTGCTCGCGTTGAGCCGCGCGCAGCCCGCGACGAAGGCCTCGTCGGTCGGGCTTGCTGGGTCTGCTCATCCCGTGAGTCTGGCGCACCCTGCACAGCAAGGTCTGCGGCGAACAAAATGTCAGACCCTCGCGGGAGCCTTGCCGCTGTGGACAGCACCCGTCAGGAAGCCCTCGCGCAGGCCGTCGCGCGGCACCCCGCCGGCCGGCACCGGCCGGTGACCGGGGTGAGGTCGG
>JANXUE010000103.1 GCA_025352005.1 Frankiales bacterium
TGCCGGGCGACACCGTCGGCAACTTCGGGTCTTCACTTCAGATGTTGGGTGACCGGGCTACCTACTTGTTCTCAGAGGGGGAGCGGTACTGGTTTGACACTCAGCCCAGTCTCAACCGCCTCGCCGCAGAACGTGCAAGTCAAATGACGCAGCCGGATGTCGATGCGGAGATCGTGGCTCGCCTGGAGCGCACAGTCTCCAAGCGCCCCGTTGCCTTTGTCGAAGTGCTCGTCGCGCCGGACTCGACCGGGGACGTGATCGAGGCTGAGGGTGTCCGCCTCGTGCTGCTGCACCCGCGGTACTCCGTGACGCCGAAGGCCAAGGACAGCCCAGGTCTGGCCTGGGCGAGGGACCTCTTCGGCATGCGGGGAAGTTCCGCCAGGGACCGCCGAAACACTCTCGTTGCCCTCGCTCCAGACACCCAGAGACTCGCCGAACTGGAGTCGGCAGTGCGTTCCTTCCTAGGGTGGAAGGACCTCGCGAGTCGGATCGAGGAACTCGATCTCACCCCCGCCCGGGCAACCCAAGTCAGGCGCCGCCAGGACGAGACGAACGCGGTCGTGGACCAACGAGTCCCGACCACGTGGGTGCATGCCGTCGTGCCCGTTCAGCCCGACGGCTCCCAGCCCTTTGACATCACCCTGGTCAAGGCTGACGGTGATGAGAAGCGGCTCGACGTGCGCACCGGGGCCCGGCTCGTCAAGGACGACCACCTCCGCATGGAGTGCGCCCCGTCGGTGATTAGGCTCGATCTGGACCTCCGACTGAACAAAGTCTGGAACGAAGGACGCGTCAGCGTCGCCGACCTCTGGGGCTACTACACGCGATACCCCTATCTGCCACGGCTGCGGGACCGTTCGGTGCTCGAGGCACGGCTTACCGACGTGCTCACCGAAGTAGCGTTCGTCGAGCGCGGCTTCGCCCTGGCATCGGGCTACGACAGCACGAGCGGCAACTTCCTAAACCTCACGGTGCCACTTGAGGATTCCTCGTTTGGGCCTGTCCTGGACACGACACTGCTCGTTCGCCCTGACCTGGCCCTCACTCAGCGTCGTCGGGAGCGTGACGCCGCAGAAGCGGAACAGCGACGCCGAGATGAGGATGAGAGGAGACGGCTCGAAGGAACGCCTGGCCCTGAACCGGAGCCCGGCCCTGGACCGCAGCCAACGAAGCCTGCGTCACCGGGAACGACAGTGTCAAACGGACGATACGAGGGGCGCTGGGAGTTGGATTCTGACGCCGATCCGCAGACCATTGGATCTCGGCTCCGTGCGATCGGGGATGAGGTTGTGCGTCATCTCGCGGCTGTAGAAGGGTTGGATCTGATTGAGGTAAGCATCGAGATCAACGCGGAGACAAGCAGTGGTTTCGACGACAAGGTCCGCCGTACGGTGTCCGAGAACGCGCGAAGCCTTGGCTTCGACGGCAGCGATTTCACGGATGTAGACCTGTGAGTAGCGACGTCGTAGGGAAGATCACGCTTACTCCCGACCCGGGGCTGGTGAAAAGCCTCGGTGCCAACCACAGTCTCCATACGGCGATGGCCGACTTGGTCGATAACTCCGTGGACGCAGGAGCTGCCCGGGTTCTCATCCGCTTCCTACGCAAGGGGTCGAGTCTGGAGGAGATCCACGTCTTGGACGACGGCGGCGGCATGGACTCCGTCGGAATCGACCATGCGATGACCCTGGGGGCCCGGCGTGACTACGGCGCGAAGGCGCTCGGCCATTTCGGACTGGGGCTCAAAGCTGCGGCGCTTGGCAACGCCGACACTCTCACTGTCTACTCTCAGCTGCACGGCGCGACACCGGTTGGACGACGGCTGAACCGACAGGACATGGCTCGGGACTACTCATGCGACGTCCTGTCCACTGAGTCGTCGTCCGTCGCCGAGGATCTGAGAACGACGATGCTCGGGGGCACATCGGGAACGACCGTGCAGCTCTCAGACCTCCGGACCCGATACCAGGGTGAGTCCTCGCTCGAAGCCGGAACCTGGCTGCACAGCAAGATCTACGAAGTCAGCTCCCATCTCGGCCTCGTGTTCCACCGCCTCATCGCTGATGGAAGGGTGAAGCTTGAGCTCGAGGAGGGGTTGCTGGGTGGTGAACGCGGCGCACCGACACCGGTGCTTGCCATCGACCCATTCGGTTACCGGACAACGGGCCGGGCCGGATACCCACGCACCCTGACCACATCGATCGATAGACGAAGCATCCCGCTCGTGCATCACGTTTGGCCTCCGCGGCAGAGCGACTCTGCCTTCAGGCTAGGCACCCGTGACGGCCGAAGCATGCAGGGCTTCTACGTCTATCGAGGAGATCGGCTGCTCTCGACCGGCGGTTGGCTCGACGTCACCCACGCCGCCGACGACCGGCTGCTCGGACGGGTGGTGGTGGAGTACGAGGACGTCGCAAGTCACGTCTCTATGAACCCGGAGAAGAGCAGCATCACCTTCGACGCTGTTCTGGGCAAGGCCATGCACGCGGCGACGGACGGATCGATCACCTTCGCCGACTACCTCGCTGATGTTGAAGACGTACAGAAGGCAGCGAAACGGCGACAGCGCCTGCGCAAACCGTCGGTCGGCCTCGACAAAGGATTCGCTCCGGGTCTGCGCAAAGCGATCCGGAATGAGCTCGAC
>JANXUE010000129.1 GCA_025352005.1 Frankiales bacterium
CGTCAGAGTCCAGGGCTTCATCAGTCATCGACTTCTCCCTCCCCTCAGATGGACTGGCGGTAGCCGAAGAATTCGTGATCGGGGTTGTAGCCGCCGTACCCACCGCCGACCTCGCTGAAGTGCGCGACGAACTCGACGCCCTTGACCCACTTGACCTGCTTGAAGCCGAGCTGGCCCTCGTTGCGCAACCGCAGTGGCGCGCCGTGCCCGAAGGTAAGCGGCTGATCGTTCATGTCGAAGGCGAGCATCGTCAGGTGGTGGCTCATCTGCTCGATCGGGTGGGCGTCGTAGTAGACACCGCCATCTGGGCCGTCCCCGAGGCTGTAAAAGACGACCCACTTGGCTTCCGGGTGTGGCTGGACGAGGTCGAGCAGGGTCTGCAGAGAGAGTCCCCGCCACTTGGCGATGCCGGACCAGCCCTGGATGCAGAAGTGCTGGGTGATCTGATCGTGCCCGGGTAGCGCATGGAGCTCGGCGAGGCTGAGTTCGACGGGATGGCTGACCAGGCCGTTCACGCGCAGTCGGTAATCAGCGAAGCCGCCTTGCTGCAGCGCCAGGTACTCGGCGGAGTCGGGGTACTGGCCGTTGTGCCAGAAGTAGGGGCTGATGTCGGCCTCGGAGTACTCGCCGGGGGTCGCGTCCAGGTGCTCGAACAGGCGCTGCGCGGGCCCGACGAGGGCGTAGCCGACGCGCTGTACGGTGCGGGGGTGCCGCAGGGTGAACGGCGTTGCCGCGACCCAGCCGATCGTCAGGATGATCATGGAGATGCTGAACAGAACCAACCCGGCCCAGCCGCGGTCGTTGCTGCCCAGGTAGATGTGGTTGAGGTTGCGCAGCAGGCCTGTGGTGGCGACGAAGGTCACATGCAGGACGATGAACAGCAAGAACCAGATCATGACCAGGAAGTGCAGCGACCGGGCGGTCTGGATGCTGAGCAGCCGCGAGACCCGCTTGAAGCGGGTGGACAGTGCCGGGGACATCCCCAGCCCCGTGACCAACGCCAAGGGCGCGGCGACGAACACCGTCACGAAGTACGCGAGCAGCTGCAGGCTGTTGTACGCAGCCCAGCCGTTCTCAAGCGGCCAGTCCAACGAAAGGTACTGAACCAGGACCGACAGCGAACTCGGAAACACCTCCCAGCTCGTCGGGATGACCCGGTGCCACTGCCCTGTCGCGAATAGCAGCACGTAGAAGACCAGACCGTTGACCAGCCACAGGGTGTCGGTGCCCAGGTGCCACCAGCGGGCCAGTCCGATCGAGTGCCGGATACCTGGCAGCCCGATCTGTGCGGGCAGGCTGATCGAGTCCTGCTTCGCGGTCCACAGCGGATCGCTCGGGACGGGCTTTTGGATCCGGAACCAGTCCCGACCGGGGGTGCTGTGCCGGGTCCAGTACAGCCGCGGGTGGTCGCTCAGAATCTGCAGCCCCGATCGCAGGATGAACACCAGCAACAGCAGGTTGAAAAAGTGCTGCACCACAACCCAGATCGGCAACCCGGGGTGCCTGTCGGCGTAGGTGCTGGTGACGGTGCCCGGATGGTCAATGATGAACTGCTGCCCGATGCTGGTGTTGCGCACGCCCTTGGCGGCAGCGATGGCGGCCAGCAGGAGGACGAAGCCGATCGGGAGCAGCCATAGCAGGTTGAACCAGCGGTCCCGACCGATTCGGACGCGGGGCGCGATGCCGTGCGCGACCGGGACCGACCCGGCCCAGGTGAGGGGGTCGACGACGTTCTCTCCGACGGTCAGCTGCGTCCGATAGCTCACCGAGGAAGGGGACGGCGCGGGTGGCTTCGGAGTCTCGGTCACGAAGCTGGCCGCGGTGCAGCGTGAAGCAGTGCCGTCAGCGGCCGCGGGGTCCTGTGGAACAGATCCCGGACCATGCGGTCGGCGATGCGGGCTGCTTCGGTCTTGGTCCGGTCGGTGGTCGGGCCGGTGAACATCGCGGTCAACGTCCGGTCCCGCAGGGCAAGCCATCGCTGTAAGTGACGGACGCCGAGACCGGCGGTATTGGTCGGGTGCCGGTGCATCGGGCGTCCGAAGTAATCTGCGATCCCCAGCAAGGTCACCTCCCAGAAGGACGCGATGCGCGGCAGGTGCGCTTCGAGGCCCATGCTCGCGCTGGCGAAGACCGGCCCAGAAATCCGATCGCACAGAGCCATGCCGGAGAAGGCCTGGAGTAGCGCCTCCAGATCTGCCCGGTCGGTGAGGTCGTGGCTCGTCATGGAGCGGGGCGCCGGCTGACCTGGACGGACCAGGCGCCTGGGCTGGACTCGGTGGCCTGCCAGCTGTAGCCGCCCGGGTCCCGCCGCTGCACTCGCTCCCAGACTGGCTGCGGGTTCGCAGCCCAGCGCAACTCGAGGCTCTCATCAGGCCGCATACGCGCCAGCCGGTTCAGCACGGCAGCTTGGGCCTCGTGTGGTTTGAGCTGATCCATCTCGATAACCGGCCCTTCGGTCAAGCAGAACCAATGGCCTGCCGTAGCCCACTCCCGACCCGTGGCGGTGTAGCCGCTGCCGGTCAGGATCGCGGCTTCTGCCGCAAGGTGACGTTCCAGCCGTGCAATGAGCCGCCGGACGATCGACGCCAGGTCCGCAGGATCGCTGTCGTGCTGCGCGGCCGCGGCAAGGTCGTCGATGTCGCTGCGCAGACGCAGGTGCTCCTGGTGGAGCTGATCGAGCTCGGGATGATCACCTGGCGCCTGCTGCAGCGAGGGGAACACGGTGCGCTCCTCGTCGGTGATCCGGGCAAGCACGACCTCCCGCGCGTAGCCGAGCAACCCGGCAAGGTCGGACTCGGACGGACGCTCCTGCTGGAGATCGGTCAGGAGCGCTTCGGCTCGGGCTGTCGCTTGCCACAGCAGATCCGAATCATCGCCCTCCAAGGTTTCGGGGGTCTCACCAGAGCCGTTGGTCTTCACCAGATCGAGGGGGTGCGCATTCGACTCGCGGTTCATGAGCTCTCCCTGGATGTGGACGTAACGCCAGGAGGGCACCTGCGTCACGTGAGGAGTTCCCCGGAATGCCACTTGCGGAACGTGCCTACCCTCGACGGTCGGCCCACTGCCAGGTAGGGCCGAAGGTCACCCAAGCGGGTTGCGCGATGCCTCGTCACCGACAGACGAGCTCACGACAGGCGGGCTCGGCATCATCGACGCCTTCCCCCAAACTGCTGGACGAGCTTGCTCGAAAGCCAGGCGTCGAACTGCTTGGAGGCAGATTCACCGGTCAGCGGAAAGTTCGTTCCCTTCTGCCTGCCTGTAGACCACCAGCGCCCCTGTCGTCGCATGGCCTCGTCAACGTGGGTGGTCGCAGCAGGAGACAGCAGACGCGTGCCTGGATCAGGGTCTTCGAACCCTGCCACTGGCAGCGAGGTGGGCAGAGGTCGTCCCGTCCCGTCGCGTGGCGACACGCCTCAGGTGGACGCACCACTTCGGATCCCCTTGTGCGGCACCAGTCGCTGTCCGCGGTGCCGGTCGGCCCGCCAGGGTCTCCCGCCGGCACCGCGTGGGCACGACGGTCACCCGCCCGCCACCGCCATAGACCCCAGGACACGACCGTGACCCTGACCGCCCCGCCCGCCGAGCCGCCACCCGCCTGCTGTCCCCACCTCCGCGGGCGTCATCGCCGCCACCGTTGATCTTGTCGCCGGGCAGCCGAGCAGTTCATCGCCCGTCGTCGCTCACGCCGACCGAACGGCCGGCGCCCACGCCCTACGAGAGACGGTCCTGCACGCCGGGCGACAGACGCCGTGATGTGCAGAAACAGCCGGATCAGCTCCCAGCCAGAGCTTGTCACTCGCTCACCACACCATGACGATGCGGTGGCCTTACAAGGGGCTCCGTTGGAGGAGGAGGAGGATAGGAGGGAACGCGGCCGCGACGACCGAGGAGCGGACATGGGGACACCGGAGCAGAAGCGGACGTCCTCGGCGGGTCTTCCAGCGCCGACCGCAACGCAGTCCGGACCCGCCGCCGAGCTCGGCGGCGACGCGGCCTGCTGGCTGGACCGCGTCTGCCCCACCTGCGGGGCGCTGGCCGAGGGCGAGCCGTCGGCCCACTGCCCCCGGTGCGGACACCACCTCCCGGGCCAGGATGTGCCGGCCGACGCGTGACGGCAGTCCCGGACGCAGAGCAGACCTCACTCGGACCGTTGATCACCGTGGGACACGGCAGGCTCGAGCTGCCCGCGCTGTGCCAGCTCCTGACCGGAGCGGGCGTCCAGCTCCTGGTCGACGTACGCCGCTTCCCGGCCAGTCGACGCCTTCCGTACCTGAGCAACGCGGCACTGCAGCCGGCGCTGGAGGAGGCGGGCCTCGCCTACCGCTGGGAGGAACGGCTCGGCGGTCGCCGTCGGCTACCGAAGCCGGACCCCGAGGAGGACTCGTGGTGGACGGTCGAGGCCTTCCGGGCCTATGCCGCCCACACCCGCACTCCGGCGTTCCGGGCAGCGCTTGCCGAGCTGATGCGAGACCTGGGCACGCTGCGCGTTGCTGTGATGTGCAGCGAGAGCGTCTGGTGGTGCTGTCATCGCCGGCTTATCGCCGATGTGGTCGTGGCGGAGCGTGGCCGCCCGGTGTCGCACCTGATGCCGAACGGCGCCGTGGTCCCGCATCCGCTCGCCACCGGCGCCCGGTTGCGCCCCGACGGGTTGTTGTGCTGGGACCGCCAGTAGCCGTGACCTTCAGGGGGATGTCGGTGTCGCCGCGACGGCCTGCTCGACGTCACTTTGCCCGAGGGGTGGCTGCGTTTCTCGGGCGCGCTGGGGGGGACGAGCAGAAGGACCCCACAACCTGTCCCTGGAGCAACCGCATGAGCACCGTACTTTTCGTCGTCACCGGCGCGCGTCACTGGACCTTGTCCGACGGAACCGAGCACCCCACCGGCTACTGGGCCGAGGAGCTGGTCGCTCCCTACCGCGTGTTCACCGGCGCAGGGCACGGGGTCGTGCTGGCCACCCCCGGCGGGGTGCAGCCAGTGGTGGACGAGGCCAGTCTGGCCCCGGACGTCAACGGTGGGCAGGACGGCGCCGACGCGATGCGCGCCGCGTTGAAGGGCATCAGCCAGCTTGCGAGTCCACTCAGGCTCGAGGACGTCGACGTCTCCACCTACGACGCGGTGTTTTATCCGGGCGGCCATGGCCCGATGGAGGACCTTGCCGTCGATGCGAACTCCGCGGCGGTCCTCACCGCCACGCTCGCTGCGGGCAAGCCTCTGGGCATTGTCTGCCACGCCCCGGCCGCGCTGCTGGCGACCGAGACCAGCGGCACCACCTCGCCGTTCTCGGGTTTCCGCCTGACCGGCTTCACCAACGCTGAGGAGACGCAGGCTGGGCTCGCCGAGAAGGCTCCATGGCTGCTGCAGGACCGGCTGGTCGCGCTCGGCGCCGAGTTCGTGGAGGGCGAGCCGTGGGCCCCCAACGTCGTGGTCGACCGCAGCCTGTACACCGGCCAGAACCCTGCCTC
>JANXUE010000218.1 GCA_025352005.1 Frankiales bacterium
GCCGCGCGGCGCCGCCCACGAGCCCACCACGGAGCGCTTCGGCGTGATCGGCGGCGGCGGCGGCGAGTCCGCCGAGCTGCGGGCGCAGGCGGAGCAGTACGCCCAGGCCCGCACCGCCCCCGGCATCGTCGCCCCCGGCGCCTACTCCGCGGCATTCGCGTCCCTCAGCGGCCTGCCTGCCGCCGGCTCCTCGCAGGAGTTGAGCACCAAGCCCTACAACAGCGACGACCTGCGCTACCGCGACCCGAACGCCTCCAACTCAACGGGTGGCTCCGGCATCGTGACCGGACGCATCACCGGGATGGCCTACGACACCGCCGACAACGTGGTGTTCGCCGGCGGAGCGGACGGCGGCGTCTTCCGCGGCACGTTCGACGACGGCGGCAGGGTCTCGTGGACCGCGATCAGCGACACCTTGCCCACCCTGTCAACCGGCGACCTCGAGTACGACGCCGCCACGAACTCGCTGTGGTACGCCACGGGCGAGGGCAACACCGGCGGCACGTCCTACGTCGGCTCCGGGGTCTACCGGCTCGCGAGCCCGGCCACGGGCGTCTTCGCCCCGTCCGACCGGGTGGGCGGCACCGAGCTCGAGAGCACCAGCATCAACAAGGTCCGCTTCGACGGCAAGGGCCGCATCATCGCGGCGACGACCCGCGGCCTGTGGGCGCACAGCACCGCCGGCACCGCGAATACCTGGACCTTCCTCTACGCCCCCAACCCGAGCTACCTGCCCGGTGGAGCTAACGCCGCGGCGCCCAACGCGGCGTACAAGAACATCGTCAACGACGTCGCGGTGCAGCCGGACGGGACGGGCCAGCACCTGGTAGCTGACATCGCCTGGCGCGGCGGCGACACCTACGACGGCTTCTACCGCTCTGACGACGCCGGGAAGACCTGGGCCAAGGTCAACCCGACCGGTGCCATCAACCCGAAGGAGATCGGCAACGCCGAGTTCTCCTACTCCGCGGATGGCTCCAAGCTCTACACGGTCGTTGAGTCAACGGTGCTGTACGCCAAGGCGACCGGCACCGTGAACAGCTACCTGGCCGGTGTCTACGTCTCCAACAGCGGCAGCGTCGACGGCCCCTGGAGCGTCATCGCCGACAGCCAGAAGCTGGCCGGCAGCGGCTCTGCCCTCAAGCAGTCCCTGCAGGGCAAGGGCTACGGCCCTGGTGTGCAGGTCTGGTACAACAACTTCATCCAGGTCGACCCGGCTGACGCCAACCACGTCTGGCTCGGCCTCGAGGAGGTCTTCGAGACCACGAACGGCGGCAGCAGCTGGACGACGCCCGGCCCGTACTGGAACTTCAGCTTCCCGTGCTGGTCGTTCGACCCGACCAAGAACACCTGCTCCAAGACGACCCACAGCGACCAGCACGCTATCGCGGTCGGCAACGGTCGGGTCTACGTCGGCAACGACGGGGGCGCCTACAGCCGCCCGGTCCGCGGCACGCTCGATGCGGGGGGCCACGCCAACGACTGGCGGAGCCTGAATGCGGGCCTGGACACGCTGCAGTACTACTCGGTCGGCGTCGGCACCACCAACGGCACCAGCCTGCTGTCCGGTGGCCTGCAGGACAACGGCCAGTCGCTGCAGCTCGGCACCGATACCAACGCCGGGTCACCGTTCGGCGGTGACGGTGGTGACACCCTGGTGGACCCGCGAGCCGGCAAGGGCTGCAACATCGTCGCGGAGTATGTCTCCCTCGCGATGTCGGTCACGAACAACTGCGGAGTCTCCGACGGCACCAAGCCGGCGATCCGCAGCATCGACCCGGGCGACCCGGGCTCGCGCTTCATCGCGCCGTTCACCGCAGACACCGCTGACCCCGACAAGTGGCTGGCCGGCGGCCGGTATGTCTGGACCCAGAGCAAGGGCTACGCGATCGCCAGCGGCGCCGACTGGACCAATGCGTTTGACGTGGGTGCCGGTCACGCGATCACCGCGACCGCGCTGCAGAACGGCGTCGGCTGGGTCACCTGGTGCGGTCCGTGCAACAACAACGGCTTCACCCGGGGCGTCGCGACCAACGCCGGCGGCAGCTGGCACCAGGTCAGCCTGCCCTCGACCGTCCCCAACCGCTTCCTTGCGGGTACGACGATCGACCCGGCTGACGCCACCGGCAAGACGGCCTACGTCGTGGTCAACGGCTTCAGCCGGCGCTTCACCGAGGGACCCGGCGCTGGCCTCGGTCACCTCTACCGCACGACCAATGGCGGTCTGACCTGGACGGACGCCAGCGCCGCGCTGCCGGACGTTCCCGCGTCCTCCCTCGTGATCGCCGCCTCAGGCTGGTACCTCGGTACCGACCTCGGCGTCCTCACCAGCACCGACCAGGGCGCTTCCTGGAAGCGCGTGGTGGGCTTCCCGTACGTCACGGTCATGCAGCTCCGGCTCGGACCGGACGGCGTGGTCTACGCCGCGACCCACGGACGAGGCCTCTGGAAGGTCTCGGCCTAACGCCGGCTCGGCACGACGAAGGCCCGGCTCCCCGCTAGGGAGGCCGGGCCTTTCGGCTGGCCTGGCCGGGTCAGAGCCAGGTCGGAGCCCGATCAGGCGCCGACGGGGCAGCCGTCTTCATGGAGCCCGGGCTTGTTGCAGGCAGGGTGCATGTCCAGGAACTCCCGGGTTGCCTGGTCGAGCGGCACGCCTTCGGGCGCCGGGCACTGCTGCCCGCACACCCGGCAGCTGAACATGACGCGGCCCTGCGGGTCGATCGACACCTGGACGAGATCCATGACACCCTCCGCATTAATGTCTCAGTCAAGCACGATCTCGGCCCACACCCGTTTACCTTGCGGCTCGGCTTCCACGCCGTACCGGTGGGACAGGGCGTCGACAAGGATGAGTCCGCGACCATTTTCCTCGGTGCTGGTGGGTGGCCGGGGCCGCAACGGTCGGGTGGATCCGTCACGGACCTCGAGCCGCACGCCGTCCTCGATCCGTATCAGCCGCAAGATCATGTCCGTGCCGGCGTGCCGGATGGCGTTGGCTACCAGCTCGGTCGCGACCAGGGCCAGGTCGTCCACGAGTCCCTCAAGATGCCACGAACGGCAGGCCACGCCCACGATCTGGCGGGCTGTCGAAGCGGAGGACGGCTGCGAGGGCAGGACGGCGGTGACCTCATCGGGTTCAGCGGGTTGCTCTACCTCCACCACGGTGCCTCCCTTGCGAGCGGGAGTATCCCTTCGCCTCCTCTGACGACTACCCGTTTCGGACCAGCCCACGCACGGGCTATCGAAACAGTCCCACCGCCGTCGGATTCAGGCCGGGGAAGACGCCTGCTGCGGCCGAGGTCGACAGACCCTGGCGCTTGACGAGCAGCTCGACCAACACGTCCCGGTAGTCCGTGGTGCCGGCCAGGTCGCCGTCGTCGAGCTTGTCGGCAGCGAGCCCCGGCCAGGTGCCATGCACCAGGCCACCGTTGAGCCCCCCGCCGAGGGCGAGCAGGACATTGCCATGTCCATGGTCGACGCCACCGGAGCCGTTCTCCTGGACCCGACGCCCGAACTCGCTCAGCGTCACCACCGTGACGTTCGTAAACAGCGACCCGAGGTCCTGCGCGAACGCGGCGAGTGACTGGGCGACCTCGCCGAGATGGGTGAGCATCCTGCCGTCGCCTGCCGCTCCGAGGTCGGTGTGCATGTCCCAGTCCCCGAAGTCGACGCTCACCGCCTGCAGGCCCGATGCGCCGCGGACCAGCCGGGCGACGTCTGCCATCGCGTCGCCGAGGCCCCCGGTCGGGTAGACCGCACCGTTCTTCGGGGTGCGGTCGGCCGCAACCAGGGCAGCGACCGTGTCCAGGGCATCGAGGGTGATCGTTGCGGGTGCGATCGCCGGGCTCGTGACATCGTGATGCAGCGCGCGCAGGGTGGTCGCGAAGCGCGGCCCGATCCAGGAGGACCCGGACAGCGAGAAAGCGTCGAGGGAGTCCGCCGCCAAGACTGGCTCGGGCCCGGCCAGCAGGCCCGAGGGAGCGGTGTCGCCGAGCTGGACGGCCTGGAACGGCGTACCCGAGCCGGCGATCCTGAGGACCCGGTCCAGCCAGCCGGTCCGCAGCGACGTGCCGGGTGCGGCCCGCTCGAGCTCCTCGGTGGCCTGGAAATGGCTGCGGCTGAGGTCAGGAGTGCCGACCGCGTGGACCGCAGCCATCTGCCCGCTCTCCCACAGCGGCTTCAGGGGGGCGAGGGCCGGGTGCAGGCCGAAGCGGCGGTCTCCCGTCGACAGTGCCCTGGACGCCGGGATCGCGATGGTCGGGCGGGCAACGGCGTAGTCGGGATCGCCTATCGGCGGCACGACCGAAAGCCCGTCGAAGCCGCCGCGCAGGCTCAGGACGACCATCACCGGCCCGGTGTACGGCACCGTCGTGTCGGCGTAGCTGGCCCGGACCGAGAGCAGCGGACTGGCCATCACGGCGCCGGCAGCAACGCCCACTCCCTGCAGGAAGCAACGGCGCGAGACAGTCATCGGGCACTGCCCTGAGGCATGTCCAAGACGAGCGTCACCAACGGCTCGAAGTCCCACTGCAGGTCGCCCTGCCCCAGCGGGCCGTCGGCGCCCAGGAAGGCGATCAGGGCCGCGCGGTGCGGTGCGGGGACGGCCACACCCGGCACCAGTCGAGCCAGCAGGGCGTCGACGAGGGCGCCCCTCGTCGTGGGCTTGGAGGCCCCCAGCAGGTAGGTCGGCAGGTCCTTCTGGAAGACCATCGCGCCGGTGTCCCACCAGCCGCCGACCAGCCCGAGGTGGGTGTTCCACCGACCGAGGGTGCCCCCGGCACCGGTCCAGCCGCCGGCGACGTCCGGGTAGCCGTCGGGCAGGCCCCAGCCCAGCGGTGCCTGGCCGAGTTGCCCGAGCGTCCAGGCCAGGTCGCCGAGGTCGCGGGTGGGGTCGGGGTGCGCGCTGATGCCGAGCGAGCGAGCCACGCCGACGATGTCCTCGTACGGCCGGCGCTGCTTCTGCCCCACGCTCGCGGTGAACTCCGCGCTGCCGAACAACGCCCGCAGGACGGGTACGACCGCCGTGCCGCCAGCGAGGTAGACCTGCGCGAGACGGTCCACCAGGGCCTGCGGCGGAGTATCGGAGACGAACCGCACGGCGAGCTTCGCGGCGATCCGCTGGGCGGTCTCCGGACGGCGCGCCAGGAAGCGGACCATGCTCTCAGCGACGGCCTGGCCCTGGGTCGCGTCGCCGTTGGCATGGCTCCAGCCCATGACCTGGACAGGTCCGACGTAGTGCCATTCGGAGCGGTACCGCAACGTGCCCTGGTTGCCCGGTGTCCCGCCGTTCCAACGGTTCCAGACCGACAGTCCGGTGAGCACGCGGGCTGCGTTGACGATGTCGGTGTGCGTGTAGCCCGCGTCCACGCCGACGGTATGCAGCTCGAGCAGCTCGCGTCCGTAGTTCTCGTTGGGTGCGTCGCCGTCGGACTCGGCGTTGCCCAGGTACAGCAACATCGCCGGGCTGGTCGATGACGCGAGCAGCAGGTCCTCGAAGGTCCCGAGGGCGTGCTGACGGATGACGGTACGGTCATCCCACGATTTGGTTGACCAGACCTCGCTGCTCGGGCAGGTGATGTTGAGGTGGTTGGACCAGAACTCGCACATGACCTCGAACAGCTGCCGTTTGGACCACAGCGCTCGGGCGAGGGTGGCCTGCACGACCTGCTGCATCGCGTCCCAGTTGCCTTGATCGACAGTGGCCTCGACCGTCGGCGCGGTCGCGGTCGCGAGCGGCCACCGGGCCAGGACCGCCTCGCAGGCGGTGTCGTCGATGGAGGCGGGGGTGAGCTGACGGTCGAGCCACGCACGCAGCGAGCCCATCCGCACGACGTCGGTGAGTGACTCGGGTGTGGCTCCATAGGTCGTCCGGGACAACAGGTGCCGGGCCGCAACCGCGTTGACCCTCGGCACGAGGGACCACGCGGGGGCGTGCGGCCGACGCCGAGTAGTCGTCATGCCGCTTGTCTCGACGCCTGCACTGCCGGTGTTGAGCCCTGTCATCCGAACGGGTCAGCGAACCGTCACCCGTAAGGGACTCAGGCCTTGTCGAACCAGGCCAGGACGTAACCCTGCGGGACGAAGCGGAACAGTCCGACGCATCCCGCCCCGGTGCGGCAGTAGAGCGGCTGCAAGTCCTCGGGGGCACCGCCTCCGGCGAAGTCGCGCGCGGTCGCCCCGGCGGCGTCCTCGTGCCAGCCCGCGCGGACCAGTGAGCCGAACAGTGCCCGGACATCGGCCCGACGGTCTCCACCGGCCCGCACGGTCACAAAGCTGCGCGGGCCACTCTTTGGGTCGCAGCCGGCGAGCTCGTTGCCGTCCCGGCAGTTGCCACGGACGCTCTGCAGGCTCTGTCCGGCCGGGTAGGGCAGGTGTGGGCGAGGTGGCCGCACCGCCTGCTGGTAGCCCACACCGGCCACCCCGATGACGAACACAACGACCACCGCGACGACGGTCGTACGACCCCCACCCACAGGGCCACCGTAGTCGAGTCAGGCCAAGGCGTCGGCCACGCGGTGGTGACGCAAGGCCCGCAGCCCGAGCAGCGACGAGCCGAAGGTCAACAGGCCGCTGACAGCGGTCGCCGCGAAGGCCGCACGGGCGCCGGCGGCATCGACCAGAACCCCGGCAACAGCCGTGCCGGCTGCTGCTCCCCCGAAGATCATGCTGCCGTTCCAGGCGAAGGCCTCGGTGACGGTCCCTGGCGGAGCGGCACTGCCGAGCAGCACCGAGTTGCAGGCACTGAACGGCGCGATTGCCGAGCCGCTCAGCGCCAGCAACAGGGCAAGCGCGAGCACCCCCGGGGCCAGCACGGGCAGTACGGCTCCGATACTGACGGCTGCGACGAGCACCGGCAGCTGCCGGGCCGCGGTGCTCCGCAGGTGCAGGCCGCCGTAGACCAGGCCACCCAGGATCGACCCCACGCTCCATACCGCCAGCACCACCCCGGCGGTGGCCTTCGCGCTGCCGTGTTCGTCGACGAAGGCCAGCGTCGCGACCTCGATCGTCCCGAAGCCGACGCCGATCCAGAGCACGTTGAGCAGGCACGCGCGTACGACGGGCGAGACGAGCGGACCCGCCAGGCCCGAGGTCCGCTCAGGGTGCGGCGCGACCTTGGCCAGCAACGGGTTGGCCGCGAGCCAGAGCGCACCCACACTTGCCACCAGGCCGCTGGCCAAGACGCCGGCGGCCGGGTCCAAGGCCGTCGCGAGACCCGCCACGAGGAGCGGTCCCAGCACGAAGCAGGCCTCCACGACCACGGACTCCAGCGAGTACGCCGACGACAGCTGGTCACCGTCGACGACCACGCCCCACAGTGCCCGCATGACCGCCCCGAGCGGGGGGACGGTCAGCCCCACGAGCACTCCCGCACCCGCCAGCGCGAGCACCGGCGCACCCACCTCGGCGAGCGCGACTAGCAGGCCGAAGGCCAGCGGGTGCAAGACCCCGCACCAGCGCAGGACCCCCACGGGACCTTTGCGGTCGGCCCCGCGAGCCCGGGACGGCGCACCGACGGCAAAGGACACCGCGTACGCCGCGGACACCGCTCCCGCTCCCGAGTAGGAGCCGGTCGCGTTGCGGACCAGGATGAGTAGCGCCAGCCCGGTCATGCCGAGCGACAGCCGACCCACCACGCTGGCCGACAGCGCGGTCGCCGTTCCGGGCGGGCGCAGCACCTCGCCGTACCGGCTGAACACGCTCATGAGCGGCGACGCTACCTGCACCAGCTCAGAGGTCCCGCAGCCTCACTTGCCCCGCGTAGGGTGCGCCACATGCTCGACGTCGACGCCGCCCGGGACTGGCTGACCGAGCTGACCCGGCGGCGGGCCCAGCGCACGGTCGCCACTCCGGGAGGCTTCGCCGTCCGCGACGACGCCTACCCCTTGTCCCACGACCACAACAAGCTGCTCGTGCTCTCCTCGTGTGACGGCGTGGCACTGGCAGCCGCCGCTGAGCAGGAGCTCGACGGTTTGGGCCATCGCCTCGTCGAGGTTCGGACCCCCCAGCTCGCCGACCTGCTCGCTTCGTCGTTGGCCGGCTACGAACGCAGCGACAACTGCCTGCTCGCGTGGTCTGGTCCCGCACCCGGGCGGCGGCCCACGGTCGAGCTCGACCTGGCCGGCCGCACGGCTGCGGCGACGGCTGTCTGGACCGCCAGCCTGCCCGCCGCGGGTCCCGAGGTCTGGCGTCAGCTCGGCGAGCGGGTCAGCCGGATGACCCGCGCCTGCACGCCGACGTTCCTGGCTGCCCTCGGTCCCGACGGGGACGTTGCATGCAGTGTTGACCTCTACGTCCACCAGCAGGTCGCCCAGGTGGAGGAGGTGCTGACCGTCCCGGCCTACCAAGGGCGCGGGCTGGCCACGGGTGTGGTCCTGGATGCGGTGGCCCGTGGGTTCGAGGCGGGCGCGACCACAGTCCTGATCGTGGCCGATGCCGAGGACTGGCCGCTCGGGTGGTACCGCCGGCTGGGGTTTGTCGACCTGGGCGGGACGAGCAACTTCAGCCGAGTCCCCTGACTGCCGTTGCGGGCTACCTGACCGTCGTCGGGCCCAGACGTGATCGGGGCCATGGTGTCGTCGTACCGGCAGCGGCGGGACACCGTGATTGGGCTTTTGGGGAAGCTCGAAATGACCGCGTTCCGACCGGCCGGCGCATTTCACACATGGGTCGACATCAGCGGCAGCGGCGTGGGCGCCCGGGAGTTCGCGCTGGCGCTGCTGGCACAGGAGCGGGTCGCGGTCGCGCCAGGCACCGCCTTCGGACGGGGCGGAGCGGGTTTCGTACGGGTATCCCTTGCAGCATCCGAGCCGGACCTAGTGGAGGGCGCCACCCGACTGGCCAACTGCTGGCGCCGGTCCGCAGCTGCGCATTCAGCCCAACAGGACCGGCCCGTCACGGTCAACGCATCGCCCGACGACGCCGCCACCCAGGGTCACCATAGGCGTGTCCACCAACGTGAACTTTTCTGAGAGTTGATAGTTCGGGGAAACTCGGGGCGCCTTTGGGGTAGGGGTTGCCGGGTCGGGGCTTGGTCGACTTGATCCGGCCGACTCGTTGCTGCCGGGCACCTGCCGGCCCAGGACGCCAGGTGCCCGGCCGTCGGGAAGCGGCTCATGTCGGCACTGGTCTCGGCGATGATCACGTCAGCGACCAGCACGCTAATCCCGGGAATGGACACGATCAGGTCCCGGGCCCCACGAAAGGGCTCGATCACCACCTCGATCCTGGTGGAGAGTTCGGCGATGGCATGGCTGCGCTGATCGATCAGGTCCAGATGCACCCGAGCCAAGAACGCGTGGTGCTCGGTGAACCGGCCGGTCAAGGCCTCAGTAGCGCCGGGATCTTGGACCGCAACCGGCACTTGGCCAGGTCTGCGAGTTCGACCGGGTCGCGTTGGCCGCTGATCAAGGCGTCCAGCATCAACCTCCCCGACACACCGCTGATGTTAAAAGCCACCGAGCTCAGCTTGATGCCGGCGTCCTCCAGAAGCTTCTCCAGCCGCTGGATCTCCTTGGCCCGTTCCCGCACCATCGTGGTTCGGGTCCGGGTCAGGTCCCGGAGCTGCCGGACCGGTTCGGGCGGCACGAACCAGCCCCGGACCAGCCCGTGCGCGCCGAGCTGAGCAAGCCCGACTCGCGCTCGCCTCGGTGAAGGCCCGCCCGGCGGGCTGAGGCTGCTTCCAGGGGCCGGTCAACGGAACAGGTCGATGCGCACCGGCAGGTCCAGATCGGCCCAAGCCCGGTCACCGGTCAGGACCTCAGCCGGTTCGCT
>JANXUE010000239.1 GCA_025352005.1 Frankiales bacterium
CTCGCCGCGGTCCAGACCCTTCTCGTCCGAACCGACCAACCCAAGCAGGTCGCTGCCCGCGTCACGGCGCCCGTCGGGGCCCTCGTCAACGACATCACCGCACCCCGCGTCGCCGTCCCCTCGGCCTCCGGCCTTGCGGCAGGGAGCCTGTCCGGTCTCGCCAGCCTGATCCTCGCCTTCGGACTGCTCCTGGCCATCAGCAGCGCCTGCCTGGTGCTCATCGTCGGCGCAGGTCAGCGTCGACGGTCCCTCGTCGCCATGGCCGTCCTCGGAGCCTCAGCCCGCCAACGAGCCGGCTTCCTCTGGACAGAGGCCCGCGCGATCGTCATCGCCGGCGTCATCGGCGGACTCGCGACCGGGACTCTCATCGCGACCCAGCTCGTCAAGGTCCTCACCGGAATCTTCGACCCCGCACCGGAACACCCCGCGATCCCCTGGACCTTCGTCGGGACGGTGCTAGCCGTCGTCCTGGTCACCGCGGGCGCGGCAACTGCAGCCTCGGGGCGGTGGGCAGGACGCGTCGACCCCTCGCGCCTTCGGGACCTGTGAGGCGTTCGCATGGACGCGCTGACAACCGGCACTCTGTCCTTGGTCAAGGCGGGACCCGCGTCCTGCGTGACCCTCTCGCGACGACGGTAGTCGCGGGCACTAGCCACCTTTACGCTGCTCCTCATCGCGGTGACACAGTCTTGGGGTCCCCTCCACCGCCTGGACAACTGGTCGGTGAACCGACTCCATCAGGTCGCGCTCGCGCACACCGGGTAGACCCAGTTCATGTGCGTCAGCGCAGACGCCGGTTCGATCTACGCCTACGCACCGTTGCTCGGCCTCATCGCCATCGTCCTTCTGCTGCACCGGCGAGGGGTAGGAGCGTTCGTCGTGGTCGCCACGGTGCTCTCAAACATCCGGCTCAACGACATGGTCGCCTTCGCGATCGCCCTACTCGTCGAGCTTGATTGCCTGAGCTCGGCGGCCGAGCAGGAATCCCAACCAACACGCGGGCCGGCAGGGTCGGGTGATGGATCGCGTGCGTGGAGACCAACGCGCAGCGCGACGCCCTTCTAGTGGGTGTAAGAACTCAAGGTGATCTCACCGGCCGGGCGCTACCGCCAGATCAACTCAACCCCGGCGACCTCCTCGCCCGCCGCATGCGTAGCCGTGACAATCCAGCTCGCCGAGTAGCCGTCGCTAGCCACCGTCCGGCTCTGATCCCTGCCGCTTCTTGCGCTCGGCGCGTCCTGCGCGCATGCGAATAGATAGCCGGGGCGGATTCAGGGGGTCACTGCAACAACTCGCTGAGCTTGGCTGAGGGTGTCATGTATCCCAGGGTCTTGCGGGGGGTGGCCGTTGAGGCGGTCGGCGATGTCGTCGAGCTGCTGCTGGGTGATGTCCTTGAGGTTCATGCCGTGCGGGAGGTACTGGCGGATCAGGCCGTTGGTGTTCTCGTTCGTACCGCGCTGCCAGGGGCTCTTGGGGTCGCAGAAGTAGACCTTGACGCCGGTGTCGACGGTGAACTGCTTGTGCTTGGCCATCTCCAGGCCGCGGTCCCAGGTCAGGGACCGTTTGAGCTGCTCGGGGAGCTGCTGAATGCTTGCGGTGACGGCGGCGACAACGAAGTCGGTGGTCTTGTTCTCCAGTTTCACCAGCGACACCAATCGGCTGCTGCGCTCCACGAGTGTCCCGATGTGGGTGTTGCCTGATCCGGAGACCATGTCGCCCTCCCAATGCCCGGGGACGGCTCGGTCGTCGGCCTCGGCGGGTCGCTCGCTGATGTGCAGGGCGTCGACGATCTGCCCGCGTCCTTGCCCGCGGACGCTGATCCGGCCGGCCCGCCGCATCCCGCGGCCGCTGCGCAGGTCCTTGGTGAGTTCTTTGTTCAACAGGCCTTTGGACTGCACGAACAGGCTTAGGTAGATCGTCTCGTAGGACACGCGCATCGTCGGGTCGTCGGGGAACCATCGGCAACCAACCAGCGATCTGCTCGGGGGACCACTGAAGCTTCAAGCCCTCCACAACATGGTCACGCAAGGCGGGATGCGAAGTGAGCTTGCAGAGCTTCGGCCGGGCGGCTCGGTCCCACGCGGCCTGATCCGCCACCGAGGGCCGGTAGGCACCACGGCCACCATTCTGGCTGAGCTCACGCGACACCGTCGATGGAGCCCGACGCAACCCGCGGGCGATGGCCCGGACCGAAATGCCCGCCGCGACGCCGCCGGCGATGTCCTCCCGGTCCTGAACGCTCAGCCGATCCACACCGCGACGGCGCACCGTCGGACGCACACCACCCGTCGCGGTGATGACGGCCTGGACGACGCTGGTGTGCCGGCCGACCTGCAAGCTGACGCAGCCATGCGTCCCGCCGGCCATCACCAGGTCCCAGATCTCGTCCCTGTCCTGAGCCGTCAAAGGTCGCGCCACCACAAGCCTCCTGAGTCCCGAAGATGATCACTCAGAAGCGGTGCTGCGCTGACTCCCTGAATCCGCCGGCCTTATCGGCTGCCGGTCCAAGAACCGCACTAACGCCGGTCTAGCCACAAGCTTCGGCCGCGCGGACGCGTGCAAACGGGCGAGTGCACCGACTGAACCTGGCAAGCTGTGGAGCGTGCCCGCTACGGCGGGGGCACGATGTGTGACAGCAACTGCTTCGCTACATGTGTGGGTGAAGGCATCGACGTGATTTCGGTGGCAACGGACTTTGCGGCCCCGCGTATATCGGTGTCGATCAGCAACTCCCGTACGAGGTTTTCGACCCGTGATGCCGTCACCTCGCCGGGCATGAGAACCCGGGCCAGCCCACGACCGACAGACACCTCGGCGTTCAAGAACTGGTCTGCGCCACTAGGGAGCATCAGCTGAGGAACGCCGTAGCTGAACGCGGCGAGCATGGAGCCCGAGCCGGCGTGGGCGACCATCACGTCGGTGTGCGGGAGCACGTGCTGCTGCGGCAGAAAGCGCTCGACCCGAATGTTCGACGGCAAGAGGCCCAAGGCATCGGGATCGTTGCCCTTACCGATGGTCACCAGGACAGAGCCGTCGTGCTCAGCAAGTCCCTCTAGGATCGGACGAAAGCGGTCGATGTTGTTAAAGATCGTGCCGAGCGTGACGTAGACGAGCGAGCCTTCGGCCATCGCCATGAGCCATGCGGGGGCCTCGCTCGATTCCGCGGGGGAGCAGGGCCGAAGCCGGTGCACTGTCGGCCCGACCGGGACCCCTCCAGTGTGCAGACTCGTCGGGCAGATGTCGATATAAGTCCCGCCGTACACCCCGCACGCGCCCGGTAGATCGAGCCCTGCTGAGGCCCACAGCGCCTGCACTGCGGGGGCCGCTGCCTCGTAGTACTCCATCGGCATGGGCCGGCCGAAGGAATGCAGGACGAACGGCCGCGAGGCAGCGGCAGCTGCGATGGGTGCGGCCAGGTCGCAGGGCTCGGAAACGATGACATCTGGATGCCACGTTGCGATCAGATCTCGCAGGACGGGCACCCGATCCGGAGCGTCGCCAAGCGCAAAGCGCCCAACGAAGATCTGCAACTCCACCGGGAGCTCCGCCGTGATGTCGTGGGGCAAAAAGGTGCGACGGTTGAGCTCGCCCAGACCGATGCCCGCAGTGAGGTGTTCGAAGCCGTGGCGGGCGATCTGGCCCTGGTACTCCGGCGCCATGGCGAACGCGACATCGTGACCTGCCTCGCGCAGCGCCGAGGCGAGGGGCAGCATGGGATTGAGGTGGCCGTCACCGGAAGTGCTACTGAACATGACCCGCATGGGCCCTACCTTCCGCTGCGTAGAAGGTGAGTGGACACCTTGGCTCGCCCACGCCTCGACCCAACCCTCGCGGGCGTCTCTTCCGACAGCTCAGTGCCGCTCTCGCCCGTGCAAAGAGCCGGCCCGTACCTGCTCCACGTCCTCGCTCGTAGACCGCATGGCAGGCACGGTCTGGCCTCGCAGTCATGGTGCTTTTGCGATCCGGTTGGTCGCGGTTCGGCGAGCGAGCGCAGCGTCGAGCAGATCCTGGCCGCGGTCGTAGCGATGCACGCCCATCGGCCGCAGGACTCGCAGAAACGTCCCAGGCTCGTCGCGAGCGTGCTGCTGGGCTGGCTGGAGGGCTTCGACGGCGACAGTTGGCAGCAGCGGTGGCATCTCAGCGGTGCCGACACGGCAGGGCGGGGCTGGTCAACTCTGGTATAGCCGTGCCGGGTCCGGGAGGACTACCGAGCCACGCAGATGACCAACGCGGTCGCGCAGCTGATCCTGCTCGATGCGATCAGGCCTTCTTACGAGTGGCTGTTCAAGGCCTTCGGCGGCACGCTCTACGAACGGTTCCGCGAGATCCGAGATCCGGCTGGGTTCGCCGCCCTGGACATCGTCTGCGGGCAGATGACGCCGCCGTTTAACCCGACTGACCGGCGCGACGCCTACGTTCAGCTGTGCCGGATGCTGTTCCACTCCGGCGGACAGCTCGCAGACATCACCCTGGCCGATTGCGTTGAAGCGTCGCGGGCCCAGCTGCAGTACCAGAGGAAGAACCACACTCAGTGGTGTCCGTTGCTACGGCAAGCCGGGATCCTGTCCGACCAGACCCCGCCCACCATGCAGTCGGCCACCCGACGGGGCCAGTTGAGCGTCACTGAACTCGTCGACGCGTACGACATCGCGTGCCGCCCGGTCCGGGATCTGTTCGTCGACTACCTGCACGAACGAGCGCCCGGGTTGGACTACAGCTCGCTGCTGCAGCTGGGCAGCAAACTGATCCGGCTGTTCTGGCGCGATCTGGAGCTGCACGAGCCCGGCATCAACTCACTGCACCTTTCCGATGAGGTGACCCGCCGCTGGAAGCAGCGCCTCGGCGAGGTTCGGCACGGCCGTCAACGGATCGGCGAGCGGCGCCAGGATCCGGCGACGATCTTGATGGCGGTCCGCGCGTTCTACGCCGACCTCACCCATTGGGCGCTGGAAGACCCGGGCCGATGGGGTGCCTGGGCGGTTCCCAGCCCGGTAACCTCCCGCGACCTGGCGGGGATGGGCAAGCAGCGTCAGCACAGCCTGTCCCGGATGCATCAGCGGATCCGCGAACTCGCGTCGGTGCTGCCCGCGCTGGTCAGTTCCGCCGAAACCCAAAAAGGTCAGGCGGGAGCGCTGCTGGCCGCCGCGCTCGCGGTCGGGTCGGGCGAGGTGTTCAGCTCCGACGGCCTGGAGCTTCGGCGGTTGCCGCCGTCCGCCAGTGGCGGACGCCCGGGGGTGATCTTCGCCGAGGCGGTCGACGGTAGCGGCTCACGGATCAACGTGACGCTGCTGGAGGACTACGCATTCTGTCTGGGCGTGGGCGATCATCGAAATCCTGCGCCACACAGGCATTCGCGTTGAGGAGCTACTTGAACTCACGCACCGCAGCTTCATCGCCTACACCCTGCCTGACACCGGAGAGGTCGTGCCGCTGCTGCAGATCGCGCCCTCCAAGACAGACCGCGAACGGCTGCTGGTCGTCAGCCCTGAACTTGCTGAGGCGCTCGCGGCCGTCATCGCCCGGGTCCGCGGCGACAACGCCCACATCCCGCTGGTGTCGCGCTATGACGGAGCCGAGCGAACCCACAGCGCCGCGCTGCCGTTCCTGTGCCAGCGACCCACCGGAGTCCGGAATCAGACCTTCTCCATCGCGTTCGTCAAACAGCTCCTTGATCGAGTCGTCGCGATCAGCCCCATCCCCGCGGCGGACGGCACCGCGTTGCGGTTCACCCCACACGATTTTCGGCGTGTCTTCGCGACGGAGGCCGCCGCCGCCGGGCTGCCCGTCCACATCCTGGCGAAGATCCTTGGCCACCAGACCATCGCGACCACCCAGATTTACGTCGCAATCTACGACCAGGACGTCGTCGACCATCACCGCGCGTTCATCGCGCGCCGCCGATCCCTGCGGCCAAGTGATGAGTATCGCGAACCCACCGATGCCGAGTGGGACGACTTCGTCGGCCACTTCGCGAAACGCAAGGTCGAGCTCGGCACGTGCGGACGCGCCTACGGCACCCGCTGTCAGCACGAACACGCGTGCGTCCGCTGCCCCATGCTGCGACCCGATCCTGCCCAACACCGACGGCTCGAGGAAATCATCGTCAACCTGCACGAGCGGCTCGCCGAAGCACGCGACCGAGGCTGGCTCGGCGAGATCGAAGGCCTGCAAGCGAGCCTCGCCGGCGCTGACCAGAAGCTCGCCAGCATGCTACGCACCGCCGCGACGGTCTCGAGCGCTGTCCAGCTCGGCATGCCCACGACCCCAGCCGCGCCGCGCACGGTCGACTGACGTCGTCGCGACCACCACCAAGGATCCGCGCCCAGCCAGCGGCGGATCAATCATGGCCTGCGCGGCCCGTGAGGCGCATCAGACCGAGATCCATCGGTAGATGGCGACGCTCGGCGGCCGGCTCCTACTTCACGTCGTAGCCCGCCGGTGGTCATCGTCTCTGTGTCGGTGGGTCCGGGCGCGCAGCCTTGGAGGCGGCCGCCTGACGCCGGGCGGCGTCGATGCGTGCCTGGGCCAGCTCCTGTGCGGTGACGGACTGGACGGGCTCGGGGTAGCCGGTCCGGGCCAGATCCCGGGCCGACTGCGGCGTGGCCGGCAGGACGCTGCTGTCATTGCCGGTACCGGCAAGCTGGTGGAGCTCGGGGAGGGCATCGAAGTCTTTGGCTCGGCCGGCGGCGGTCTTGGACCTGATGACGTCGGCCAGGGACGCGACCTGGACTTGGACCCGGCCGACGGAGAAGGTGGTCGCGTCGGTGTGGAGGTCCTCGTAGCCGGCGGTGCCCGACGGCGTGAAGTTCAGGTCGAGTTCGCCGTGAGTAGTGACGAGGTTGAGCATGGTCATCCCGACCATGGCCTCCCCCGAGGGCGAGAACGGCAGGCCCTCCGGCAGTCCCTCGGTCCTGATCTTGGCCTGGACCTCGCGCAGGGCGTCGGCCAGCCGTTCGAGGTTGTCGGCCGTGGCGCTCGGCACGACGTCGACGTCGACTGTGCGGCGCACCGAGCCGTGCAGCTCGGCTGCGTAGCCACCCACCACGACGTACTGCACCCGGTGGCGCTCCAGGACCTCGAGCAGCGCCGGGGCGTCCAGCGGCATACCCGTCTCACCGCTCATCGGCTGGCGGCCGCGGCTCGGCGGGCCTCGGCGAGGACCTGGCTGGTCTGTTCGAACGCGACCGCGTGCTGGACGTGCTCCTCGGGAGTCAGGGCGCTGAGGCGGGCGTCCAGGACGTCGTCGTGGTCGTCGTAGGGCTCGAGGCGGGCCCGCAACTCCAGGTCCGCCGCGGCCAGCAGGCGGCTGACTGTCACCAGCGACGGCTGCCGGGCGCCGGACTCGATCCGGGCCACCGTCGAGACGGGTACGCCGGCGGCGTCGGCGAACTGGCGCTGGGACCAGCCATGCTGGGCTCGGGCCAGGCGCAGCAGGTTGCCGGCCAGGCGCTCGGTGTAGCGCTGCGTGGTGGGGCCGGGTACCGCCATAACCCCATGCTAGCCAGTTGGCTCACGTTTGGGGCGCACCGTCCGGAGCCTGGCACCCTGACCGCCCCAGGGACCGCCGAGCCGACGAGGTCCCGCCGGTCAGCTGGTGCAGAAAA
>JANXUE010000256.1 GCA_025352005.1 Frankiales bacterium
GCGCGAGCCCGCCCTCCCTCGTCGGGAGAGCGGGCTCGGGGAGCGCGGTAGCTACTTGTCGTCCTCGGCGGGGGCGTCGGGAGCCTTCGCCGCAGAGGCCTCGGCGACATCAGCCGGGCTCTCGGCCGCTGGCTCCTTAGCGACAACGTCGGCCGCGGCGGTCTCAGCCGAGGCGTCTGCAGTCGCAGCGTCGACAGCGTCGACAGCGTCGACAGCTTCGACAGCCTCGGCGTCGGTAGCTTCAGCGGCCTCGGCCTCGGCGTCGGCGGCCTCGGCGTCGGCAGCCTCGGCGACGGCAGCCTCGGCGACGGCAGCCTCGGCGACGGCAGCGACGGCGGCCGCGGTCGGGGATTCAGCGGCCAGCTCCTGCGCAGCCTCACGGGTTGCGCCCGTCGGGGCCTTGGTCTTGGCGAACTGCGTTCCACGGGCGCGCTCGGCCTCGCCGACGGCCCGCTGCGCGACTGTGAGGGCCTCGACCAGCTCGATGATGGCCATCGGAGCGTTGTCACCCTTACGGGGGCCGAGCTTCACGATGCGGGTGTAGCCACCCGGGCGGGTCGCGAAGCCCGGGCCGATCTCGTCGAACAGCGCGTGCACGACCGTGTTGCCCGAGCCGTCGTCCATGAGGCTGTTGTTGTGCAGGCGCTTCAGGACCTGGCGACGGGCATGCAGGTCACCGCGCTTGGCGAAGGTGATCAGGTGCTCCGCGTAGGGACGCAGGCGCTTGGCCTTGGCCTCGGTGGTGGTGATGCGGCCGTAGGTGAACAGCTGCGTGGCAAGGTTGGCGAGCATGTGGCGCTCGTGCGCCGGGCTGCCACCCATCCGGGGACCCTTGGAAGGCGTGGGCATCTGCGTACTCCTGTCAGAGGCGGGAGCGTCCCGCGCGCGGGCTGCTCCGTGGGGGCGGTACCGCGGTGGCGGTGTCCCTGTCTGTCGTGCGGGCCGTGCTGGCCGTGCGGTCCTGCACGGGTAGGACCACCCACGAAGGGTGGCCGTACCCGGTCGGGCTAGAGCTGCTCGGTCTCGGCGAAGGAGCCGCCGTCATCGTCACCCTCACCGTCACCCTCACCGTCGGAGAACGGCGAGTAGTCGTCGGTCCCGTAGGACTGAGCGACCTGCGAGGGGTCAAAGCCGGGAGGCGAGTCCTTCAGGCCGAGGCCCATCTGGTGGAGCTTGACCTTCACCTCGTCGATCGACTTGCTGCCGAAGTTGCGGATGTCGAGCAGGTCCGCCTCGGAGCGGGAGACGAGCTCGCCGACCGTGTGGATGCCCTCACGCTTGAGGCAGTTGTAGGAGCGGACGGTCAGGTCCATCTCCTCGATCGGCAGGGCCAGGTCCGCAGCCAGGGCCGCGTCCGTCGGCGACGGGCCGATGTCGATGCCCTCTGCCTCGTCGTTGAGCTCCTGCGCGAGGCCGAACAGCCCGACGAGGGTCTTGCCGGCGCTGGCGACGGCGTCCCGCGGGGTCATGCTGTTCTTGGTCTCGACATCGATGACGAGCTTGTCGAAGTCGGTGCGCTGCTCGACGCGGGTCGCCTCGACCTTGTAGGTGACCTTGAGCACCGGGCTGTAGATGGAGTCGACCGGGATGCGACCGATCTCTTGGCCGGCCTGCTTGTTCTGCACGGCGGAGACGTACCCACGGCCACGCTCGACGGTCAGCTCGATCTCGAGCCGGCCCTTGCCGTTCAGGGTCGCAATGTGCAGCTCGGGGTTGTGCACCTCGACGCCGGCGGGCGGCGCGATGTCGGCGGCGGTGACCGGGCCTGGGCCCTGCTTGCGCAGGTACATGACGACCGGCTCGTCGCTCTCGGAGGAGACGACGACCTCCTTAAGGTTCAGGATGAGGTCGGTGACGTCCTCCTTCACCCCCGGGACGGTGGTGAACTCGTGCAGGACGCCATCGATGCGGATCGAGGTGACCGCGGCGCCAGGAATCGAGGACAGGAGGGTACGGCGGATCGAGTTGCCGAGCGTGTAGCCGAAGCCGGGCTCGAGCGGCTCGAGGACGAAGCGCGAGCGGCGGTCGGTGACAACCTCTTCGGTCAGGGTCGGGCGCTGTGCGATGAGCACGCTGAGTGTCCTTTCGGGACTTGTCTTCGAGACGACCGCCATATGTCGTCACGAGGGGTGCGCGGGGTGGCGGGTCCCACGCAGATGTGGAGTTGTGGCTTGCGGACGTGCCGAAGCCGCCCGGGCCACGAGGGCTCGGGCGACCGGTGCCTACTTCGAGTAGAGCTCGACGATGAGCTGCTCCACATTTCTCGCCGCGCAGGCGGTGGACCTCAGC
>JANXUE010000305.1 GCA_025352005.1 Frankiales bacterium
GTGAGCGTGTGGATCGCCAGACCGGCCAGCGCCCCGACGGCCGTGCCGTTGATGCGGATGAACTGCAGGTCGCGACCGACGGCCAGCTCGATCCGCTCCGAGGCGGAGGCGGCGTCCCAACGACCGACCTGGGTGCGGATCAGCGAGGTCAACTCATCACCGTAGTTCTCGACCGCGTGCCCCACGAAGGCTTCCAGTCCCTTCTCGATGCGGGCTCGGAACTCCTGGTCGTCCAGGGCCCGGGCAGCCATCGTCGTGACCAGCTTGGAGATCCGGTGCTGCAGCTCGCCCTCCATGTCCGCCAAGGACTCGCGGACCGAGGCGAGCGCGTCGGTGATGACGTCGTACAGGGCGGCCTGCGCCTGCGGGTCCTCGAGCAGCTGGCCCAGGAGCACGTCGAGTTTGGCCGCAGCGTGCCGGTCGTGCTGGAGCTCGTACGCCACCGACTGGAGCAGCCCCTCGAGCCAGCCCCGGAACGGGTGCCGCTGGTCGCGCTCGACCTCCTCGAGGGTCTCCGCCGCCCCGTCGAGCACGTTGCGGATGCGCTTGTCCGACACCAGGAACGACGCCAGCCAGCCACGGTTGTCGACGAAGTCGCGAGCCTGCGGCAGCAGCTGTTCGCGGTGCGAACGCAGGAACGTCTTGGCGCGACTGACGACGATGTCCACGAGCGGGCGCTGGGTGCCCCCGGCGATGGCCCGCTCCAGAAGCCGGCCCAGAACCGGCGCGTAGGAACGACGGGCACGGTCCCGTCTGAGCAGCTCCAGTGCTGAGGCGACCACGGCCTGCTCGTCGAGCGCCCCCAGCAACGCACTGGCGTTGAAGGCGACCTCCCGGGCGATCCGGTCAGCCACCTCCGGTTCGGCCAGGAAGCGTCCGAGGCGGGTCACGACGTCCGCCTGACGGACCTGTTCCACCACGACCTCGCGGGTCAGGAAATGGCCGGTGACGAACTCGCCGAGCTTCAGGGCGAGGTCGTCCTTCTTGCGCGGGATCAGCCCGGTGTGCGGGATCGGCAGACCCAGCGGCCGCCGAAACAGGGCGGTGACGGCGAACCAGTCCGCCAGACCGCCGACCATCGCGGCCTCCGACCCGGCCCGGACGAAACCAACGACGGTGCCCTCGAACGACAGGGACACCGCGTAGACCACCGCGGCGACGGCGAGCAGGGCCGTCGCGGTGAGCTTCATCCGGCGCAGCCTGGCCGCCGCGAGGTCGTCCTGGACGAGGAGGGGCATCACCACAAAGTGACCCTATGTGGCTTTCCAGATCAGTCGGCCAGAGCCACGGGTGAGGCCGGCTCCTTGACGCACAGCACCTTGCCGAGCCACGTCGGCATCCACCAGTTCCACTCCCCGAACAGCGACACGAGCGTAGGCACCAGCAGCGACCGCACGATCGTCGCGTCCAGCAGGATGCCGAACCCGAGCGCCGTGCTGAACAACTTCGCGCCAGTGCCCGGTCCGCGCGATGCCTTCGATGACGGCGCTGTCGGTGGTGGCGCCGTGCTCGTCGTGCAGCACGAGCCCGGCCCAGACCGATCACAGGGGGCTGGCCTTGCTCTCGTGACGGACCTTCGGCCAGTCGACCTTCGGCCCGATGGAGCTCAGGATGGCCGGTGTGAGGCGCTCGGCTACCCATGGTCCACCTCGTACAGTCCCGCTCGTGACCCGACGCCGCACCGCCCTGTACGCCGCGCTGGCCGCCACCGACGCCCTGCTGGCGGCGACCGGCCGCGACCGCCAGCGCCGACTGACCAAGCCGCTGCTGATGCCGACCCTGCTGCAGGGACGGGACCGCCCCACCCAGATCGCCCTCGCGTGTGCCGGTGCCGGTGACGTGGCGCTGCTCGGCGGCGCAGACGCGGCGTTCACCGCGGGGCTCGGGAGCTTCCTGGTCGGCCACGTCGCCTGGGTCGTGGCCCTTCGTGGACGCGGCTCCAGCGGGCTGCTCCGCCAGCACCCGGTCCTCGCCGCGCCGTACCTCGCCGCCTGGGGAGGGCTCAACGCCTATCTCTGGAAGCGCACCGGCAGGGACCGGATCCCCGTGGTGGTCTACAGCTGCGCGCTACTCGCCACGGCGCTCGCGGCTCTCGACACCGGTGAGCCGCTGAGGGCCGCAGGCGGTGCCCTGTTCCTCACCTCCGACACCCTGCTCGCACTGGAGCGCTTCGGTGACGTGCACCTGCCCGCTCACGAGGGCATCGTCATGGCCACCTACACCGCCGGACAGGCCCTGCTGGCCGGGTAGCCCCGGCGGACAGGTCTGCTCGCGCCGATGCTGCTGAGGCTCCCGCGGCTGCTCAAGAGCGGCACTGCCTGACGTAGGCCTCGAAGTCCCACGACCCCAGGAAGCCGCGGCCTCCCGCGAGCCCAGCGTCGTACAGGGCTTGCGACTGCTCCTTGGTGAGGCCGAAGTCGATGGCGCTGACCGAGGTGGCGGGGACGAAAACGGTGCGGACCACCGTGCACGCTCCGTCGACGTAGGCCCCGTCCTGGTCGTTGACCAGGGTCTCGATGGTGGCTATTCCCAGCCCCAACGGGCCGCGCACCCGGTGCGTGATGGGTGAGGCGCCAGGCTTGCTGCGCAACCGCACGCCGAAGGTAGGCCAGCGCGGAGGCGTCCCGACGGGTCGGTCGAACAGCGCAACAGGGAAGTTCGACAGCAGGCCGCCGTCCACCCAGGTCGCCTTACCGACGTGCACCGGCTGGAAGAAGAACGGGATCGCGGACGACGCGCGGACCGCCTTCGCGACGGGGAACTCGTCAGGGTCGAGGTCATAGGTCGGCAGGTCCCAAGGGATTCGGACCAGCCCCTGACGCGACAGGTCGCTGGTCGTCACGACCAACGACCACTGGTATGTCGGATCGGTCTCCCCGGTGCGCAGGTCCCCGAAGGTGCGCACCCCGAGGTCACCGAGCGCGCCGGTCAGGAAGCGCTCGAGGTAGGCGCCCTCGTAGACGCCGTCGGTCGTGAGCAGCGCCAGAAGCCCACCGATGACAGGAAGCCCGCCCAGCCTGCTGGTGTCCCGAAAGCGCCGGTAGTCGATCGTCTTGACGATGTCCTCCAGCCCCGAGAGTGGCTCACCGGCATGCTGGAGCGCGGCGATCAGGCAACCCACGACCGCGCCGGCGCTGGACCCCGCCACGCGAGGGAAGCGGTAGCCGGCCTCGTCCAGGGCGGCCACCGCCCCGACCAGGCCGATGCCCCGGACTCCGCCGCCCTCCAGGACGAGGTCGGCGTTGAGGGTCGACGTGGCGCTCATGGGTCGATCCTGCCACCGCCCAAGGTCTACCTGTTCCTGCGGGCGCGCCCGCCTGGTCGGCCAGGCGGTCCGGTGGTCAGAGGACGAGTCGGTCCAGCAGGGCCATGACGAGGGCGCCGCCCCCGAAGCCGGCCACGGCAAGCAGCTGGCTCTGTGACAGGCGGCCGGCCGTGGGTGTCGGGTCGGGCTCGGCTGTCTGCTCGCCGTCGTCCACGGCCTGCTCAGAGGCGTCAGCAAGCCAGGCCTCGGGCACGAGCACCACCCCCGGCGGGACCGACGTCGCAGGCGGGGCAGACCAGGTATGGGCCTGCTCAGGGAGCACGGGCGAGATGGGTGCCTCCATCACAGCCGAGCCACCGGCCTGGGGGGCGTCATGGAGGGGCAGCTCATGCTCGGCGGCGGAAAGGCCCTCGACCGGCGCGGGCGTGGCGTGGACATCCTCGACCGGCTGGGGTGCGTCGACGTAATGACGACCGCAGATGCGGCAGAACGTCCCGTCGCCCACGGGGTGGTCGGTGTGAAGACACGCAAGGGCCATGCCCGATGTGTCGTCACGACCGCGCCGTGGCTTGAGCCAGTCGGGTGGGCTGTCCTGAGGCAGAGCACGCCCACCTGGCCGACCTCCGAGATCTACCAGAGGTGGTGCACGTGCTCACGGACGCGCGCGTCGTAGATCCCTGCAAGTGACTCGAGGGTCGGCGCGTCCAGCGGTGAGAGCCCTGCTGCTGAGGCGTTCGCGCGCGCCTGGTCGGCGTTGCGCGCACCGGGGATGACCGTCGTGACGCCCGGCTGGTCGAGCAGCCAGCGCAGCGCGAGCTGGGCCGTCGTCGCACCGTCCGGGGTGAGCGCGGCCACGTCACGTGCGGCCGCCACCCCCACCTCATAGGGGACGCCCGCGAAGGTCTCGCCCCGGTCGAAGGCCTCGCCGTTCCGGTTGTAGGTGCGGTGGTCGTCGGGAGCGAAGGTCGTGCTTTCGTCGTACTGGCCGCAGAGCAGACCGCTGGCCAGCGGCACCCGGACAATGACGCCGACGCCCGCCTTCACGGCAGCGGGTAGGACCTGCTCCAGCGGCTTGCGGCGCAGGACGTTGAGAATGATCTGCACCGACGCAACCCCAGGCCGGGCGATCGCCCGCAGCGCCTCGTCGCAGGTCTCGACGGAGACGCCGTAGGCCCGGGTACGTCCCTCCTCGACAAGGGTGTCCAGGGCGTCGAAGACCTCGTCATCGTGATAGGCCGACGTCGGAGGGCAGTGCAGTTGCACCAGGTCCAGCATGTCCACCCCAAGGTGGGACCGACTGCGGTCCGTCCACTCCCGGAACCGCGCGAGCGCGTAGGCCTGGGCGACGTGAGGAGCTGCGCGGCGGCCCATCTTGGTCGCCACCGTGATGCCGCCGTGGTCCCGGAGAAACTCACCGACCAGGCGCTCGGACCGGCCGTCGCCGTAGACGTC
>JANXUE010000048.1 GCA_025352005.1 Frankiales bacterium
CCGCGACGTCCTTACGCGACGGCGGGTCGCCTGGCAGCCACTCCCTGGTGAGGCGCCCGGCACCCAGAGGCACCGACACCGCGAGGTCAGGCGTCTCGTCGCGCCCGGCGGCGATCTCCAGGGAGCCACCGCCGATGTCAAGGCACAGCAGGCGCCCGGCGCTCCAGCCGAACCACCGTCGAACGGCCAGGAAGGTCATAGCTGCCTCGTCCCCGCCGGGCAGGACGACAAGGTCCACGCCGGTCTGGTCACGGACCGCCTCGATGACCTCGGCCCCGTCCATCGCGTCGCGGACGGCTGAGGTCGCGAAGGCCACCAGGTCCTCGACCTCCTCCTCCTCGGACGCCCGCGTCGCTGCGCGCACCGCCTCGACGAGCAGGGATGTCCCGTGCACCCCGAGGCGGCCGTCGGGTCCGATCAGCTCCGCAAGGCGCAGCTCGGTCTTGTGGCTGCGCACCGGGTCGGGGTGGGAGCCTGGGTGCGCGTCGACGACGAGCAGGTGAACGGTGTTGGACCCGACGTCGAGCACTCCCAGGCGCATGGGGCGAGGCTAGGCCACCGGCCCCTGCTCGCGGGCTGCCCTGCGCAGCATCTCGCTCTGCACGTCGACCCCGCCTGAAGCGGGTGCCGGGTGCCAGGAGCCCTCGACGTCGAGCTCCCAGCGGATCACATCGTCAGCGAAGAGTCGGTCGAGGATGCCCCCGAGCCGTTCCTTGACCGCCGGGTCCTTGACCCTGACGAGGGTCTCGACGCGACGGTCGAGGTTGCGGTGCATCAGGTCGGCGCTGCCGAGCCAGTACTCCGGGTCGCCACCGTTGACGAAGGACATCACGCGGGAGTGCTCGAGGAACCGGCCCAGGATGCTTCGGACCCGGATGGTCTCGGACAGTCCCGGGGCGCCGGGGCGGATCGCGCAGATGCCGCGGACGACCACCTCGATGGGGACGCCGGCCTGGCTAGCGTCGTACAGGGCGTCGATGAGCTCCTCGTCGACGACGCTGTTGGCTTTGATCCAGATACCCGAGAGGCGACCGGCGCGGGCGTGGTCGGCCTCGGCGCGGATCTGCTCCACCAGGCCGGAGCGGACGCCGTGCGGGGCGACGAGCAGGTCGCGGTACTCCGTCTGGTTGCTGTAGCCGGTGAGGGCGTTGAACAGGTCGGTGAGGTCGGCGCCAAGCTCGGGGTCGGCGGTGAACAGCCCCAGGTCCTCATACAGCCGGGCGGTGCGCGGGTGGTAGTTGCCGGTGCCGAGGTGGCAGTAGCGGCGCAGACCGCCCGCCTCCTGGCGCACGACGAGCGCTGCCTTGCAATGGGTCTTGAGTCCGAGCAGGCCGTAGACGACGTGGCAGCCGGCCCGCTCGAGCTTGCGCGCCCAGCGGATGTTGGCCTGCTCGTCGAACCGGGCGGTGATCTCGATGACGACGACGACCTGCTTGCCGGCCTCGGCGGCGTCGATGAGGGCGTCGACGATCGGGGAGTCACCCGACGTGCGGTAGAGCGTCTGTTTGATCGCGAGGACCTGAGGGTCGGCAGCGGCCTGCTCGAGAAAGCGCTGGACGCTGGTGCTGAAGGAGTCGTAGGGATGGTGCACGAGGATGTCGCCCTCGCGTAGCGCGGCAAAGATGTCGGCCGGCTGCTCACCGTCCACCAGCCGCGGGTGCGTGGCCGGGACAAACGGCTCGTCCTTGAGCTCGGGCCGGTCCACGGCCGACAGCTCGTGCAGCGAGCTCAAGGCAAGCAGCCCCGGTACGGCGACGACGTCATCCAGAGTCACGTCGAGCTCGCGCACGAGCAGGTCGAGGACGTGCGGGTCCATGTGCTCGCCGACCTCGAGCCGGACCACCGGACCGAAGCGACGGCGGGACAGCTCACGCTCCAGGGCCTGCAGCAGGTCCTCGTCGCGGTCCTCCTCAACCTCCAGGTCGGCGTTGCGTGTCACCCGAAAGGCGTGATGGGCCAGGACGTCGAGCCCGGGGAACAGCTGTTGCAGGTGGACCCCGATCAGTTCCTCGAGCGGCAGGTAGCGGGCGGTGCCCAGCGGGCCGTCGAGGATCTCGACGAACCGGCCGACGTTGTTAGGGACCTTGACGCGGGCGAAGCGCTCGGTGCCGGTCTGGGGGTCGCGGACCAGGACCGCCAGGTTGAGTGACAGTCCACTGATGTAGGGGAAGGGATGCGCGGGGTCCACGGCGAGCGGCGTGAGCACGGGAAAGATCCGCTCGCGGAACCAGCCGTGCAGCCGAAGCTGCTCGGCGGCGGGCAGGTCGGCCCATGCAAGGATCTCGATACGGGCTGCGGCCAGATCAGGGCGCACCTGGTCCAGAAACGTGCGGGCATGCTCCTGCGCCAGGTCACGGGCCTGGGACCGGATCAGCTCGAGTTGCTGGCGGGTGCCCAGACCGTCCGCGCTGCGTACACCGAGGCCGGTCTCGAGCCGACGCATCAGGCCCGCCACGCGGACCATGAAGAACTCGTCGAGGTTGGTCGCGAAGATGGCGAGGAACTTGGTGCGCTCGAGCAGCGGCGTGCGGCCGTCCTGGGCGAGGGCCAGCACGCGCTGGTTGAAGTCGAGCCAGGACACTTCACGGTTGAGGAACCGGCGGGGGCTGCTGGGTACCGGCTCGGCGATGGCAGCAGCAGTCAGTGCGGCAGTGGAGCCGGTCATGTGATGGTCACGCCCTGATGTTCCACGGCACGAGTGAACACCACATGGACGCAGCGTGGACAGACTGCTTGGGACGCCGGTGTCCCAGTTCGCCGGTGCGACCGGGGTCTGTCCCGTGCCCGCTACCTCAGATCAGGTGACGCAACCGCTCCCGCGCTGCGCGGCGAACCAGGACCGGGACGAAGGAGCGGACCGGCGCGGCGGCTAAGCGGCCGACGTCGAGGGCAACTTGATCGTCCACCATCTGCTCGGGGACCGCAGCGAACTCGCGGACCAGGTCCGCCCGGACGTGGTCGATCTGACGTCGCTCGTCGTTGACAGGGTCCTTCTTCGGCTGATCGGCCATCGGAGCTCCTCACAGGGGGGATCGATCCTCAAAGTGTGGGGCACGTACGGCCCTGGGGGATACCCGGGTCGGCCTAGTGGGCGAGTCTTGTCCGTGGGTTCTTCGCGCGGCGTTCACCCGATGGCAACCCTGACGCTTGGTTGCACTGCCAGGTTCGTCACGTGCACGCTGCCGAGCCTGTCCCCTTGCCGCCGATGGCGGCGCCGTTCCCGTCGCAGCGGACCGGACCGCTCGCCGTCGTCCCCAGAATCCTGGTGAAGGCCACTGAGGGTGGCCGCTCCAGCTTGGTCGAGGGGCTGCGGGACCAGGGGATGGCAGTCCTGGTCGTCCCGAGGAACGGCCTGCTGCAACAGGTGGAGAGCGGCGCTGTCGACCTGGTCCTGCTGCACACTGATGCCACCTCGGCGCTCGAGGAGCTCCGCGCGCTGCGGGAGCTGTCGTCGGTGCCTGTCGTGGTGGCGCTGCGAGAGGTGCGCACCCCGCTGGAGCGCTACCTCGAGGCCGGCGCCGACGACTGCGTCATGAGCGGTGTCACCCGCTGTGAGCTCGCCGCCCGGGTCCGGGCCGTCCTGCGACGGCGGGCCCGTCCGGTCACCGGCGAGCTGTTGCGGGCCGGTCCCTTCGTGATGGACCTGGCCCGGCACGTCTTCCTGCAGGACGACCAGCTGATCCACTTGCCGCCGAAGGAGTTCGGGCTGCTCGAGCTGCTGATCCGGCGCGATGGCCGGGTCGTCGGTCGCGAAGAGGCCCTGGACCTGGTGTGGGGCCCAGGCCACAGCGGCGACCCCACCACCGTCGACGTCCACGTGAAACGGCTGCGCGGGAAGGTCGAGGCTGACCCGTCCCGACCGGTCCGGCTGCTCACCGTGCGCGGGCTGGGGTACCGCTTCCAGGCCTGAGACCCGCTGTCAGCGGACCAGGTCGAGGAACTCTCCGCGGGTGCGCGCGTCGTTGCGCAAGGCGCCGCGCAGCGCGCTGGTGACCGTCATAGTGCCGGGGGTTCGTACCCCGCGAAGGCGCATGCACATGTGCTCGGCCTCGATGACGACCCCGACGCCGCGCGGCTTGAGCTGGCTCTCCAGCCAGTTGGCGATCTGCTGGGTCATCCGCTCCTGCACCTGAAGAGAACGGCTGAAGTGCTCCACCACGCGGGCGAGCTTCGACAGCCCCAGGATCCGGTCCCTGGGCAGGTACGCCAGGTGTGCCTTGCCGACGAACGGCAGCAGGTGGTGCTCGCACAGGCTGTGGAACGGGATGTCGCGTACGACGACCAGCTCGTCGTAGCCCTCGTCGTTGGGGAAGGTCGTGGGGTCGACCGGGTGTGGCGTCAGTAGCTCCTCGAAAGCCCTCGCTACCCGCTCCGGCGTACGCCGCAGGTGCTCGCTGTCCGGGTCCTGCCCAAGGGCCCGGAGCAGGTCCTGGACCGCACGAGCAGCCGCGGCGAGATCCACGCCCTGGCCGCTGGTCACCGGGCCGACGCTAGCAGTGGCCGTTACGGTAAGGACGTGCCTGACTCCCTCGCCTCGTGGTGGCGCGGCCGGACCGCGTGGCCGGCCGTGCCGGTGGCGGAGCTGGTAGCCCGCAAGGACGGGCAGACCGTGTCGGTCGTCGTACCCGCCCTGGACGAGGAACGCACCGTCGAGGGCGTCGTCGGCCCCCTGGTCGACGAGCTGCTCGCGGCCGGTCTGGTCGATGAGGTGGTCGTCGTCGACGGCGGCTCCACCGACGGTACGGCGCAGCGCGCCGCCTCGGCCGGGGCGCGCGTCCTGCGGCTCCCGGAGCAGGCCCACGGGCACCGGCCGGCCGGCAAGGGCGGCGCACTGTGGTGGGCCCAGCAGCAGGTCACCGGAGACCTGCTGGTGTTCCTGGACGCCGACGTCGAGCCGTCCCGTGCGGCCACCGCGACCGCACTGCTCACCCCGCTGCTACTCGCGCCGCAGATCCAGTTCGTCAAGGCCGCCTTCGACCGACCCCTGACCGTCGACGGGGTCCTGCAGCACGGCAGCGGCGGTCGGGTCACCGAGATGCTCGCGCGGCCGCTGCTCAACGCCTGGTGGCCTCCCCTGTCGGGGTTCGTCCAGCCCCTGTCGGGGGAGCTCGCTGCCCGTCGTACCTTGCTGTCGAGGTTGCCGTTCGCCACGGGGTACGGGCTTGAGATCGCCATGCTGGTCGACGTTCTCGCCCTGGTCGGGCTGGAGGCGATGACCCAGGCCGACATCGGCGAGCGGCACCACCGCCACCACAGCGACGCGGCACTCGGCCGGATGGCCGCAGAGGTCCTGGCGGCGGCTCTGGAGCGGCACGGGGACAGCCCGGCCGGGCGGGAGCTGGTGCAGTTCAGCCGGGGAGCTGACGGGTTCGACGCAGCCACGTGGCCGGTGCGCCTTGCCGTCCTGCCTCCGGTGGCCACGCTGTCGCAGGAGCAGGCCTCCTAGTGCTGCAGTTCCGCGGCAAGCTCCTGCCCGAGACGTCCCTGGTCATGGCGATCGTCAACCGCACCCCGGACTCGTTCTTCGACAGGGGGGCGACTTTCGGGCTGCAGGCAGCTCTCGACCGGGTCGACGACGTCGTCGCTGCTGGTGCGCACATCGTGGACATCGGTGGCGTGAAGGCCGCCCCCGGGGCGGAGGTCAGCGCAGCTGAGGAGGCCGACCGTGTCGTCGAGGTCGTCGAACGGGTGCGCGCGGCACACCCGCAGGTCGTGATCAGCGTCGACACCTACCGCGCGTCTGTGGCCGAGCTCGTCCTGGCTGCCGGCGCCGACCTCGTCAATGACGCGTGGGAGGCACCCGAGCCCGAGACCTTCGCCGTGGCCGCTTCCTTCGAGGCAGGGGTCGTCTGCACGCACGCGGGTCACCTGCCGCCGCGGACCCGGCCCCATCGGGTCAGCTACCCGGACGTCGTCGCGGATGTGGTCACGACCGTGACGGGACTTGCGGAGCGGGCCGTCGCGGCGGGCGTGCCGCGCGAGTCGGTGCTGGTCGATCCTGGCCACGACTTTGGCAAGAACACCCGCCACTCGTTGCAGCTGACGGCCCGCACCTCGGACCTGGTCGCGACCGGCTGGCCGGTGCTGATGGCCCTGTCCCGCAAGGACTTCGTAGGGGAGGTGCTCGACCTTCTCCCCGACGAGCGGCTCGAGGGGACTCTCGCCGCGACGGCCGTCTGCGCCTGGCAGGGCGCGCGGGTCTTCCGTGCCCATGACGTGGGCGCGACCCTGCGGGTGCTGCGGATGGTGGACGCGATCAAGGGGCTGACCGAGCCGGTCGTCAACGTGCGAGGGCTGGCCTGAGTGGTCCGCGTCCTGGTTTTCGTGCCCTCCCCGCCGTTGTTGCTTGACGCCCTCGGCGGGGCCATCACGGCTCTGCGTAGTGTCTGCCAGCAGGCGATCTCGGCCCTCGACGGTGGTGACGTCCTGGTCGTAGGAGCGTCGCCCACACAGGGCCGGGTGACGGGCACGGTCGACGCGACGCCGTACGGCGCGCCCGGCCGGCCTGCCGACAGGCCACTCCCGCTGGCGTTGGCCGTCGGTCGGACCCTGCTCCCGGCCGCATCGCTCTACGGCGTCACGGCCACGTCCCAGCTGCCGGCGGTCGAAGGTTTGCTGGTCGTGGGTGACGGCACCGCGCGGCGTACGGAGAAGGCCCCCGGGCACCTCGACGAGCGGGCCGCCGGCTTCGACGCCGTGGTCGAGAACGCCCTGGCAGCAGGTGATCCAGAGGCGCTGCTGGCTCTGGAGCCCACCCTCGCCGAAACCCTGCTCGTCGGCGGACTGGACGCCTGGCGGGCAGCCGCGAGGGCCGCGCTGGCGGAGGTGCGTCCCGGTGGAGCAGCGCCACGGGGCTGGACAGGTGCCGTCCACCTGGCGGAGGCGCCGTACGGGGTGGGTTACTTCGTGGCGACCTGGATCCCCACCTGAGGCGGGCATGTTGCATCCTGTCGGCGTGACCGCACCCCAAGGACCGCTGGCCGGCATCCGCGTCGTCGAGCTCGCCGGGCTGGGGCCGGGTCCGTTCGCCGCGATGCTGCTCGCCGACCTCGGCGCCGACGTCGTCCGCGTGGACCGCGTGGTCCCCGGTGGGTTGCAGCTCGGCACCGGCGAGCGCGGCGACGTCGTCAACCGCGGCAAGCGCTCGATCGCCGTCGACCTCAAGCACCCGGCGGGGGTCGCCCTCGTGCGTGACCTGACTGTCACCGCGGACGTGCTCATCGAGGGCTTCCGGCCCGGCGTGGCCGAGCGGCTCGGTCTCGGACCCGAGGAGTGCGCCGCGCGCAACGCGCGGCTCGTCTACGCGCGGATGACGGGCTGGGGCCAGGACGGACCGCTTGCCAAGGTCGCCGGCCACGACATCGACTACATCGCCCTGACCGGGGCGCTGTGGGCCACTGGGCGCAAGAACGAGGCGCCGGTCGCCGCGCTCAACTTGGTCGGCGACTACGCGGGCGGCTCGCTGTTTCTGGTGATGGGCGTCCTGGCGGCCCTGCTCGAGGCCCGCAGCTCAGGGCTCGGCCAGGTTGTGGATACCGCCATGGTCGACGGCGTCTCGGTCCTCACGACCATGTTCACCGCGATGGCGCAGCTGGGGGTCTGGGACCTCGGTCACCGTGCCGCCAACGTTCTGGACTCTTCCGCCCCCTGGTACGACGTCTACCCCTGCGCAGACGGCAAGTGGGTGGCCGTCGGCGCCTTGGAGCCGCAGTTCTACGCCGAGCTCGTCCGCGTCTCGGGCTTTGGGGAGGGGCAGGACGACAGCCGCTTCCTGCAGGCCCCGCCCGACCAGTGGCCGGCGCTGAAGCAACAGTGGGCCGCGCACTGGCTGACCCGTCCTCGCGACGAGTGGAGCGCCCTGCTCGGGCACACCGACGCCTGCGTGCAACCGGTCCTTGACTGGTCCGAGCGCGAGCAGCATCCGCACCTGGTGGCCCGGCAGACCTACGTCGAGGTCGACGGCATCACCCAGGCTGCCCCCGCCCCGCGGCTGTCCCGGACGCCGCTGGGGATCCACCGACCGCCGCCGCTGCCCGGCGAACACAGCCGGGAGGTCGCCGCCGAGCTGGGCCTGTCCGACCAGGACGTTGAGGCCCTGCTCAAAAGCGGTGTCCTCACCCAGCGCCTCGAGTAGGCCCGCCTTCTCGACGTACCGACTGGTGGCGTCCTAGGAACTGCCCCCTTGACTCAGCGTGCGAGCTAGGACGCAACGGGGGGAAGGGGTGGCACGCACCTACCATCCAAGCCAACTAGACGAGCAGGGTCTCGAGGAGGAATACGTCGTGAGCAGCTGTGACGGACGGGTCGTCGTGATCACCGGAGCCGGTGGGGGCATCGGCCGGGCGGAGGCGCTGCTGTTCGCGAGGGAGGGGGCCCGGGTCGTTGTCAACGACGTCAGCGCTGACAGCGCGCACGCCGTCGCGGAGGAGGTCCGGGCGCTCGGCGGCGAGGCCGTCGCCAACACCGACGACATCAGCGACTGGGAGGGCGCGGGCCGGCTCGTGCAGACCGCGCTCGCACAGTTCGGTGGCCTGGACACCCTGGTCAACAACGCCGGGATCCTGCGGGACCGGATGTTTGTCAACATGGGCATCGACGACTGGGACGCGGTGATGAAGGTCCACCTTCGCGGGACCTTCGCGCCGACCAAATACGCCGTGTCCTACTGGCGCGAGCAGTCCAAGGCGGGCACCCCCAAGGTTGCCCGCATCGTCAACACGTCCAGCCCGTCGGGGATCTACGGCAACATCGGTCAGGCGAACTACGGCACCGCGAAGGCCGGCATCGCGGCCTTCACACAGATCCTGGGCGAGGAGCTCTGGCGGTACGGCGTGCTCGCCAACGCGATCGCTCCTAGTGCCCTCACCGCGATGACCGAGGGCCTCACCGGCTACAAGGACCGCCTCGACGAGCTCGAAGCGCGCACCGGGTGGCAGAACCCGGGGGGCCCGGAGCACCTGGTCGCCCTCGTCGTCTGGCTCGGCTCGCCGCTGGCGACCGTCAACGGCCAGGTCTTCAACGTCCGGGCCGGGCACGTCAGCGTGGCGGAGGGCTGGGGGGTCGGACCGGCGTACGAGAAGGAGGGTGGGTTCGAGGTAGCCGAGTTGGACGCGGTCGTGCCCGGGCTCGTCGCTGCCGCCGCAAGGCAGACCGATGCGTATGGGCGCGAGAAGACCTACGGCGCATGAGGGTCCTGATCGTCGGTGCCGGCCTGGCCGGGCTGCGCACCGCTGAAGCCCTGCGGGACAGGGGATTCGATGGTGAGCTGGTGCTGCTGGGCGAGGAGGTGCACCTGCCTTACGACCGGCCACCGCTGTCCAAGCACGTCCTGCGCGGGGACCGCCCGCCGGTCTACCTGCGCGCCGAGGGCGACTACGCCGACCTGCGCCTTGACCTGCGGCTCGGCACCACCGTCACCGGGCTGGACATGGCGGACCGGACCGTCACGACCGCAGCCGGACCGGTCGCGTTCGACGAGCTGGTCGTCGCCACCGGGGCGACGCCTCGCCGGCTGCCGGGTGCGCCCGGGCAGGTGCTCCGGACGCTCGACGACTGCCTGGGCCTGGCGCCCCTGCTCGTCCCCGGTGCCGTCATCGGGGTCGTCGGAGCCGGCCTGATCGGGTGTGAGGTCGCCGCGAGCGCACGGGCCAAGGACGTGGAGGTGCACCTCGTCGACGTCCTGCCCAAGCCTCTGGTGCGGGTCCTCGGTGACCAGGTCGGGCAGCGGATCGCCGACCTGCACGAAGGCCGCGGCGTCCACCTGCACCTCGGCACCGGTGTGGCCGCAGCAACCAGGACCCGGCTGGAGCTGTCCGACGGGACCGTGCTCGACGTGGATGTGGTGCTCGAGGCAATGGGTGTCACGCCGGCGACCGGCTGGCTCGAGGGCAGCGGGCTCGAGCTCGCCGACGGGGTGGTCTGCGACCAGGTCGGGCAGGCGGCCGAGGGGGTGTGGGCGGTCGGGGACGTCGCCCGCTGGGCCGACGGACTCGGCGGCAGCTTCCGGCGCGAGCACTGGACAAGCGCGACCGAGCAGGCGGCGACGGTCGCGGCGGCAATCCTCGGGGAGCGGCAGCCGGTCACCACTCCGCCGTACTGGTGGAGCGACCAGTACGACGTGAAGCTGCAGGGGCTCGGGGAGGCGCACTCCGACGACGACGTGCTGATGCTCGAGGTGGGCCCGAAGTCGAGGCCGCTGGCGCTCTACTCGCGGGACGGGCGGCTGACCGCCGTCGTCGGCTTTTCCGCCGGAGCGTTTGTCTTCAAGCTCAAGGATCTGATCGTGGCGCGGGCCCCCGTCGCTGACGCCGTGGCGCTGCTCAAGGGTTGACGGTCAGCAGCGGGAGTTCAGACGCTAATGGCCGATGCGGTCAGCGCCGCTGGCACGATCGAGGTTGGCTAGGCGCAGCTGACCCTTCGCGACCAGCACCCCGGCCTCGTCGGTGACGTTGATGTCCCACAGCTGCTGGGTCTTGCCGCGGTGGATGGGGACCGACGTGACCGTGAGGGTGCCGGATCGGACGGCCTTGAGGAAGTTCGTGTGGTTGGACGTGCCGACCACTGCCCCGCCGTACCAGGCTGCCCCGGAGACCGACCCGACGCTTTCGACGACACTGCACAGCACCCCGCCGTGCAAAATCCCATACGGCTGGTGCAAGGCGGGCGTCACGTCGAAGCGGGCCACGACACCATCGCGGGTCACCTCGTCGAAGCGCAGACCCAGCAGGGAGTCGAAGCCGCTGACGGGCAGGTCCTTGAGGTCGGGTTCAGTCACCCGTCGACCGTACGACGGCCCAGCGGGACAGCAGCACCCCGGGGTCGTCGTAGGCGAGCGAGAGCAGCCGCAGATCGCGCGCTCCAGGCAGCGCGCCAAGCAGCCGTGGCGCGTCGCCCACGGCCAACGGCGCCGTCGTGAGGCAGAGCTCGTCGACAACGCCCCCGGCCAGCAGCGACGTCAGCAGCGAGGGGCCGCCCTCGCACAGCAGCCGGTGCAGGCCGCGGTCGGCGAGCGCGGCCACCAGCTCCACGGGGTCGACGGTCCGGACTATCTCGACCCTCGCCGAGACGTCGGCGTCAATGGGGACGCCTTCTGGGACGGCGAGCAGGACCGGTCCGTCGAGGAAGCGGGCTTGCGCGGACACTCGGCCGGAGCGGCTGACGACGACCAGAGTGGTCGGGGTCGTGCGGTCGTGGGCGGCCCGCCAGGCCGCAGCAGCTGGGCTGTGCCGCACCGGCCCGTAGTCCTCGTCCCGTGCGGTACCGGCACCGACGACGACGGCGTCCGTCACGGTCCGCAGCGCACGAAAGACCGCCTTGTCGGCAGCGCTGCTCAGTGCGAAGGAGGTGCCGTCGACCGCGATCGCCCCGTCAGCGGACAGGACGAACCCGGCGCGCAGCGATGGCCCCACGTCGTACACGTCGGGCAGGTCGTCGGGAGTGACCTCACGGGACTCGGGGAGCAGCAGCCTCACCGGCCCGAGTGTGCCTCAGCTCAGGACGTGGGGCATCAGGGCGTTCGCGGGGATCTGTCCGAACCGGCCGGACTGGAAGTCCTCGACCGCCTTCTGCAGCTGCTCGCGGGTGTTCATGACGAACGGGCCGTACTGCGCGACCGGCTCCCGAATCGGCTCCCCGCCCAGGACGAGGACCTCCAGCGAGCCGTAGCGGGAGCTCTGCTTGTCGTCGGCCGCGACCGTCAGGTGGTCGCCCTTGCCGAAGACCACCGTCTGTCCGGCATGGACCGGCCGGCCCTCCGTCCCGACCTTGCCACTACCCGCGAGCACGTAGACCAGCGCGTTGTACGCCGGGTTCCACGGCACGCTCAGCGATGCGCCTGGCGCGATCGTGGCGTGCACGAAGGTGATGGGCGTGTGGGTCGAGCCCGGCCCGCGGTGGCCGGCCAGCTCACCGGCGATGACCCGCACCAGCGCGCCGCCGTCGTCGCTCGAGAGCAGGGCAACGTCACCGCCCTCGAGGTTCTGGTAGGCCGGGTCGATCATCTTGTCCTTGCCCGGCAGGTTGACCCACAGCTGCACGCCGTGGAACGTCCCGCCGCTGACCACAAGCTCGGCGGGCGGTGTCTCGATGTGCAGGATGCCTCCGCCGGCGGTCATCCACTGCGTCGCGCCGTCCTTGATGAAGCCGCCGCCACCGTGCGAGTCCTGGTGTTCGAAAGCGCCGTCCATGATGTAGGTGACGGTCTCGAAGCCCCGGTGCGGGTGCCAGTTGGTGCCCTTGGGCTCGCCGGGTGCGTAGTCCACGTCGCCCATCTGGTCCATCATGATGAACGGGTCGAGGTCGCTCGAGCTGATGCCGGCAAAGGTCCGCCGGACCGGGAAGCCCTCGCCCTCGTAGCCGCTCGGCGCGGTGGTCACCTGCGTGACCGGGCGCTCGATGTCGCCCAGGCCGGCGCGCGGGATCCGGGACAGAGTCAGGGTGTCGGCGGTGACGGCGGGCATGCTCTCGCTCCTCAGGAAGGGGTTGTTGCGTATGCAATTTTCTCAACACACGGTACGCCGCCATCCTTCCCTCAGGCGCCACCGTCAGCAGCGCAGCGCTGCCAGGGCCATCTGACGCAGCATCGCCGAACGGTCACCTGTCAGGTGCGGAGTGCTGTTGAGCAGGCCGAACACCGCGTGGGCCCGTGCCCTGGCCGCTGCCCGCTCCAGCGGCGGGACCAGCTGGTCCACCCACAGCTCGACGTAGGCGCGCTGCAGGCGCTTGACCTGCCGCTGGTCGGCCGGCGAGAGGGAGGCCAGGTCACGGTCCTGGACGCGGATGAGGTCCGGGTCGTTGAAGGAGAAGATGAGGTGCCGGTCGACGAGCCGCTCGAGGGCCTCGGCGGGGGTGCGGGCCGCGGCGACCTCCGCGCGGCCGTTCTGCAGCAGGTCCTCGGAGATACCGACCAGCAGGTCCGACAGCAGCGCGTCCTTGGAGGGGAAGTGCCGGTAGACGCCGGGGCCGCTGATCCCCACGGACGCGCCCAGGTCCTCGATCGAGACCCCGTGATAGCCGAACTCGGCGAACATGCGGGCAGCCTCTCGAAGCAGCTGCTTCTGCCTCGGTGATCCCACAGGGTTGCTCTCTCACGTTAGGGATCGCTAACATACTGCCGACCAGGGAACGCTCACAAGAGAGGACCCGCTTCATGGACGCTCCCGTCCTACGCAGTGCCGCCGCTCCTGGCAGTGAGGCGTTCACCCGTAACGACACCCATCATCGGGGGCTCGCCGGGGACCTCCGCACCCTGCTGGCGAAGACCGCCAAGGGCGGTCCCCAGACCTCACGCGACAAGCACGTCGCCCGCGGCAAGCTGCTGCCACGCGAGCGCGTCGACGCCCTGCTCGACCGAGGCTCCGCCTTCCTCGAGCTCAGTCCCCTTGCTGCTGAGGGCATGTACGGCGGCGACGCCCCTGGTGCCGGTGTCATCACCGGTATCGGGCGGGTCAACGGGCGCGAGTGCGTCGTGGTCGCCAACGACGCCACCGTCAAGGGCGGGACCTACTACCCGATGACGGTCAAAAAGCACCTCCGGGCGCAGGAGGTGGCGCTGCACAACAACCTGCCCTGCCTCTACCTCGTGGACAGCGGAGGCGCGTTCCTGCCCAAACAGGACGACGTCTTCCCCGACCGCGAGCACTTCGGGCGGATCTTCTACAACCAGGCCACCATGAGCGCGCGTGGCATCCCACAGGTCGCTGCGGTGCTCGGCTCCTGCACCGCCGGTGGCGCCTACGTCCCGGCCATGTCGGACGAGGCCGTGATCGTCCGTGACCAGGGCACGATCTTTCTCGGTGGCCCACCTCTGGTGAAGGCCGCGACCGGTGAGGTGGTCACCGCCGAGGACCTCGGCGGTGGCCTGCTGCACAGCAAGGTGTCCGGTGTGACGGACCATCTCGCCGACGATGACGCACACGCTCTGCGGATCGTCCGCGGCATCGTCTCCACCTTCGGCCCACGCACCCAGAAGCCCTGGGACGTCGAGCCATCCGTCGAGCCTGCCCTGGACCCTGCCGACCTCTACGGCGTGGTCCCCTCGGATGCGCGCACGCCGTACGACGTCCGGGAGGTGATCGGCAGGCTGGTCGACGGCTCGCGCTTCCAGGAGTTCAAGAAGGAGTACGGCGCGACCCTCGTCACCGGGTTTGCGCGGCTGCACGGGCACCCGGTCGGGATCATCGCCAACAACGGCGTGCTGTTCAGCGAGAGCGCCATGAAGGGCGCCCACTTCATCGAGCTGTGCGACCAGCGCAAGATCCCGCTGCTGTTCCTGCAGAACATCACCGGCTTCATGGTCGGCCGGGAGTACGAGTCGGGGGGGATCGCCAAGCACGGCGCGAAGATGGTCATGGCCGTCGCCTGCGCCCGCGTGCCGAAGCTCACCGTCGTCATCGGTGGGTCGTTCGGGGCGGGCAACTACTCGATGTGCGGCCGGGCCTACTCCCCGCGGTTCCTCTGGATGTGGCCCAACGCCCGGATCTCGGTCATGGGCGGCGAGCAGGCGGCCTCGGTGCTGTCGACGATCCGGCGCGACGGGATCGAGCTCCAGGGCGGCGCGTGGTCCCCAGAGGACGAGGACGCCTTCAAGGAGCCGATCCGCCAGCAGTACGAGGACCAGGGACACCCGTACTACTCGACGGCCCGTCTGTGGGACGACGGCGTCCTGGACCCGCTAGACACCCGCACCGTCCTCGGCCTGGCCCTCGGGGTGTGCGCCAATGCGCCCCTGGAGCCGGTCTCCTACGGCACCTTCCGCATGTGATGCGCCACGACGCCGACCGCCCCGACTGCTTCCGTCCTAGGAACTGCTCCGGAAGGCTGGCGTGAGGGTGAGGACGCAGATGTTCGGGACCGTCCTGGTGGCCAATCGCGGCGAGATCGCGGTCCGCATCATGAGGACGTTGAGGGCCATGGGGATCCGCACCGTCGGGGTCTACTCCGACGCCGACGCGGGAGCCCGGCACGTCCGCGAGGCTGACGTCGCCCTCCGGATCGGGCCCGCGCCCGCGCGGGAGTCCTACCTGTCGATCGACGCCGTCGTGCGGGCCTGCCGGCAGTCCGGTGCGCAGGCCGTCCACCCCGGCTACGGCTTCCTGGCCGAGAACGCCGACTTCGCGCAGGCCCTCGCTGACCACGGCATCGTCTTCATCGGGCCGCCGGTGGAGGCCGTCCGCGTCATGGGCGACAAGATCAGCGCCAAGCGGACCGTGTCGAAGGCCGGGGTGCCCGTCGTACCGGGTCGCACCGACGCGGCGATGACGGACGCCGACCTGCTCGAGGCGGCGGGCGAAGTCGGCTACCCCGTGCTGGTCAAGCCGAGCGCCGGCGGTGGGGGCAAGGGGATGTTCCTCGTCGAGGACCCTGCAGACCTGCCGGCCGCCCTGGTCTCGGCCAGGCGTACGGCGGCCGGGGCGTTCGGGGACGACACGCTTTTCCTCGAGCGGTACGTCACGACCCCCCGCCACATCGAGGTGCAGGTCCTTTCCGACGGATACGGCACAACGATCCACCTGGGGGAGCGCGAGTGCTCGCTGCAGCGCCGCCACCAGAAGGTCGTCGAGGAGGCGCCGTCGGTCCTGCTGGACGAGGCGACCCGCGCGCGGATCGGCGCGTCGGCGGTGGCGACCGCTCAGGCCGTCGGCTACGTCGGCGCGGGCACCGTGGAGTTCATCGTCAGCGCGGACCGGCCGGAGGAGTTCTTCTTCATGGAGATGAACACCCGGCTGCAGGTCGAGCACCCCGTGACCGAGCTCGTGACCGGAATCGACCTGGTCGAACAGCAGGTCCGGGTCGCCGCCGGTCTTCCCCTCGGCCTGACGCAGCAGGACATCGTGATCGACGGTCACGCTGTCGAGGTCCGTACCTACGCCGAGGACCCGGCCCGCGGGTTCCTGCCCACCGGTGGGACCGTGCTGCGCCTGCACGAGCCGACTGGCGAGGACGTGCGGGTCGACAGCAGCCTGCTCGAGGGGACGGTCACCGGCAGCACCTATGACCCGATGCTGAACAAGGTCATCGCGTGGGGGCCCGACCGGGCGACCGCGCTCGCCAAGCTCGACCGGGCCCTGGCCGACCAGGTGGTCCTCGGCGTGAGGACCAACACAGCTTTTCTGCGCCGGTTGATCACGCACCCCCAGGTGCTCGCGGGCGACCTCGACACCGGCTTCATCGAGCGGCACCTGATCGAGCTCACCACCGACGAGGTGCCGGTGGCGGCCCTTGCGGCGTACGCGCTGCACCACGGGCTGACGACCTGCGGCGACGTGTGGCAGACGGCCTGGCGCCCGGTCGGTCCGGCGGTCCTCAGCTGGCTGCTGGCCCTACCCGACGGTGGCACCCGGTCCGTCGAGCTCCAGGCCGATGAGGTTCTGCGGGTCGACGGCGAGCTGCACCTGGTTGCCGGAACGCTGGTCGGGGACGACGTGCTCGTGACCCTGGACGGCAGCACGACCCGCTGGTGCGTCGCCGTCGACGGGGCGGCGACCTGGGTCGGCAATGGCGGCGCGGCCTGGGCCCTGTCCGAGCAGGTCCGGGTCTTGAAGGCCCAGGACGGCCACGCTCACGACGGGGACATCACCAGCCCGATGCCGGGCACCGTCCTGGCGGTGCACGTGCAGCAGGACGAGACTGTCAGCAAGGGCCAGCGGCTCGTGGTCGTGGAGGCGATGAAGATGGAGCACACCCTGACTGCGCCGCGGGACGGCACCGTCGGGGAGCTGCTCGTCCGGGTCGGCCAACAGGT
>JANXUE010000067.1 GCA_025352005.1 Frankiales bacterium
CCGCGACGGGTGCGCAGCTCCTGGTGGTGGGCAACCGCGGCCACGGGGCGTTCGCCGGGATGCTGCTCGGGTCGGTCAGCCAGCACTGCGTCCAGCACGCCACCTGCCCGGTCGTCGCCCCCGGCAGACGCCCTCAGAGCTCGAGCGTGGGCTGGTGCGCGCGCCGCAGCCCGAGCACCACCTGGGTGTTGGTCCACGCCAGCGCGCACCCGATGATCGTCAGGCCGACAACGGTGCTGTCGACGGACCGTGCGCGGGTGGCCACCTGGTAGACCGCCACCCCTAGCAGGATCCGTAGGACGTAGGTCATCCCCAGCACCACGAAGGCGAGCCCCGCACGGCCCCCGGTCCCGTCCCCGGCCACCACGAACGGCAGGGTTCCGGCGGAGAAGAACACCAGCACCAGCACGGTGCCGAGCAGGGCCGAGAGCGGGCCTTGGTCTCCGACGACCGCCCACGACACGAGCACGGCCACGCCTCCGACGGCAGCGGTCACCAGCCCGGCACGTCGGTTGCGGGTGCGCAGCAGCGTCGTGACGGCAGGGGCCGCCTTGACGGTGGCGCGGCTCACTGCGCGGGCGGGCCAGGACGGGTGCCGCGCAGCCGGGGGAGGTTGAGCGCGACCAGCCCGACAACGGCGATGGAGGCGGCCACACCGAAGACCGTGGTGACCCCCGTGAGGGACATGGCGACGCCGCTGAAGGCGAGCAGGGCGGTCCAGAAGTACATGATCAGGACGGCTCTGGTGTGGCTGTGGCCGATCTCGAGCAGTCGGTGGTGCAGGTGCATCTTGTCCGGCGAGAAGGGGCTGCGGCCGGCCCTGGTCCGGCGTACGACAGCGAGGAGCAGGTCGATGAAGGGCACCGCAAGGACCGCCAGGGGCAGCAGCAGCGGGAGCAGCACCGGGAAGGCCGCCTTGGCCGGCAGGTTGGAGTAGTTGAACTGGCCGGTCAGGGACGTCACGGAGGCGCTCAGCATCAGGCCGACCAGCATGGACCCGGAGTCGCCCATGAAGATCCGAGCGGGGTTGAAGTTGTGCGGCAGGAACCCGAGGCAGATCCCGGCGAGGACCACCGCGATCAGCGTGGGAGCGCTGATCCGCTCCTGCGCGATGCCCGAGGTGACCTTGCCGCTGGACAGGCTGTAGGAGAAGACGAACAGCGCGAGAGCGGCGATCGCGCCGACCCCTGCGAGGAGCCCGTCGAGGCCGTCGATGAAGTTGACCGCGTTGACCGTCAGCAGCACGAGGATGACGGTCAGCGGCACCCCCTCCGGACCGAGCAAAACCGCACCCGAGCCGGGCAGGGTGATGGTGAGCAGCTGCAGGCCGAGCAGGACCATGATGCCGGCGGCCACGGTCTGGCCGGCCAGCTTGGTGATCGCGTCGAGCTGGAAGCGGTCGTCGACGAAGCCCAGCAGCGTGATGACACCTCCGGCGATGACGACGGCCTGAACGTCGGAGTACTTGAACACCGACGACAGGGCCGGCAGCGAGTGGGCGACGAGGAAGGCCGCACACATTCCGCCGTACATGGCCAGACCGCCGAGGCGGGGGGTCGGGATGGAGTGCACGTCGCGGTCACGCGGCTCGGCGATCGCCCCGATCAAGATCGCGAACCGGCGCGCCAGAGGGGTGAGCAGCCAGGTCACCCCGGCGGCCACACACAGGACGAGCAGGTACTCGCGCACGGCGCGACGCTAGCGGCTCAGCCGCCCGTGCCTGCGCTGCCGCGCGGGTACGCCGGATGCGCCGTGACGAGGGCTGCGACGCCCTGCCGAATCTGTTCTGCGGAGCTGCCGTCCTCGTCCTTGACAGCTCGGCCGATCAGGGCGGCGATCTCCTTCATGTCGCCCTCGACCATCCCCTGCGTGGTGACGCTGGGCGTGCCGACGCGGATGCCCGAAGCGACCGACGGCGGCTGCGGGTCGTAAGGGATCGCGTTCTTGTTGAGCACGATGCCGGCGGCAGCGCAGCGCGCCTCGGCCTGCTGGCCCGTGACGTCGATGCCCTGCAGGTCCAGCAGGCTCAGGTGCGTGTCGGTGCCGCCGGTGACCGGCCGCATGCCCTCGGCGGCCAGTGCGTCGGCAAGCGCAATGCTGTTGGCGATGACCTGCCTGGCATAGGCCTGGTACGCCGGGGTCGCGGCCTCCTTGAGCGCGACGGCCTTGGCGGCCACGGCGTGCATGAGGGGCCCGCCCTGCATCATCGGGAACACCGCCTTGTCCAGCTTCGCGGCGTGCTCCGCCTTGCACACGAGCATCCCTCCGCGGGGGCCACGCAGGACCTTGTGTGTGGTGAAGGTGACGACGTCGGCGTAGGGCACCGGGCTCGGGATCGCCTTGCCGGCCACGAGGCCGATGAAGTGCGCCGCGTCCACGAACAAGATCGCGCCGACCTCGTCGGCCACCTCGCGGAAGGCCGCGAAGTCGATCAGCCGCGGGATCGCCGAGCCGCCCGCGATGATCATCTTCGGCTTGTGCTCACGCGCCAGCGACCGCATCTGGTCGTAGTCGATGTCCTCTGAATCCTTTGCGACCCCATAGTGCACCGCGTTGAACCACTTGCCGCTGAAGGACACCTTCGTGCCGTGCGTGAGGTGCCCGCCGTGCGGGAGCGACATGGCCAGCACCGTGTCGCCGGGGTTCAGGAACGCGCCGTACACAGCGAGGTTGGCGCTGGCACCGGAGTGCGGCTGCAGGTTGGCGTGGTCGGCGTCGAACAGCTCTTTCGCGCGGGCGATCCCGATCCGCTCGGCGACGTCTACGACCTCACAGCCGCCGTAGTAACGCTTGCCCGGGTAGCCCTCGGCGTACTTGTTGCTCAGCGTGCTCCCCAGGGCGGCCAGGACCGCGGGGCTGGTGAAGTTCTCGCTGGCGATCAGCTGCAAACCACCGCGCAGGCGGCCCAGCTCGTCCAGGACGACCCCGGCGATCTCCGGGTCGGTCTGCTGGAGGGCTTCGAAATCGGGACCCCAGAACGTCATGGCTTGCTCCTCGATCAGGGAGTTGCGGCGTGCGCCCCAGCCTACAAGGGCCGGTCCGACACGGGCAGACCGGCGAGCAGGTCCAGCGGGCGCTGCAGGGTCGCCGCGATGAGTGCCGCGCAGGTCCGAAAACCCGACTCGGGACCTTGGTAGGGGTCGGTGATGTCGTCGTCGCGCGGCGTCTCGGGACGGATCAGCCCACGCTGGGCGGCGGCCGAGGCGACAAGGGCCTGCGCCCGGGCGACCCGTTCCGCGGGAAGGGTGGCAGGGTCGACGGCCGACAGCAGCCGGTCGAACTCGCGCAGCGTAAAGGTCCGCTTGGCTGCCCGCGGCTGCAGGACCACCGCGGCGGCGCGGTGCTCGCGGGTGGCCCCGAGGACCAGGTCCGCCGCGGCGACGTGCTCTGCCACGAGCTCACGGGCCGCGAAGCTCCCCCCCTCGACGCCGAGGCCGGCGAGGGTGGACAGCGCGAAGGGCTCCATCGGGCTGCCCGTGTGCCCCCACGTGCCGGAAGACTCGACAACGAAGTCCGCCGCTCCCGCCCCGAGCCGCTCCTCCAGTCCAGCTCGCATCAGCAGCTCTCCCATCGGGGACCGGCAGATGTTGCCCGTGCACAGGTGCAGGACCCGAAAGGCGGTCACGCAGGTGCTGCGAGGTCGGGCGCGTCACCGAGGTCGGGCAGCACCGTCCGGAGCTGCTCGAGGGAGACGGCACCCACACGCAGGACGACGGGGACGTCACCCGTCAGGTCCAGGATGGTCGACGCGACCGGGTCACCCGTGACCCCGCCGTCGAGGTAGACCTCGACCGCCGTACCGAGCTGGCGGGCCGCTTCGGCGGCGTCCGTCGGGGCGGGCAGGCCGGTGCGGTTGGCGCTCGAGACGGCCAGCGGGCCGGTCTGCTCCAGCACCGCGAGGGCGACCGGGTCCAGGGGCATCCGGAGCGCGACGGTCCCCTTGGTGTCGCCGAGGTCCCAGGCGAGCGTGGCGGCGTGGTGCAGGACGAGGGTCAGGCCGCCAGGCCAGAACGCCTCGGCGAGCTCGCGGGCGATCGACGGGACGTAGTCCAGGAGCCCGTCGAGCGTGCGCACGGCCGGCACCAGCACCGGGGTGGGCATGTCCCGGCCACGCCCCTTGGCCTCGAGCAGCAACCCGACCGCCGTCGGGTTGAACGCATCCGCCGCCAGGCCGTAGACGGTGTCGGTCGGCAGCACGACCAGCTGTCCGCGACGCAGTGCGGCGACGGCGGCGTCGACCGCGGCCGCGTTGCCCTGGGGGTCACGGCAGTCGTAGGTGGTGCTCATCGGGCACGGCCTCCGGGACGGGTCATGGCAGCAGTCTGGCGGTCAGGTAGCGGTCGCGTCCGGTGAGGTCCCGGTGGTCGGCGATCTCGGTCCAGCCGCCGGTCCGCACGAAGAGCTCCGGCGCGCTGGTCCCGTGCCGGTCGGAGTGCTCCACCACGACCAGGCCGCCGGGCTTGAGCAGCCGGCGGGCGGCCCGTTCGACGTCTCGGATCACGTCGAGCCCGTCCTCGCCCGCGAACAGCGCGGTCTCCGGGTCATGGTCCACGACCTCGGGGTCCACGGTTGCCCGCTCGTGCGTCGCGACGTACGGCGGGTTGCTCGCCACCAGGTCCACCGCCGCGTCGAGCTCGGGCAGCGCGTCCAACGCCGACCCCTGGTGCAGGTGCACCTCGGGGTCGCCGGCCCGGACCCGGAGGGTGGCGTTGCGGCGGGCCCACGCAAGCGCGCCCGGGTCGAGTTCGACGGCATGGACGGTCGCGCCAGGGACCTCGTTGGCCAGGGCGAACGCGATCGTGCCCGATCCTGCGCACAGGTCCACCAGCAACGGAGCAGGGACCCCGACCAGCGCGTCGATGGCCCACTGCACGACGCTCTCCGTCTCCGGCCGCGGCACGAACACACCGGGCCCGACCTCGAGCTCGATCCACCGAAAGCCGACGGAGCCGGTCAGGTGCTGTAGCGGTATGCGCGAGGCGCGGCGGGCCACGAGGTTGCCGTACATCGTCTCGTCGATGTTCTCGAACCGGGCCAGGTCCGACGGCTTGGCCACCCCCAGGATGTATACGGCGAGAGCGCGGGCGTCGTGCTCGGGACTGTCGACGCCGGCGGCGCGCAACGTCTCGGTGGCCTGGCGTACCGCGTGCTGGAGCTTCAGGACTGCTCCCCCTTCAGGGCGGCCTCGTTGTCGGCGTCGACCAGGGACTGGATCACCGCATCGAGGTCCCCGTCGAGCACCTGCATGAGGTTGTTGGCCTTGTATCCGCTGCGGTGGTCGGCAATCCGGTTGTCGGGCCAGTTGTAGGTGCGGATCTTCTCCGACCGGTCCATCGTGCGGATCTGGCTGCCACGGGTCGCTGAGTCCTTCGCCGCCTGCTCTTCGAGAGCGAGCGCGAGCAGCCGGGCGCGCAGGACGCGCATGCCGGCCTCGCGGTTCTGCAGCTGGCTCTTCTCGTTCTGCATGCTGACCGTCACGCCGGTCGGCAGGTGCGTGATGCGGACAGCCGAGTCGGTCGTGTTGACGCTCTGCCCGCCGGGACCGCTGCTGCGGTAGACGTCGATGCGCAGGTCGTTCTGGTCGATGCTCACGTCGACCTCCTCCGCCTCCGGCAGTACCAGCACTCCGGCGGCAGAGGTGTGGATCCGGCCCTGCGACTCGGTCGCGGGCACCCGCTGGACGCGGTGCACGCCGCCCTCGTACTTCAGCCGGCCGTAGACCGGGTTCTCCGGGTCGCGCGACTTCACGGCAAGCTGAATGTCCTTGTAGCCGCCCATCTCGCCCTCGGTCTGGCTGACCAGCTCGACCTTCCAGCCGCGGCTCTCGGCGTAGCGGGTGTACATCCGCACCAGGTCACCGGCGAACAGCGCCGCCTCGTCGCCGCCCTCCCCACCCTTGACCTCGAGGATCACGTCCTTGGAGTCGGCCGGGTCCTTCGGGATCAGCATCGTGACGATCTTGGCGTCGAGGGCCGCGAGCTGCCCCTCGAGCTCGGCTGCCTCCTGCGCCATCTCGAGCTCCCGTGCGGCCTGCAGGTCCTCGCGCAGGACGTCCCGCTGGCGGCTGGTCGCGACGATCGGGCCGATCTCGGCGTACCGCCGGCCCAGCTCGCGGGCCGTCGTCTGGACGGCGTGGACCGACGGGTCGGCCAGCCGCGCCTCGAGGTCGGCGTGCTCAGCCAGCAGGTCATCCAGCGGGTCAGCCATGGGTCGTGTCTTCCTGGTCGGGGGTCGTGCGGGCTCCTGCTCCGGGCATGCGAACGGCGCCCGTCCCCTGTGGGAGCCGGGCGCCGTGACGTCGCTACTTGGAGCGCTTGCCGAAGCGCTGCTCGAATCGGGCCACGCGGCCACCGGTGTCGAGGATCTTCTGCTTGCCCGTGTAGAACGGGTGGCACGCCGCGCAGACCTCGCAGCGGATCTCGCCGCCGGCGGTGCTGCGGGTCGTGAACGTGTTGCCGCAGGTGCACGAGACGTTGGTCTCGGTGTAGCTCGGGTGGATGCCAGTCTTCACGGTGGTGCCTCTCGGTTCAATGGCCGCCGGGTCGTGCGGGTGCACGGGAACCGGTGCCGGAGTCGATCAAGTGTGCCAGATGTACGCACGGGGGCGACAACGCCCGCGTGACCGCCGGGTGTTCCCGCCACCTGCCCCCGCGGGGTGTTCGGACTCAGGCGGGCGAGAGGCCGTCCTACTCGACCGTGGTCTTCTGGATCTGCATGAAGAACTCGACGTTGGTGCGGGTCGCCTTCATCTTGTCCAGCAGCAGCTCGAGGCTCGCCCCGGTGTCGAGGGCGTGCAGGACCCGGCGCAGCTGCAGGACGATGCGAAGCTCCTGCGGTGCGAGCAACAGCTCCTCCTTGCGGGTACCGGAGGCGTCCACGTCGATCGCCGGGAAGATCCGCTTGTCCGCGAGCCGACGGTCGAGCTTGAGCTCGGCGTTGCCGGTGCCCTTGAACTCCTCGAAGATCACGGTGTCCATGGCGGAGCCGGTCTCGACGAGAGCGGTGGCGAAGATCGTCAACGAACCGCCGTTCTCGATGTTGCGGGCAGCGCCCAGGAAGCGTTTGGGCGGGTAGAGCGCCGCGCTGTCGACGCCACCGGTGAGGATCCGGCCGCTTGCCGGGGCACCCAGGTTGTAGGCGCGGCCCAGGCGGGTGATCGAGTCGAGCAGCACGACCACGTCGTGGCCGAGCTCGACCAGCCGCTTTGCCCGCTCGATGCTCAGCTCGGCGACGGTGATGTGGTCTGTCGGCGGTCGGTCGAAGGTCGAGGCGATGACCTCGCCCTTCACCGAGCGCTGCATGTCGGTGACCTCTTCTGGTCGCTCGTCGACCAGCACGACCATCAGGTGGCACTCGGGGTTGTTGGTCGTGATCGCATTCGCGATGGCCTGAAGGACCATCGTCTTTCCCGCCTTGGGCGGGCTGACGATCAGGGCGCGCTGGCCCTTGCCGACGGGCATCACCAGGTCGATCACGCGGGTTGTGAGGACCTCGTTGGAGGTCTCCAGCCGGAGCCGGTCCTGCGGGTACAGCGGCGTGAGCTTGGTGAACTCGGGGCGCTTGGGGGCCTCCTCGAGGTCCTCGATGCCGTTGATGCTGTCCAGGCGAACCAGCGCGTTGAACTTGTCGCGACGCTCGCCCTCCCGAAGCTGCCGGACGGCACCGGTGACAGCGTCACCTCGCCGCAGGCCGTACTTGCGGATCTGCTGCATCGTCACGTAGACGTCGTTCGGTCCGGTGAGGTAGCCCGAGGTCCGGACGAAGCCGTACGTGTCGAGAATGTCCAGGATGCCGCCGATCGGGATCAGCACGTCGTCGTCGCTGATCACTGGCTCCGTCTCGTTACCGAAGCGGTCGGTCCGGGCGTTGCGGTTGCGGCCACGCCCACGCTCGCGGAACCGGCCGCGGCGGTTGCCGAACTCATCCTCGTCCTGGCCGGACTGACCCTGCCCGCTCTGACCTTGGGTGGCGGGCCGGTCCTGCGGCTGGCGGTCCCGGTCCTGACGGTCGTACCGGTCCTGCGGGTCCTGCTGGTCCTGGCTTTGGCGGTCCTGACGCTCCACCGCGCCGGTGTCCCCCTGACGAGCGGCCTGCCGTTCGCGGGCGCCACGCTCGACGGCTGCATCGGGGTCCTCCCCGCGGGCGATGGCCGCGGCACGCTCCTGCCGACGGGCCTCGCGCTCGAGGAAGCGCTCCCGGCCACGGTCGACGCGCTGGGGCCGGCCGTCCCCATCCTGATCCTCCGAACCGTCCTGCCCCTCCCGGTACGACGATGCGCCGGCGCCCTCGGACTCGGACTCGGCGGCCTCACCACTGTTCTCGCCGTCGTCAGCGCGGGCGACGGCCGTACCGTCATCCCGGCTGGGGAGGGTGCCTGAGCTGGGCAGGGTGCCGTCGGTCCGGTCGGCTTTCGCCGTACCCCGGGAGGTGCGGCTGCGTCTGGCAGCCGCCCCGTCAGGGGCAGATCCGGCTGCCGCCCCGTCAGGGTCGGTGGTGGGAGGGCTGCCGGCCTGGCGCTCCTGGATGGCCTCGATCAGCTGGCTCTTGCGCAACTTCGCGGTGCCGGTGATGCCCAGGTCGCCGGCGAGGGCCTGCAGCTCCGGCAGGACGAGCGAGCTGAGCCCGCCGCCCGAGGTCGCCCGGCGGCGCACTTTGGGCGCGGCCGGGGGTGCCTGCTCCTGCGCGGCCGAGTCGGCCGGGGGCGGGGAGCCGCCGTCGGACGAGGTCGCGGTCAGCAGGTCGGTGGTGTCGGTCAAGGAGGGTCCTCTAGATGGGCCGTCGGCCGCGAGAGCGGTCAGACGGACGGGGGTGCCCGGCCTGGGGCCGGACAACCTCGGTCCTGTGGAGGGCCGAGGTGGAAGGGGGTCACCGTCGCGCTCGACGGGAACGGAGCCCGTTCGGGTCGGTGCTCGACTGCGGACGGCCCTACCGCGACGTCGAGCCGTAACGCGCCGACGGGGTGGGAGGGGGCCGGAGCAGTTCGTCGGCGTCCCTTGGAAAGGATCGGGGGCCGTCCGAGGCTGCTCAGCAGCAAGCACTCAGACCCGAAGGGGCAACGAGAGCCCCCTCACCCTAACCGCCGCGGCACGAACCGGGCAACAAACGCGACCCCCTCGTGTCTGGCCCGGACACCGTTCGTTGCCTACGTGGATCAGAGCGGGACCACGACCGCACCGGCTGGATCGACGGCGAGGGTCTGGACGACCCAGCCCCGAGGGTGCCGGACGGCCAGCCCGTCGACGGCGTCACGGGTCACCAGAGCAAGCACCGTCGGCCCGGCGCCCGACACGAAGGCAGCGATTCCCTCCGCGCGTAGCCCGGCGACGAGCGCCGCGGACCGGGGCATGGCGCAGGCCCGATAGTGCTGGTGCAGGAAGTCCTCGGTCGCGTCGAGCAGCAGGGCCGGCGACTGCGTCAGCGCCAGCCCGAGCAGAGCCGTCCGGGCAGAGTTGGCTGCCGCGTCGGCGTGCGGGACCTCGGCGGGCAGCAGCCCGCGAACCCGCTTCGTCGAGGCCTTGGAGGACGGCACGAACGCCACGGGTACGACGTCCGGGTGGACGTCGACCCGATGGACCCGCACTCCGGCCGGACCGGTCCAGGCGAACGTCAGGCCTCCGAGCAGGCAGGCAGCCACGTTGTCCGGGTGTCCCTCGAGCTCGGTCGCGAGGGCGAGGGCCGCGTCGTCGTCCATCAGCTGCTCGCCGCCGAGAACCAGCGCCCGGGCCGCGCAGATGGCGGCGACGATGGCCGCGGAGGAGGAGCCGAGTCCGCGCGACTGCGGGATCCGGTTGGCACACACGATCTCGAGCCCACGCGGCTGACCACCCAGGGCGGCGAACGCGGCCCGGAGGGACTTCGCGACCAGGTGCCGCTTGTCGCGCGGCAGGTTGTCGGCGCCCTCCCCCGCGACGTCGATGGCCAGCCCGGCGTCGGCGACGCGGACCACCACGTCGTCGTACAGCGCGAGCGCCAGGCCCGCGCTGTCGAAGGCCGGACCGAGGTTGGCGCTGGTGGCAGGCACCCGCACCCGGACGGGGGCGGCGCGGAAGGACGGCACGTCAGACTCCAGAGGCAGCGAGGACGGGGGTCCGGCGCAGGCTACGGGTCACGGTCAGCCAGACGGCTGCGTAGACGACCGACGCCGCTCCGAACGCGCCGATGAGCACCCGGGTCGCAACGACCTCCGACAGCAGCCCGGCGACGACCTGGTTGACGGCGATGACAAGCGTCACCAGCATGAAGTCGGCGCTGGAGATCCGCCCCAGGACCGCATCCGGCACCCTTCGCTGGAGCCCGTACGTTGAGACCGTCCAGTTGGCGCCGCCTCCAAGGTGCGCGACGGCGACCAGGGACACGGCGAGCCAGAACCACGGAGCGGTCGCGACCACGACGTAGAACGTTCCGCATGACGTGATGCCGGCCGCGAGCAGCCACCAGAGCGCCGAATCGTCGCGGCTTCGTCGGCCGAGCAGCAGGGGACCCAGCAACGCCCCGAGACCCCTTGCGGCGTAGAGCAACCCGACTCCCGTGGCCCCCTCGTGGAAGACCCCGTCGGCCAACAGCGGGAACAGGACGAGGGCCCCGTTGGCGAAGGCGACGCCGGGCTTGGCGGCCAGCAGCGCGAGCACCGAGCGGTCAGCCCTGGCGAACGCCACCGCCTCCCGGACGGCCGCACCGAAGGCGGGGTGCGTACCGCGCTCGCGAGGCTGCTGGAAGGGCGTCCGGCAGCGGGCCACGAGCAGGGCCGACAGTACGAACGACACGGCGTCGATCACGAAGCAGGTGCTCGTTCCGAAGGCCGCGGCCGCCAGCCCTCCGAGTGCTGCTCCGACGGCAAGCATCGACCCCCAGGCCACGCCGTTCATGACGTTCGCCAGGGCGAGGTCCTCGGCCGCGACCAGGTTGGGTATCGCCGCGGAGGCAGCCGGCGTCGCGAAGGCCTTGGCCGCGGCGATCCCACTGACCGCCAGCACGGCTACCCACACCGTCCCGCGGCCATCGACGGCGAGCAGCAGCAGCGCCAGAACCGCGCAGACCGCTTCGGTGACCACGAGCACCCGACGCCGGTCGAGCCGGTCGGCCAGGGTCCCGGCGTACGGCGAGAGCAGGGCGAACACGGCCGTGTCCGCCCCGAGGACGAGCCCGCCCGCAAGCCCTCCGCCGGTGACCGCGTGCAGCAGCGACAGCAGGGGGATCAGGGCAAACCAGTCACCGCCGGAGGTGACCAGCGTCGAGGTGAAGACCCGCCGGAAGTCGCGGTTACGGCGCAACAGGCCGAGGGCAGCACTCATGCAGGGACCACTCAAATCGCCTGGCAGGCAGAAGGTCTCACAGTCCGAGAGCCGCCGCCGCCGCCTCCGCGGACGCGGCGACCGTCACCGGCTTGGGCGCGCCGGCGATGGCCCACTCGGGGTCCTTGAGGCCGTTACCGGTGACGGTGCAGACGACCCGCTGGCCAGGCTCGAGACCACCGGCGGCGTGCACCTGGAGCAGCCCGGCGACCGACGCCGCGGAGGCTGGCTCGACGAAGACCGCCTCTTTGCGCGCCAGCAGCTTGTAGGCCGCCAGGATCTGCCGGTCGGTCACGGCCTGCACGTCGCCGCCGCTCTCGTCCCTGGCCCGAAGCGCCTGCTGCCAGGATGCCGGGTTGCCGATCCGGATGGCGGTCGCGATCGTCTGCGGCTTGTCGACCCGGATCCCGGTGACGATCGGGGCCGCCCCGGCTGCTTGGAAGCCGAGCATCCGTGGGGTCTGGTGGCCCAGGGTCGCGGCGTACTCGGTGTAGCCCTTCCAGTAAGCCGTGATGTTTCCGGCGTTACCGACGGGCAGGCAGTGGATGTCGGGGGCGTCGCCGAGGACGTCGACGATCTCGAAGGCGGCAGTCTTCTGGCCCTCGATGCGGAACGGGTTGACCGAGTTGACCAGGGTCACGGGGTAGTTGTCGGACAGGGCCCGGCACAGGTCGAGGCAGTCGTCGAAGTTGCCCTGGACCTGGAGCAGACGGGCGCCGTGGACAAGGGCCTGGGCCAGCTTGCCGAGGGCGATCTTGCCCTCGGGTACGAGGACGGCGCAGGTCATGCCACCTCGCGCGGCGTAGGCGGCAGCCGACGCGGACGTGTTGCCGGTCGAGGCGCAGATGACGGCCTGGCTGCCCTCTTCCTTCGCCTTGGAGATCGCCATCGTCATGCCGCGGTCCTTGAACGACCCGGTCGGGTTGGCACCCTCGACCTTGAGGTGCACGTCGCAGCCGGTCATGGCCGAGAGCACCGGAGCGGGGACCAGCGGCGTGCCGCCCTCGAGCAGGGTGACCACTGGGGTGTCGGACGTGATCGGGAGCCGGTCCCGGTACTCCTCGATGAGCCCGCGCCAGCCCGCACGAGACACGACTGCGCTCATGTGCCCTCCACCCTCATCACACTCGCCACGGCTCGGACGACGTCCAGCCCGCGAAGCTCCTCGACCACTGCCTGCAGCGCCGCGTCGGTCGCTACGTGGGTGACCACGACCAGGGACGCGTCGTCCCCGTGCCCCTCTTGACGCACGGTGCGGATCGACACGTCGTGGGCGCTGAAGGTGTTGGCCACCGCCGCCAGGACACCTGCTTTGTCGGCGACGTCGAGGCTGATGTGGAAGCGGGTGACCACCTCGCCCATCGGCCTGACCCGCAGGTCGGCGTAGGCCGACTCGCCGGCGCCCCGGGCACCAGACAGGGTGTTGCGGGCCACCGCGACCAGGTCGCCGAGGACGGCGCTCGCGGTGGGCGCTCCCCCAGCTCCTCGGCCGTAGAACATCAGCTGGCCGGCGGAGGCGGCTTCGACGAAGACCGCGTTGTAGGCCTCGCGGACGCTCGCAAGCGGGTGGCTGCGCGGGATCATCGCCGGGTGCACCCGCACGGCCACCCCGTCCCCTTCGCGCTCAGCGATCGCCAACAGCTTCACCACGCACCCCATCGCCTTCGCACTCGCCACGTCAGCGGCCGTGACGTCCGAGATGCCCTCGCGGTGCACGTCCGCGGCGGTGACCCGCGTGTGGAAGGCCAGCCCGGCCAGGATCGCCGCCTTCGCGGCGGCGTCGAAGCCCTCCACATCGGCCGTCGGGTCGGCCTCGGCGTACCCGAGCGCAGTGGCCTCGTCGAGCGCCTCGGAGAAGCCCATGCCGACTTCGTCCATCCGGGTGAGGATGAAGTTGGTGGTGCCGTTGACGATCCCCATGACGCGGCTCACGTGGTCGCCGGCCAGCGACTCGCGCAGCGGCCGCAGGATCGGGATGGCGCCGGCCGTCGAGGCTTCGTAGTAGAGGTCGGCGCCGCCCTCCAGAGCGGCGGCGTGCAACGTCGCGCCGTCCTCGGCGAGCAGCGCCTTGTTGGCGGTGATGACGCCCTTCCCCGCCTTGAGCGCGCTCACCAGCAGCGACCGGGCAGGCTCGATCCCGCCGATGACCTCGACGACGAGGTCCACATCCTCGCGGGCCACCAGGCCGGCCGCGTCGCTGGTGAACAGCGCCTCGTCGACGTCGAGGTCGCGGCGGCGGCCGAGCCGGCGTACGGCGATGCCGGCCAGCTCCAGGGGGGCGCCGATGCGGGCAGCGAGGTCCTCGCCGTTGGACTGCAGCAGCCGCACGACCTCCGACCCGACGGTGCCGCAGCCCAGCAGCGCGACCCGCAACGGCCGGCTCATCGGACCTCCACCGGGTCGAACACGGTGCTCGTGCAGCAACTGCACGTCCGTCCGTCTGCATGCTGCCCGGTCGCTGCGCGCTTCAGGGTGCGTGCCTTGCGTAGCAGCACCCCCAGCCCCACGACGACCACCAACAGGTACGGCGCCTCGGCCGCCCACCCCAGCTGCGCGAGCACCAGGCCCACGATGACGAGGACCCCGAGCAGCGAGGTCAGGAACAGGGCCGCCAGGCGGGTGCCGAGGGGCTTCACCCGAGGTCCAGGGCGAGCAGGTCGGCTTCGGTCTCGCGGCGCACGATGACCCGGGCGACGCCCCGCGAGACGGCAACCACGGGCGGGCGGGGGACGTGGTTGTAGTTGGACGCCATCGATCGGTGGTAGGCCCCGCTGGCGGGGACCGCCACGAGGTCGCCGGGCGCGAGATCGGCGGGCAGCGGCACGTCGTGGACCACGATGTCGCCACTCTCGCAGTGCTTGCCACACAGCGTGACGTTCTTGGGCTCCGCGGTGGACCGGCGCGAGGCGAGGACGGCGGTGTAGCGCGCGTCGTACAGGGCGGTGCGGATGTTGTCGGACATGCCGCCGTCGACGGAGACGTAGGTGCGCAGGCCGGGGAGATCCTTGACCGTGCCGACCTCGTAGACCGTGACGGTGGTGGGGCCGACCACGGCGCGCCCCGGCTCGACCACGACACGGGGCACGCCCAGCCCGACCGCGGTGCACTCGCGCTCGACGATCGTTCGCAGCCCTGCGGCGTGGTCAGCAGTGGACATCGGGTCATCTGCTGCGGTGTAGGCGATCCCGTGCCCACCACCGAGGTCGAGCTCGGGCAGCTCTCGGCCGTGCTCGTCCCGGATGGCGGCGAGCAGACCGACCATCCGATGGGCGGCGAGGGAGAAGCCGTGGGTGTCGAAGATGTGGCTGCCGATGTGGCAGTGGATCCCGACCAGGTCGAGCGAGGGCAGCGTCACAGCCCGGCGGCAGGCCTCGGCGGCGGCGCCGCTGGCCAGGGAGAACCCGAACTTCTGGTCCTCCTGGCCGGTCTGGACGTACTCGTGGGTGTGCGCCTCGACGCCGGGAGTGACGCGGACATAGATGCGCTGCCGGATCCTTGCTCGGGAGGCGACGGCGGCGAGCCGGACGAGCTCCTCGAAGGAGTCGACGACAACCGTCCCGACGCCGGCCGTAACGGCCCGCTCGAGCTCGTCGACACTCTTGTTGTTGCCGTGGAACCACATCCGGGCCGGGTCGAAGCCGGCGGCGAGCGCGACCGCGAGCTCCCCGCCGGTGCAGACGTCGAGGCCCAGGCCCTCCTCCTGCACGATCTTCGCGACCGCCTTGCACAGGAAGGCCTTGCCGGCGTAGGCGACGTCGGCACCCGAGGGCCAGCCGTCGAAGGCGTCGCGCCACGCACGGCAGCGGGCCCGCAGGTCGTCCTCGTCGAGGACCAGCAGTGGCGTGCCGAACTCGGCCGCCAGGTCGCGGACGTCAAGGCCGCCCAAGGTCAGGACGCCCACGTCGGAACGGGCCGCCGTCGCGGGCCACACCAGGGGCACGAGGTCGGAGTCCTGCCGGGCGGTCGACAGCACGCTCACATCCGCTCCGGGGCGCTGACGCCGAGCAGGCCGAGGCCGTTTTCGAGCACGACCCGAGTGGCCTGCCAGAGCAGCAGCCGGGGTGCGGTCGTCGGCTCGGGCTGGGCGTCGCCCTTGGGCAGCACCTGGCACTCGTCCCAGAACCGCTGCGCGGACTTGGCGACCTTTTCCTCGAGGTAGCGCGCGACCCGGTGCGGCTCGCGCAGCTCCGCCGCGGTCGCCACGACGCTCGGGAACTCCGCGAGCGCGAGCATCAGCTCGCTCTCGCGCGGGTGGGTCAGCAACGCCACCTCTCCCCCCGCGGCGAGGTCCAGGTCGGCGGCGTGGCGCAGCACGGAGGCGGCCCGGGTCGCGGCGTACTGGACGTACCAGACCGGGTTGTCGCTCTTGGCCGAGGCCCACAGGTCGAGGTCGATGTCGATCTGGCTGTCCGCACTGGACCGGACGAGCGCGTAGCGCGCGGCATCGACGCCGATCGCCTCGACCAGGTCCTCCAGGGAGATCACCGTGCCGTTCCGTTTGCTCATCCGCAGCGGCTCACCGTCCTTGACCAGGTTGACCAGCTGCCCGATCAGGATCTGCAGGTTGACGCGAGGGACGTCACCGAACGCCTCGCACATCGCCATCAGCCGGCCGACGTAGCCGGAGTGGTCGGCGCCGAGCATGATGATCACCCGGTCGAAGCCACGCTCGCGTTTGTCCAGGTAGTAGGCCAGGTCCCCCGAGATGTACGCCGGCTCGCCGTCGCTCTTGATGACGACCCGGTCCTTGTCGTCGCCGAACTGCGTCGTCCGCAGCCACTCTGCGCCGTCCGCGACGTACATGTGACCGAGGCCCCGCAGCCGTTCGATGGCCCGGTGGACGGCGCCGCTGTCGTGCAGGGAGTTTTCGTGGAAGTAGACGTCGAAGTCGACTCCGAAGTCGTGCAGGGAGGCCTTGATCTCCTCGAACATCAGCGAGACGCCCCGGTCCCGGAAGACCTCCTGAGGGTCGTCCTGGCTGAGCACGTCGGGGACCTGCTCGGTGACCCGCTGGGCAATCTCGGCGATGTAGGCGCTGCCGTAGCCGTCCTCGGGGGCGGCCTCGCCCCGCGCAGCGGCAAGCAGCGATCGCGCGAAGCGGTCGATCTGCGCGCCGTGGTCGTTGAAGTAGTACTCCCGGGTGACCTTCGCGCCGCTGGCCTGCAGCAGCCGCGCGAGGGCGTCGCCGACGGCGGCCCACCGCACACCACCGATATGGATCGGGCCGGTCGGGTTCGCGCTGACGAACTCCAGGTTGATGTTCTGCCCGGCCGCCACCTCGTTGGTGCCGTAGGCCGCTCCAGCTGCCAGGACCTCGCCGACGACCTGTCCGAGGGCAGCTCCGGAGAGCCAGATGTTGAGGAACCCCGGACCCGCGATCTCGACGCTGTCGATGCCGTCGGCGCGCTCGAGCTGAGCCTTGATCAGGGCTGCGACGTCCCGCGGCGGAAGGCCCGCCGGCTTGGCCAGCTGCAGCGCCACGCTGGTCGCGTAGTCGCCGTGCCCCTTGACCTTCGGGCGCTCCACGGTGACCTCGTCGGGAACCGGCACGCTGAGCTCTCCGTTGTCAACGACAGCTGCCACCGCGGCGCGGACAGCGCTCCTGAGGTCGGCGGGATTCACGCTCACGAGGTTACAGGGGAGCAGCCACCTACTATCTGTGCTGGTGCGGTGTACCTGCGCGCACGACTGCCTGCCTCTCGGCACACCCTCACGACACACCCTGGACGGACTTCCTTGATGGCCAAGCGCAACGACCCCGTCGCCCGTGCCCGCGGGCGCAAGCCCGCGCCGGTGAAGAAGCCCTTCCCCGTCGGCTTCGCTGTCGGCTGCGCCGTCCTTGCCGCGCTGCTTGTCGGGATCATCGTGTTCGCCGCCATGAACCAGGGCTTGGGCGACAAGTCGAGCCTGAAGTACGCCGAGCACCAGATCAGCGGCCTGCAGGTCACCCACGGGCAGGGCCGCAACCACGTCGAGGGGGCCGTCCCCTACCCCAACCAGGGCAACACCCCGCCGGACGGCGGCAACCACAACGGCAACCCCCAGACCTGCCAGGTCTACACGGCCGCCGTCGCCAATGAGCACGCCGTCCACTCCCTCGAGCACGGCGCCGTCTGGGTGACCTACAACCCGAAGACGGCCGCGACCGCTGACGTCGCCGCCCTCAAGAAGCTGGTCGACGGCAACCCGGACCGGCTGCTCTCGCCGTACCCGGACCTGAAGAGCCCGATCAGCCTGCAGGCCTGGGGCGAGCGGATCTTCGTCGACAAGGCCAGCGACAGCCGCGTGGCCAGGTTCCTCGACCTGTTCACCAAGGGTCCCCAGACGCAGGAGATCGCGGCGACCTGCGTGGGCACCACCCAGACCGGCCCCGTCACTGCTGCTGCGCCGACCCCCACCGCCACCAAGACCCCGTCGGCTACCCCCACCAAGAAGTAGCAGCAGCGAGTACGCCGGCTGGCTCAGGCCTCGGGAAGGCCCGCCAGCCGTCGTACCGTGGCGATGAGCTCGTCGGGGTCGAAGGGCTTCGTCAGGTAGGCGTCGACACCGATCCGGCTACCGCGCTGCAGGTCCGCCTCCTGGGCGCGCGCCGACAGCAGGACGACCTTGATGCCGGCCGTCGCCGGGTCGGCGCGCAGCCTGCTCGCGGCCTCCCAACCGTCCAGGCGCGGCATCATGATGTCGAGCGTGATCACGTCCGGCATCACGTCCTTGATCTTGTCCAGACAGTCCTGCCCGTCGAAAGCGGTCATCACGTCGAAACCCTCGAGCTCGAGGTTGACCGTGATGAGCTGACGGATGACGTCGTCGTCGTCCACCACGAGGACCCGACCGAGGCTGCCTGACACGCTGCGAAACCTACACACCACGAGGTGCCGGTGAGGATGGACCCGCAGCCCGGTTCGGGGCCCTCCTGCTAGCCTCATCAGCGTCCCGAGCCCCCGTAGCTCAGGGGATAGAGTGCTTCCCTCCGGAGGAAGAAGCGCAGGTTCGAATCCTGCCGGGGGCACCAATGTGATGTCTCAGGACATCGGAATGGGCTGGACCTGCATCTTGCAGGTTCGGCCTACTTTTTTGTGGGGCCTGGTGGCTTGCCGGTGGGTTGGTAGTCCTTGCGTGGGTCGATGGTCAGGTCGCGGAGGATCTCGCCGGTGGCGGCGTTCACGATGGTGACGTGGAGGTCTTGGATGAGCAGGATGACGTCGGTTCGGGCGTAGGTTCGGCCGACGCCGATGTGGCGGAGTTGGCCGGCGACGCGCAGGGTGACGCTGCCGGCTTTGTCGGTCTTGTCGTGGCGGACGCGGTCGTGGGTGTCGGCGCTGCGGTCACCGCTGGGGGTGGCCTTGGGCAGCGTCGTGTAGATGGTGGCGGGGGTCGCGCGGTGCGGTAGGGAGCGGTGCGGCCGGCGGGTGTTGTAGAGCTCGACGAACTGATCGAGCAGGGTCTGCAGCTCGGCGAGGGTGGCGGGCTGCTGGGGTTGGGCTCGGAGCCATTTTTTGAGGGTCTGCTGGAACCGTTCGACTTTGCCTTGGGTCTGCGGATGGTTGGGCTTGCCGTTCTTCTGGGTGATGTTGCGTTCTCGTAGTTCCTGCTCGAGGTGGTTGCGGCCGGGGGTGCCACCGAACAGGCGGACGGTGAAGACGCGGCCGTTGTCGGTGAGCGTGGAGGCTGGGAAGCCATGGGTGGCAGCGGTTGTGCGGAAGGTCGCGAGCACGATCGGGCCGGTGACTGGCCGGTGGGCGGTGACGGACAGGGCGTAGCGGGAGCAGTCGTCGAGC
>JANXUE010000090.1 GCA_025352005.1 Frankiales bacterium
TGGGCCGCGTCGAGTCCCGGAATTGCCGTCCGCATGGGCGCAGGGCTGCCTGAAGGACTCGACCCGAACGTGACCGCGGCCGGAGTGGCCTCGACTGATCACACCCGCCCCGGTGCGATCAGCGGCAGATGAGTGCGTTCCGAAACTTCATGTAGCGACGCTTCTTCGAGGTGATGCTTGACAGAGACCTGATGGAGAGCAGGCGTTATCGAGCTGTCGCCAACGTGCAAGATGCGGGGTTGTCGTTGCTGATGTGTGGGCGGCTGTGGCTGCGGGCGACCCCGAGGTCGACTAGCAGCTGTGTGACGGGCTTGGAGGTCATCGAGGTGCCGCGGTCGGCGTGCAGGCTGCCCGGTGTCGCCCTTGAGGTCGTCCGTCCTGGCATGGGGCAGGGCGCGTCGTCGCTGCCGAGCCGGTGTCAGATTGGTGACGAGGAGTATCAGACCAGCGACGGCGACGTGTCACTTCCGCCCGGCTCTTGTGTCATATCGGTACGGAGTGTCGCAACGGCGGCTCATGACACTCCCGAGGCAATCCCCCATGGCCGTGGCCTGGCACCGGTTTTCTGTCTTGGTGTCCAGCAGGTGCCGGGCCACGCTCATGTGGCGGTCAAGGGTCGGCGCGCACTTGGTAGCAGCCTGATACATTCGCGGCGCTTATCCGCTCCTTGGGGGAAATGTGAAGCTGGTTCGCTGCCGTCATGCTCGTCGTAGCAGGACAGGAGCGGGACTGACCGCAACTGCCAGCGCCGTTTTCGTGCTTGTCGCCACGTTGTTGTCCCCCGCGCCCGCCCGCGCTGCCGGTGGTGAGGTACTCATCCTCGGCAGCACCGTCAGCGGCGGAACGAGCAGCATCGAGGCGCAGGAGGTCACAGCGGATGGCCTGACGCCCGTCGTCATCGACGACAGCACGTGGCAGTCCCTGACGACCGCACAGTTCGCCAGCTACCGCGCCCTCGTCCTGGGCGACCCAACCTGCACGGGGTCCCGCCCTGCCGCAGCCGTGGCGAACGCTGCCACCTGGGGTGCGGCCGTCACCGGCAACGTGCTGATTAACGGGACCGACCCTGTCTTTCACGCCGCGCAGGGCGGAGACCTGGCTACGAGAAGGTTCGTCGACTTCGCGGTCGCGAACTCCAGCAAGACCGGCCTGTACGTCAGCCTCAGCTGCAGCTATCACGGCACTGCCGCGCACACGCCGGTCGCTGTACTGGATGCACTGCGCCCCGGCGGCTTCACGGTGACGGGAGTCGGCTGCTACGACGACGCGCACATCGTCGCCACGCACCCTGCGCTCGTCGGACTCTCGGACGCGACCTTGAGCAACTGGGGGTGCTCGGTCCACGAGGCGTTCGACAGCTACCCGCCGGACTTCCAGGTCTTGGCCATGGCTCGCAACATCGGCAGTACCTTCACCGCCAGCGACGGCAGCGTCGGTACCCCGTACATCCTGGCGAGCGGGAGTGGCCTGCGCTCCTTCCCCCTGAGTCTGTCGCCAGCGAGCGGTACGGACGCCGCTGGTGGCAGTCACACGGTCACGGCCACACTGCTCGACAAGGACACGGCCGCGCCTGTCAGCGGCACGCTGATCAGCTTCGCCGTGACGGCCGGACCAAACACGGGTGTGCACGGCTCCTGCAGCAGCCGGTGCGCGACCGGCGGTGACGGCACCGTCAGCTGGACGTACGCGAGCAACTCCAAGAACGGCACCGACACCATCGCCGCTTGGATCGATCAGGACCACAACGAGGCGATCAGCAGCGGCGAACCCCAGACGTACGCCGCCGAGGACTGGGTGGGTCCCGCGATCTCGCAGCGGTACGTCGCCCTCGGGGACAGCTTCCAGTCCGGCGAAGGCGCCTACCACTACGTCGACGGGACGGACATCAGCGGCGACCGCTGCCACCGGTCCCGCATCAGCTACCCGTACCGCATCAAAGGCGCTGACGGTGTCCCGCCAGCGTTCACCGACGTCGCCTGCTCCGGCGCGGAGATCAAGAACCTCACCAACGGACAGAACGGTGAGGCACCTCAGTACGCCGCGCTCGGCCCGGACGTGCGCCTGGTCACCATCGGCATCGGAGGCAACGACCTCGACTTCTCAGGAGTCATCAAGCGCTGCGTCCTCGGACCGCCACTCCCGGGTTACTACGCTCCCGTCGTTACGCAGACCTGCCACGGCCGCGAGGACCAAGGCATCAGAACGAAGATGGCAGCCCTCGACACGCCGGTCTACGACAGCGCCGATGGCGCTGTCCTGACACCGCTACAGCACGTCTACAACAAGATCAAGCAGCGGGCGCCCCGAGCCCGGATCATCGTCCTGGGCTACCCGCACCTGTTCAACCCCAGCGGCAATCTCTTCGGCTGCAACCTCGTGTACCGCAGCGACGAGAAGTGGATCGACAGCAAGATCGACGACTTCAACACCGTCATCGCCCGCAACGCCGCCACGATGGGCGCTGAGTACACCTCCGGGTCGTCCGCGTTCGACGGGCACGAGCTGTGCGGAGAGGGACCGGAGTACCTGAACGGAATCGTCGGCCTTGGCGACAGCGAGAGCTTCCACCCGAACGACCTCGGCCACGTGCAGCTTGCAGAGATCGTGCTGGGAACCATCCAGGGACCGGCAGCCGGCACCGGCTACATCATCGGGCCGAAGGCGACGACGACGATTTCGCTCTTCGTACAGGTGGGCACCAAGACCACGACCGTGGGGATCAACTGGCCGGGAAGCGACATCGAGCTCAGCCTGACGGACCCGACCGGGCACACATACACGCGCGACACCACTGACAGTCACGTGTTCCACCAGGTCGGCCCAACAAGTGAGCTCTACACGATCACCAACCCTGCCCCGGGCAACTGGATGGTCAACATGTACGGGGCCGACGTGGACCCGGCCGGAGAGAAGGCCCAGCTCGTCACCACCAACCTCGGCCCGGAGAATCAGCCACCGTCCGCCGTCGGGAACGCCACCGCGAACGCCGCTGGAACCACGGTCGCCTACGACGCGGCCGGAAGCTCCGACCCCGACGGGACGATCGCCAGCTACGAGTGGGACTTCGGCGACGGGACGGTCGCAACCGGCCAGAAGGTCACGCACACCTACAGCAACCTCGGCCACCTAAACCAGCCGACCCTCATCGTGACCGACAACGACGGCGCTCAGGCCTACACGGACCTGCCGGACGTGGCCGTGCACTACGGCTTCGCCGGGTTCTTCACTCCGATCGTGGACAACAAGGCGACCATCCGCGCCGGAGCGACGCTCCCCGTCAAGTGGCAGCTCACGCAGCCAGACGGCAGCGCGCAGAACAGCCTGAGTGCGGTGAGTAGCTACACCGCGAGCAAGAGCGGCGCGACCCTCAGCCTCGTTAACGACGGTATGCAGTACATCGTCCACGTGAAGACGCCAAAAAGCTGGGCGGACAGCACCGTCACATTCACTCTCACGCTCAACGACCAGAGCGTTCACACCGTGGCCATCAAGGCGGTCTGACGATGACGACCAGCGAGCGCACGCCGCATCCAGCAGCCGCCGGCCGTGTGGTCCTAGCGACGGGCGCTGCCTTCCTACTGCTCTGCGTGTCCGCGTGCGGTAACTCCACAGGGTCCCGCGACAGCGTCACCTCAGCCAGCAACGGATCCCCAACCCAAGAAGCCACCCAACCGAGTGCGGCTACGAGCAACGCAGGAACATTCACAACCTGGGATCCGACGCGACTTCCGGACACGAAGGCCGACGCCGCAGCCATGCTCACGTCACTGCCCGCGACGCTCGGTGGCCTTCCCCTCCAGCATCGTGGCGCGACTAGCGCAACGTACGGCACCGGCTCGCGCACGATCGAGATGACCGTGCAGAGCCTTGCTCAAGCCGCGGGACCGAACGCAAAGATGAGCACCTTCTTCCCAGCCTTCGCCAAGAGCGGCCAGGTCACGGTCAGCAACTCCCGATTTTCCGGCACAGGCCTGTGGTATCTGGAAGGCGCCGACACAGACAGCCATCACAGCATCGCTGCATGGGCTGCAGCCGGCGGCCACTACCTGGTCGGTATCGACGCGAGCGCCCCAGAACTGCTCACCTCGAGCCTGCCGGAGCTGCGCCCCTAACCACGAGCTAACCGCGCCGCCCGCCAGCGCGCCAGCTCATTGCCCACGATGGCCGCGGCAACCAAGGCGGTGAGCAGCTGCCAGGGCAGCAGCGGAGCGTGGCTCGCCTCGGCTCGCAAGAACAGCAGCAACGACACGACCGCCACCAGGATCAGGGTCGCAGCTGACCACAACGGGCGGTAGGTGACCCGGACGAAGGCCGCGACCAGCATGAGCACAGATCCAGCGATTCCGACTGGTATTGCGTCATGGGCAGCGCGAAGCGCTTCTTCGGTGGGCTCGAAGTAGGTGTTGGCGCGTCCAGCCTTCATGGCCAGGAGCCAGCCGCACAGCCAGAGCACGCGGACGATCCACGGAAGCAGCCGCTTCATCGTGTACCTCCTAGGTCTCGTCCGCTCGAAGACTACGGAACGGATCACTGTCAGGTGCTCTCCACGGTGCGCAGCTTGGCGCCGCAGTCCTCGGGGCCCGCGACGGTCATCGGCAAGGGCTAGAGCTGCTGGCCCGGTTGGCTGCTGCCAAGTCCCGTCGTACGCACCAACGGTGACCTGCCGCCTGTGCGCGCCGATCGCATGTTTGAGAACCCTCCCGCACTACCTGGTTGGCACACGCACGGTCGCCGAGTGCGATTTCGCGTAGCGCCGAACCAGGGCCGCGTTGAGGGTCGAGTCGTGGCTCGGGCTTGTCCATTGATGGCGCTCGTCTGAATCTCCCCACTCCTGCTCACTGAATCTCCCCACTTCGGGCACCCCTTGCGTGGCGTCGCCGCGCAGGGCGGGACTCCTTTGAGGGTGGCGGTCTCTGACCACCACCAGCACCTCGAAGGAGTCCCGCACCGCATGCTCACACGGGAGGACGATGTGGACGCTCATGCGCTCCGCAGGCAGGGTTGGACGATCTCGGCGATCGCCAAGCACCTGGGACATGACCGCAAGACCATCCGGGCTTACCTGGCCGGCGACCGGGTTGCTGGCGAGCGAGCCAGCAGCCACCCTGATCCGCTTGGGCCGTTCCTGGGTTACGCGACCCAGCGGCTGTTTGATGACCCACATGTGTGGGGCACCACGCTGTTCGACGAGGTCGTCGCGTTGGGCTACCCGCTGTCGTATCCGAGCTTCACTCGCGGGCTGCGGGTGCACGGGCTGCGGCCGCACTGCGAGGCGTGTTCGGCCTCGACCGGTCGGGACCAGGCCATCATCGACCACCCTGCGGGTGAGGAAACGCAGTGGGACTGGCTGGAGTTGCCTGACCCGCCAGCGCACTGGGGCCTCACGGGTTGCGCACATCTGCTGGTCGGGGCGATGCCGCACTCCAGCCAGTGGCGTGGGGTCCTCGCGGAGGACGAGACGTTGCCGCAGCTGGTGCAGGGCCTGCATCAGGTCTCGCAGCGCCTGGGTGGGTTGGCCAAGACCTGGCGGTTCGACCGGATGGCCACGGTCGCGAGCCCGAACACCGGCCGGGTGACGGCGAGTTTCGCCGCCGTCGCGAAGCACTACGCCGTGCACGTGGCGCTGTGTCCCCCTCGGCACGGCAACCGCAAAGGCACCGTGGAGAAGGCCAACGACACCGCCGCGCAACGCTGGTGGCGGACCGTCCCGGACGACTTCACCGTCGCGCAGGCGCAGCTGTCGCTGGACGCGCACTGCCTCCGGGTCGGGGACAAGCGACTGCGGCGCCGGGACGGCGAACGCACCACCGTCGGGGCGCTCGCAGCCGCTGAGCTGGAGCGGCTCGCACCGCTGCCGGTGGCGTTCCCGGCCGTCCTGAGTGTCGAGCGGACCGTCAGCCCGCAGGCGCTGGTGCCGTTCGGGGGGAACTTCTACTCCGTCCCACCAGGGCTGGCCGCGAGCATCGTGACCGTCACCCACCGGCTCGGCACCGCGACGTTGGACATCGCGACCGCCGGCGGGGTGGTGCTCGCCCGGCACGAACGGGCCCCTGACGGCGCGGGGGCGTTCGTCCGCGACGACGGTCACGTCCGGGCGCTCAACACTGCGGTGCTGGCCGCGTTCAACACCGCGAAACCCTGCAAGCGCAAAGCAAGAAGACCACCTAGCCCTGCGGCGCTGGGCGAGGCGCAGGTCCTCACCGCCCGTCGGGACGGACACAGCGACGTCGGTCGGGACGTCGTGGTCGACCTCGCGGTCTGGGCCGACGCGGCCCGGACCCGGCAGGTCGCACCATGACCGCGACGACCGCCCCCACGCCTGCCCTCGGGTCGAGGCTGGCTGAGCCGATGACCGGTGATCAGGCCGCGCTCTACCAGCGGCTACGGGCGCACCTGACCTACCTGAAGCTCCCGACCGCCGCCGAGTACCTCCCGCAGGTGCTGGACGCCGCCCGGACCGAGCAGCTCAGCGCGACCGCAGCCATCGAACGGCTGCTGGACTTGGAGGTCCGGGCCACCGAAGACCGTCGGCTGGCGGGCCGGTTGCGATTCGCGAGCCTGCCCGCACCCTGGACGCTGGAGGACCTGGACTACGACGCCAGCCCCGCCCTCGACAGGGCGCTGATCAACGACCTGGCCTCGCTGCGGTTCCTGCAACAAGCCAGCAACGTGTTGTTGATTGGCCCACCGGGAGTAGGCAAGACGCACATCGCGATCGGCCTCGCGCGCAAGGCCGCCGAGGCCGGCTACCGGACCTACTTCACCACCGCGGCCGACCTCGCCGCGCGCTGTCACCGGGCCGCGATCGAAGGACGCTGGGCCACCACCATGCGGTTCTTCGCCGGCCCCACGCTGCTCGTGATCGACGAGCTGGGCTACCTCAGCCTGCCCGCCGACGCCGCAGCCGCGCTGTTCCAGGTCATCAGCCAACGGCACCTCAAAACGTCGATCGTGCTGACCACCAACCGCGGGATCACCAGCTGGGGCAGCGTTCTCGGTGACGAGATGGTCGCCGCCGCGATGCTCGACCGGCTCCTCGATCGCAGCGTCGTGATGCACCTCGAAGGCGACAGCTACCGACTGCGGTCCCACCACGCGCACGCCCAGAACCTCCGGAAGGCCACCGGCCATGCCCATTGACACCCCGCCGCACGACGACACCACGACGACCACGACGACCACGAGGACAACCCCTCTGGCGGTGCTTGCCTGTCCGGTCTGCTGGGCGGTCTTCCAGCCCGTCGGAAGGCAACGCTTCTGCAGCGGGAACTGCCGCAAGACCGCCTGGGCGCGCCTCCAGACGGTCCCTCGCCCCACCATCGCCATCCCACCCGCGGGCCGACGGCGCGACAACACCATCTACGCCTGCGGGCTCTGCGACGCCCGCTACTACGGCGAGCAGTGGTGCCACGACTGCAACCAGCCCTGCACCCGCGTCGGCCTCGGCGGCCTATGCCCGAACTGCGAGGCGCCAGTAGCCCTCACAGACCTGCTCGACACGCCCCCAACCTCAGCCCCAAACACCACGATCAGGAGGTAACCGCACCCCACCAGGGTGGGGAATTTCGATGAGCAACCCTGGGGATTTTCGATAAGCGGCATCAACGTCGCTCTTGCGGCCGGGCAGGTTCTTGACCTGCCGGGCATTGACGAGCTCAACTTCGAAGGGGGCGTCCTCGAGCAGGTAGTAGAACGGCTTCCAGTAGTCCCCGGTCGCTTCCATCACGACCAGCGTGACCTGCTCCATGATCAGGTGCTCACGCATCGCGAGCACCTGATTGGTCATCGATCCCCAGGTCGTGACCGTCGAGGTGGCCCTCGCGCGACCTTCGCCAGCGACCCGCACACACACCTTCGCGTCCCGCTTCGAGACGTCCAGCCCCGCACAACGCGGGTGTAGTAGCTCCATCGTGTTCTCCCTTCGACCCCGTTGACATGGCGTCCGTCCCGGGGAGGGCAGGAAATTCGGAAGTCTGACGCTCGTGCTCGAAGGCAACAATCCACGGTTCCCGTGGGAGCCCTCCACCACCATGCTGACCTACAGGCTCACAGGCACTACAGAGGCTTCGGTGTCCGACCGGGACGGACCAACCCATCGTCCTCAGCCAAGACCGCTACCGCCAGAGGCACAACGA
>JANXUE010000121.1 GCA_025352005.1 Frankiales bacterium
CCAGTCGCTTCGCGGCTCGCGGCGAGCCGCACGAGCCCTCGCGCAGGCGCTGCTCGACTACGAACCACCACAGCCGAGCGTGTGCTGGCGGTGGCGAGCAGCATGTTCAGGCCCAGGACCCGGGTGTAGCCGAACGAGGCGCCCTGCTTGGCGTGGCCATGGACCTCGATGATCGAGTCGTCGACGTCGACCAGCACCAGCTCGCCCGACCCGTTGAGCAGGTCGGTGCGCTGCCAGGGCCGCAAAGAACCGGCAGGCGACGGCGTCGAGTTGCCGGCCGGGCCCGAAACGGAACTCGCGCAGGAACGACCCCGGCGGGTTGAACCGGTTGTTGCACCAAGATCCTTCCGGGGGTGGTCTTGGTGCCTGGTGCGCGGTTGACGTACGACGAACGAGTCCGGATCGAGGCGCACTGGTCGAGCGGGCGCCACATGGCTGAGATCGCCCGGTTGCTGGGTCGGGATCGGTCCACGATCGGGCGGGAGGTGCGGCGCAACGCCAGCTGGCAGTGGGGCGAGAAGAACCTTTACCAGCACCGCTTCAAGCCCGGTCACAATGACGGTGACCACCCCGCTGATCCTGGTCGCCAGGCCGGGCGCTGGAGCTGTTGCAGTCGCTTACGCGCAGGGCCACTGCAACGAGGGGGTCTGGTGCGCCTTCAGGACCGGACGTGACACAGTGCGCGCCATGGACCTCATGTACACCGCCGTTGCCACTGCCCGAGGAGGACGCGAAGGCGAGGTCGTCAGCGATGACGGTGTCCTGGACCTGCTGCTCTCGATGCCCAAGGAGATGGGCGGCCCCGGCGGCGACTTCACCAACCCCGAGCAGTTGTTCGCCGCGGGCTACTCCGCGTGCTTCCACTCGGCGGTCAAGCGGGTGGCGTCGGGCGAGAGGCTGGACGTGACCGGCTCCTCGATCACCGCCCACGTCGGCCTTGGCAAAGACGGCACCGCGGTCGGACTGGCCGTGACGCTGGTCGGCGCCTTCCCGGCCCTGTCTGGCCCTGAGGGCCAAGAGCTCATGGAGAAGGCTCACCAGATGTGCCCGTACTCCCGGGCGACCCAGGGCAACATTGAGGTCACACTGACCGTCGGCTAACGCGTGCGATTAAGCCCTCGCTATGCGGCCTTCTTGACCGCTGGGCAGCGGGTGCGCGGCGGCCGGCTGGCGCCTTCTGGGTCGTCCTGGGGCCTGGGGTTTGGGATTTTGGCGCCCCGGCGAGGGGCGATGATGGCATCCGCCATCGTTGCCATACCGCCTCAGCCAGTCATGGACCGTCTGCCGAGCCACCCCCATACCGCCGCGCGACATCCGTAACCGACGCGCCCTCCGGCACTTCGAGCACCGCTCGATACCGCTGCTCCACGACACCCAGCACCGCCGATGTCAGTTCTGCGGTCGTATTGTTCATGATCTTGATCGGATAGAGGACCTTCGATGAGTTGGAAGCGAACCCGCACCACCAGCACCGGGGAAATCCGGCACACCGGCTACTACCGCAACCCCTCCGGAGCGACCCGCAGCGCCGGCTCGTTCACCCGCGTCAAGGATGCCTTCAGCGCCGTCGGCAGGGGCGGTCCGGCTGCGCCGCCGGGGTCGCTCAGGCAAGTCTGGTTGATCAGCTCAATGACAGCCTCACGTCATGGCCCAGCCTGACGCTTCAACTTCTCCTGCTGGGAGCTGTCGTCCTGCTCGCCCGCATTGACTGGACCCAGCACCTGCCCGGTGGCCACGCACCCGCGTAGCAGCCGTGCTTCCTTTCCCGTTCCATGTCTCGCTCACAACACCCAGCTCAGCGGACCACGATGTGCACGGTCCGCCGCCAGGTCGCCATCCTGTTGAAAGGCGCGGACACCACGGGCCGGGACCCGGGTTGACCTGACCACCTGGCAGTGGACTCCGACCCACCTACATAGCTGACGACCTGTGAAGCCCTCGCCTCGCGGGCGTTTTCCTGTCCAGCTGGAACCGGCAACCGGCACCAGCGTCTTCTCATTGGCGTGCGCCTGCTCTACGTAGCGCCCGGAGGTCGTTCTGCCGCGAGAGCGAGGCACCGTGCCTGTCGGGGGCGATTTCGGCTGTTTCGATCAGCCGACGAGCCGGATAGCACCGGCGTACTCACTTTGGTAGTAGCCGGACAGGGCGCTGATCTTGACGACGTCGCCGGTGTGGGGGGCGTGGATGAAGTTGCCGTTGCCGAGGTACATGCCGACGTGTCCCAGGTCTTGTCCGAAGAAGATGAGGTCGCCGGGCTGCAGTTCGCTTTGGGAGACGTGCCGTCCTTGGTTCCACTGGGCGCCGGTGTAGTGCGGGAGGCTGATGCCGGCTTGGGCGTAGGCGAACATCGTCAGGCCTGAGCAGTCGAACGAGTCCGGTCCCGCGGCCCCCCAGACGTAGGGCTTGCCGAGCTGAGCTTGGGCCACCTGTACGGCGATCTGCGCTGCGTTGCCGGCGTAGTGCTGCTCGGGAGGGCTGACCGTTACGACCGGTGCGACCGGTACGACCGGTGGGGCAACAGGGTTGGTGGTGTTGACGGGGGCGACTGGGGGGGCAACCGGGTTGGTGGTGCTGACGGGTGTCGCCTGCGGCGGTGTCGGTACCGTCACCGCGCTCTGCGCGGCTGCGAAGGCCGCGACAGCCAGCGCCGTGGCACGGGCCTGCGCCTTGAGGGAATCTGCCTGAGCTTGCGCCACCCGTCGGGCGGCGGCGTCCTTGGCAGCCTTGATCAGCTGCGCCTGCTTGACCTGCAGGTCGTGCAAGATTGCTTGGACGGTGTTGGCCGCGGCCAGCACCTGCGCCTTGTCCCGCTCGATGCCCTGAAGTGTCGATGCGGCGGCTTCGACCGCGGCGGTCGCCTCGGCCTTGGCCTGCTCCTGCCGATGACGTGCCGTGGCCAGCTTCTGCATGGCGCCGGCCTGACCTGCCGCGATCTGGTTGAGGGCGGCGGCCTCATCCAGGAACGTCTGGGGGGTGCTCGTGGTGATGAGCTGGACGAACTGGTCGGGGCCGCCGGAGCGGTAAGCCTGTGCGACAAAACCCGACACCTGGATCTTGATCTGGTCCAGAGCCGCCTGGTCACGGCTGAGCCGTTGCTGCGCTGCACTCGCCACGGCCTGGGACCTGACCAGGGCGATGCGTCCGGCGTTGTAACGCTCCGCAGCCGCCTCTGCTTGGCTGTTGAGCGCGTCGAGGCGGCCGTGCTCTTCGCGGATCTGGGCAACGATGTCGGCGGAGGCCACGGGTGCCGACACTGTCAACAGGCCGCCGGTGACCGCCACGGTAACGGCGGTCAGGGCCAGGGTGCGAAACGACGATCGGTGGCGCACAGAACGCACGGCGGTAAGGCCCTTCGTCTCAACCGCTTACCGAGTTAGCTGACGGGCTCGGGCCAGAAGGATGCCCTACCACGACCGGGCCAAGGCCCGGGTGTGGATTCGCCCCAAGGAGTGGTTCCCCGGTTCGTGTCTTTTGCAGACGTGATTTAGCGGTGTCCGCGCGTCCGCCCGCCCAGAGCGGCGGACCGTCAACACAGGGACGCGGTCAACCTAACCCATCAGGTCCCTTCGGTCTGCTGTCCCTGCAACCGTTGTCATACGCGGTCACGCCAGGCACGGGCATCCTCGCCCAGGCGACCGACGTTCGGGTGCGGCTGAGTCCCTGGATCACTCTGATGCCAGGGCCTGCTTTCGCTTTCGGTGCCGGTCCTGGGCTTGCGGGCCAAGGCTGGCTGTGATGCTGTAGGTCTGGCGAGGTCGCCCACCCGACGGTGCCGATCCACCTGGCCCCGGTCCTCCCGGATCCCGCTCGGCAGGCTGGTCGCCGAAGGGTCAGAGCACCCTTGTCGAGGGCCCGGCGTACGGCCCGCCTGACCGCCTCGGGCGTGGTGGCGAGCAGTGCCGCCGGCAGCCCCTTGGTCATCTGCCCATGCACGAAGCCGGGCCGCATGACGAGGACAAGCACGCCATCTGGTGCCAACCGGTCGGCCAGGCCGCTGGCAAAGGCATCGAGCCCCGCCTTGCTCGCACCGTAGAGGTAGTTGGACTTGCGTGCCCTCAGACCGGCGACCGAGGACATCACCACCAGTGTGCCGTGCCGCTGCTCGCGTGGGGCCTCACCCAGCGGGACCAGCACGTCTACTAGGCCGACGAGGTTGGTGGCCAACACGTCATGCGCTCGATGGGCGTCGCTCACGGCCTCGCCCTCGCTCGGGCTCTGAAGCGCGTGCAGCCGGAATGCCATCGCAGGCGGAAGTTTCCTGCTTCGGGTTCAGTCGCGGGCCGGACGGGTCGACCTATCTGTGATCCGGCCGAGTGGCAGCTGAGCCACCTGCCCCGTCTCGTGAAGGTGCCTGCATGCGTATCGGTCTCGCCCCGACCGCCCTATCCCTGGCGTGCGCCGTCGCCCTGTCCGGTGGACCCGCTGGGGCCGCCGTCGGATCGGAGCGGTTCCGGCTCACCGGGGTCGACGTGTCCAGCTATCAGCACTCCACGAGCCTGGACTGGACCAAGGTCAAGGCCGCCGGCCAGGACTTCGCGTTCGTGAAGGCCACCGAAGACAGCGGATACACCAACCCGTATTTCGCGGCGGACTGGACCGGGCTCGGGGCCGCCGGGATGGCCCGTGGCGCCTATCACTTCGCCCGCCCGAGCTTCACCCCTGGCTCCGCCGCCGCCCAGGCCCGGTACTTCGTGTCGGTGACCGGCCTGATGCAGCAGCCGGGGGCACTCGCGCCGATGTTCGACCTGGAAGAGACCGGGGGGCTCACGCCCTCCCAGCTCATCGCCTGGTCGCAGACCTGGCTCGACACCGTCCAGGCCCTCACCGGACGACGCCCGGTCATCTATACCTACGCCTACTTCTGGCGGACCGCGATGGGTGACAGCCACGCCTTCACCGGCTACCCGCTGTTCCTGGCGGACTACCACGATCTCACGGGCACGACCGCCCCACTGCCCGGGATGCCCGGCGGCTGGACGACGTGGACGTTCTGGCAGTACAGCGATACCGGGCAGGTCCCGGGCGTATCCGGGCCCGTCGACATGGACCGGTTCAGGGGGGTGTCGGTCACCGACGCGACCTGGGGCCACACCATGCCCGACCCGGGCGTCGTGCCGGTCCTACCGCTTTCCGCCTACACCGGTCAGCTCCTGACCATCGGGTCCGTCGGCCCGGCAGTCACAGCAGTTCAGCAAGCGATCGGCGCGGACCCCGACGGTGCGTTCGGTCAGCTCACCGCAGCGGCGCTACGAACCTTCCAGACAGCGCACGGCCGCCCAGCGACCGGGGTCACCGACACCGCGACCTGGGCGGTCCTGGCACCAGCGCCCGCAGCAGCGCCCGTCCCCCAGCCCCCACGAGCACCCGTGCCAGCACCGGCCCCGACGCCTGCACCGGCCCCGAAACCCGCGCCCAAGCCTGCGCCCTCGCCCAAGCCGGTCGTCTCCCCGCTGGCGCACTACAAGGGCCAACTCCTGCGGGTCGGGTCCACCGGCCCGGCGGTGACCGCTTTGCAGCGGGCGCTACGGGTGGACGTGGACGGGCAGTTCGGGCCACTAACCCGGGCCGCGCTGCTGCGCTGGCAGCAGGCGCACCGGCTCCCGCAAACAGGCGTGACCGACACCCGGACCTGGGCGCAGCTCGCACCCTCAGCGGCTACCACGGCACCGAAGCCCGTCAACCCATTCACCCGTTACCGCACGACAGTCCTGAAGGTGGGCGCGACCGGGCCCGCGGTGGCCGCGTTGCAGCATGCGTTGCGGATCGGCGCGGACGGGCAGTTCGGGCCACTGACCCGGGCGGCGGTCCTGGCCTACCAGCAGTCCAAGCGGCTACCGATGACGGGGATCGTCACGACAGTCATCTGGGACGCACTCATCACCGGCCACTAACCCCACCCAGCCCCGACGACATGGCCGCTGGGCCGACTCCGCCCTCGCGGCATCAGGTGGTATCCAGCCGCACGAACGCTGCGGCTACGGCTGGGTGCTGCTGCGGAACACGTGTCTGATGGAGCCGGTCCCCGAGCGGGTATAGCCACTTCCAGCTGGGCCTAAGAGGACCGTGGGGCAACGGCCACGCAGGTCGTCAGCAAGGTCCGTGAGCCGGAGTCCAGCGCCGGGTGGTCAGTCCAACCATGGTCCCAGCCCGTGCCTCGAGTAGCCGCACGTGGCTGGTTGCCGTCCTGGAAGCAGGAGGAGTCGATGTCTCTGAACAGCGAGCTCTATGTTTGGGCGATCTGTCCAGGAGTGACCGTTCGCGGCAGAAGCTCACCGGTGTAGGGGTCATACCGTTGCAAGGCCTCGCCCGTAATGGCATCGAAGCGCGGCCCAGAAGTAGAGAGCCCCTCTGCCGGAGCCTGATCCTCGTCATCGCGCAGCCCCTGCGTCTCTGCCTTCAGGATCCGCAAGGAACGACCCAGCGACCTAGCGGTATCTGGAAGCCGCTTCGATCCGAAGACCAACACCACAACAACGAGCAAGGCGATGGCCTCGTAGCCGCCGATCCCGTGACGCAGCATTTTCTCTCCAAAGGGTCAGGCATTACGTACGAGGACAAACATGCGCGTCGCCGAAAGCGCGCGGTTAGACGGCGCCACTCGGCCACGTTTCGAGTGTGACTCATCGTCCGGGACCGACACCCAAGAACAGACGTGACGTTCAGTTCCCCGTCAGGCCCAATGAGGCCGCCGCAAGGTCACGGCCCCGAGAACCAGCGCTTGGAAGCGCTCGGCCGACACCAGCGCCGCCTCTTACCTGCGGGACTGACCCGGCGGCGACCAGGCAGCAGGGGTCATCGCCACTACCCGGTGGTCAGCCCATCCTGAAGGCTGCGTGCCACGAACAGGGACTTTCGTCACACCGAGACGTCTTGGGCGGCACGCGTGAAAGCGCCCCCGGTGCGTCGACGTCTTCCTGGACGAGTTGGAGGGACTGCTGGCTGCCGACGGCGTGGCTACCCGCCGTTTCCGGCAAGCCCACCTTCGCCAAGCCGCGGTCTGGTCGGATTCTTCCTGGCCAGCAGCGAGTTTTGCGTGGCCGCGGACGTGTGAGCCTGGGCGTTGGGCTTTCCCGTGTCGTACGTCCTGGTGCCGCACCCGATCCAGGACCAGACCGACGACGAGCTGCGGGAATTGGCCCGAATGGCCTACCCGCAGGTCCTGCCAGGCATCACCCGCAGGGCCTAAGGAGTCCGATTTCTGCCACTACATCTCTCAAGCGACCCCATGACAATGCCGAAGCACCGGGTACCTCACAGACCAGGAGCGCCCGGTGCCTCTGCCCCGTCACTTTCTCGTTGTGCCACCCGTGGCCTTCGCGCTCTGCGCCTCTTTTATCGTCGCCCACGGACCCCACCTCGGCGGCTCCTCGCTGGCCTCACAGAACTCACCGAGCCTCCAGAACAGCCTGACCGACGCCCCTGTGCGCGCCGTCCTGCGTGCCCCCCACCCGCGGACCGCGGCACACCCGGCGACCCCCAGTAGGGCCGTGATCCGGTCGCACAAGGCGCCGGCTGCCCGCCCCGCCGCGGCGCTCCGGGCTCCGGCGCACCCCATCGTCCGGCACGTGGTGACGGTGCAAGCTGTCCGGCCCGTCGTCATCTACCGGGCTCACACGCCAGCCCCCCCGCCGGTCCACCCCACCGCCCCAGCACCCGCACCCGCACCCGCACCCGCGCCGCCCCCCCCGCCGCCCCCGCCGCCCGCGTCGACCGGCGGGGACGACTACCCCTACCGCTACGCCTCCGGCTCGCCGTCAGACCCCTGGGGTTTCACCGAACGGCAGTGCGTCAGCTTCGTGGCCTGGCGCCTGAACCAGGCGGGCCGACCGCTGAGCAACGCCTCCAACGCCTGGGGCAGTGCGCTCACCTGGGACGACGCTGCCCGCAGGCTCGGCCGATCGATCACCACCTCCCCCTCCTACGGCACCGTCGCCCAGTGGAACGCCGGCGAGAGCTCGCCGTACTACGCCAACGGGTCCAGCTCGCCCAATGGCTCCTTCACAGCCGGTGGCTACGGGCACGTCGCCTGGGTCGTCGCCGTCTACGCCGACGGCTCGGCCCTCGTGCAGCAGTACAACATCAGCGGGAACCGCTCATACTCCACGATGCGCGTCAAAGCCCCCAGATACCTGCACCTGCGCTGAGCCCTAGGTCGGCGGTTAGACCACCGACACCTCGGCCGCGCCGTACTTCGCGTCACCCCCCGCTGCCCGAGGACCACGCACTGCGGACCGCAGACCTCCGAGCAGGACAGCTACGCGGTGACTGCTTTGACTGGCGGGTTCCGATAGCGCCGCCGAGGCGTACTGCCGGGATGCCATAGCGCTCAGAGCCGCTCTCCCGGGGGGAGCTCAGTCCAGCACGACCGTTGAGCAGGCCGTGTCGTAGGACGCGCCGGTGTCGCCAGCAAGCCGCCAGATGATCCCATTCGTCGCACCGTGGAGCCCGGCAGCGGCCGAGGGGGGCAGTCGCAGGTCCCCGACGCCGTTGCCTGCCGCGTTGGTCGCGAACGTGACGCTCCGTAACGCCCCAATCCCGTTGTGCACGAGGTGTCCGCGAACAGATAACGAGTCACCGCGTAGTTGCCGGGGACGGCGCCCACCAGCGCGTAGCGCTCCATCGCGTAGACCGTCGGTCCATTGGTGTGGATGTTCTCCACGAAGCCCGAGCGAAGGGGGGCCGACCAACGGAGATGGGAACCTCTGCACGCGGACCTTCACCCTCTTTCGATGACCGGGTGATCGCCAGTTCGCCCTGCCAACGGATCGCGCTGACGGCGCAGAGCCACCGCGAGGTCGTGCCGCCCACGGCAGCGCAGGTGAAGGCGCTAGCGGACGCGATCTCGCCCCGCTACCGGGCCGCCGTGGCGACCTTGGCTGGATCCCGGCCTCAGGATCGGTGAGCTCCTGGGGCTGAGACAGGGCTGTTCACCACCACGAAGGGTGGCCCGGTCGGAGCCACCGAGACGTTGGTCTACTACATCTACAAGGTCGCCTTCCAAGAGTCACGGTTCGGGTACGGGGCGGCTCTGTCGTATGGCCTGTTCGCGATCACCATGGTCGTGACCCTGTTCATGGTCTGGTACTCGCGTCGAACCAAGATCGAGGCCTTCTGATGGGGTCGCCCCGTACTCAAGCGGTGCGGCCCCGGAGGCTGCCGTTCAGCGCATGGCACCTGCTGTTGCTGCCGGTGGCACTGGTCTTCGTGATTCCGCTGGTTCAGATGGTCCTGACTTCGTTCATGCAGGACTCGGACATCAACTCGTTCCCGCCCAAGTTCATCCCGACCACCTTTACTCTCAGCGGGTACCGAAGCTTCTTCGCCGACAACTTGGTGTGGCGTTGGATCGCCAACACCGTCATCGTCGCCTTGTTTTCGGTCCTCTCGCACCTCGTGTTGTGCTCGCTCGCTGGCTATGGGTATGCCCGACTGAAGTTCCGAGGCCGTACCCTGGGGTTCTTCGCCGTGGTTGGCACCATCATGATCCC
>JANXUE010000139.1 GCA_025352005.1 Frankiales bacterium
CCGACGCGCTGGTCGTCAACTCCGCCGAGCACTCCCTGGAGGGGATCACCGCCCACTACGAACGGGCCGCAACGCAGGGGCTGCGGGTCGCTCGCATCCACTCCGGGGACCCAGCGCTCTGGGGCGGCACACAGGAGCAGCACGAGCTCTGCGCAGCCCTGGGCCTGGAGACGGAGGTCATTCCTGGGGTCTCGTCCTTCAGTGCCGTGGCCGCCATCGTGCAGCGTGAGCTCACCATCCCGGAGGTCGCGCAGTCGGTGGTGCTGACCCGACTGGAGGGCGGAAAGACGCCGATGCCCCCACGTGAGACGGTCCGGGCGTACGCCGAGATCGGCGCCACGATGTGCCTGTTCCTGTCGGCTGCCCGCACCAGGCAGCTGCAGACCGAGCTGCTCGCCGGTGCTTATGACGAGGACACGCCCTGCGTCGTCGCGTACGCCGCGACCTGGCCCGAGGAGCTCGTCTTCACCTGCCGGCTCGGCGATCTGGCCGAGAAGGTCAAGGAGCACAAGCTGTACAAGCACACGATGGTGCTGGTCGGTCCGGCACTGGCCTCCGGCGGGACCCGCTCTCACCTCTACCACCCGGGGCACTTCCACGAGCACCGCAAGGTCGAGTCGCAGGAGGCCCGGCACACCCTCAGGCTTGCCAAGGAAGCAGCCCGTTGAGTGAGCTGCGCGAGCCCTCCCTCCCGCGTACGGCGAAGGTCCGCACGGGCCCGCTCCGGAGCGGGTGGACGACGGGCACGTGCAGCTCGGCGGCAGCGAAGGCGGCTGCCCTCGCGCTGCGGGACCAGGCGCCGGTGACCGACGTCGACGTGGCCCTTCCCAGCGGGCAGCGGGTGTCCTTCGCGGTGGAGTCCTGCGTCTTTAGCTCCGAGGAGGCAACGGCAGTGGTCATCAAGGACGCTGGTGACGACCCGGACGTGACCCATGGCGCGGAGCTCACCGTCACCGTGTCCTGGGCGTCGGAGCTGCTCCTGGAGGCGGGCGTCGGCGTCGGCACTGTCACCAAGCCCGGCCTGGGGCTGCAGGTCGGGGGGCCGGCCATCAACCCGGTGCCTCGGGAGATGATCACGCAGGCCGTGCGGGAGGTCACCGAGCGTGGCCTGCGGGTGGTCGTGAGCGTGCCGGACGGGGACAAGCGCGCCCGGAAGACGACCAACGCGCGGCTCGGGATCCTCGGCGGCATCAGCATCCTGGGCACCACCGGGGTCGTCCGGCCGTTCTCGACCGAGTCCTGGCGCGCGTCGGTTGTGCAGGCCGTCAGCGTGATGGCGGCCCAGCAGCTCGACACCCTGGTGCTCTGCACCGGAGGTCGCACCGAGAAGGGCGCCATGGCGCTGCTTCCGGACCTGCCCGACGTGTGCTTCGTCGAGGTCGGCGACTTCACCGGGTCCGCCCTGCGGCAGGCCGTCCAGGACGGGCTGACCCGGGTCGTGTTCGTCGGCATGGTCGGCAAGCTGGCCAAGCTCGCGGGCGGGGTCCTCATGACGCACTACACGAAATCCAAGGTGCCGCTCGACGTCCTGGCCGCGCTCGAGCCGTCCACGGCTTTGCCTGTCCTTCAGGCCAACACGGCCCGGCACGCGTACGAGGTGTGGGAGTCGGCGGGGGTCCTGCGCGAGGCCGGTGACCGGCTCTGTGCCCAGGTCGCCGACGTGCTCCAGCGTTTCACCGAGGGTGCACTCACCGCCGAGGTGGCGATGGTGGACTTCACCGGACGGGTCGTCGTCGCGGCCACCCGGCCCGAGTGGGTTGTCGCATGACGGGGTGGTTCGGCTCTCCCGGGTCCACGGTCGGTCGCGTCCCCGTCACGGTCGTGGGTTGTGACGGCAGTCCGCTGTCGCCGGCGGCCGAGCAGGCCCTGGCCGCTGCCGACCTGGTCGTGGGCGGTCGACGGCACTTGGACGCTGTCGCCCTGCCCGCCACGGCGAGGACGGTCGTGATGGGCCCTGTCGACGTGGCAGCCAACGAGATAGCCCAGGCCCACCACGACGGCGAGCGGGTCGTCGTGCTCGCCAGTGGTGACCCCGGCTACTTCGGCATTGTCCGTCGGCTGTCGGGACGTCAGGGCGGCCACGTTGAGCTGCGCGTGCTGCCAGCAGTGTCCAGCGTTGCGGCGGCCTTCGGGCGCCTTGGCCTGCCCTGGGACGACGCGGTGGTGGTCAGTGCGCACGGCCGGCCGCTCGCGCCTGCCGTCAACGCCTGGCGCAGGTACTCCGTGGAGCTGAGCCGGGTCGCGGTGCTGACCGACACCGGCAGCGGACCGGTGGCCCTGCTCGACGCACTGGGCGAGGACTTCACCGGGTGCGAGGTGCTGGAGCGGCTTGGGGAGCCGGACGAGGGTCGCACCACAGTGCTGACCCAGGAGCCCACCGCCGAGGTCCTCGAGGCCAGCCAGGCTGCGGGTCGCGAGGTCGTCGGGCCCGCTGGAGCGCGCTCGCGTCAGTGGCGAGAGCCGCTGCTGCTGGTCTCCCCGGGTCGAGTCGTCGGAAGTGCCCCGTGGCTGGCTGGGCAGCGGGTGGCCTTTGGCGACGAGCCCTCCGGGTGGGCCCTGCCGGACAGCGCTTTCGTGCACCGGGACGGGATGCTCACCAAGCGGGACGTGCGTGCCGCCGTACTCGCCCGGCTGGCGCCGGCTGTGGGCACGCTGGTGTGGGACGTCGGTGCTGGCTCCGGGTCGGTAGCCGTCGAGTGCTCCCGGCTGGGTTCGGCCGTGATCGCTGTCGAGCGCGATCCTGAGGCGTTGCAGCGCATCTCGGACAACGCGGCCGCCCTGTACGGTCCCGTGAAGGTCGTGCACGGATCAGCTCCCGAAGCGCTGGTCGGACTGCCCTGGCCCGATGCCGTGTTCGTCGGCGGCGGTGGACCCGACGTCGTGGCGGCTGTCGCAGCGATCCGCCCCGAGCGGGTCGTTGTCGCTCTCGCCACCGTCGAACGGGTCGCGCCGACCGTGGCGGCGCTCGACGGCTACCTCGTGGACACCGTCCTGCTCCAGGTGCACCACCTGCAACCCCTCGGCGAGGGTCACCGGCTGGTGCCCGCCAACCCCGTGTTCGTCGTCTCTGGAGCCCTACCGTGATCGGCCTCATCACCACCACAAGCGCCGGCGCGCGAGCGGCCATGGAGCTCGAGCAGGTTTTGGCCGCCACGCGCATCTACGGTGTGCGCGACCTCGCGCTGGCCTGGGCGGAGTGCGATGCGCTCGTCGTGTTCCTGGCCACCGGCGCCACGGTGCGGCTGCTTGCGCCGCTGCTACAGGACAAGGCCACCGACCCGGGGGTCGTGTGCGTCGACGAGGCTCAGCGCTTCGCGGTGGCCCTGCTCGGCGGCCACGGCGGGGGAGCCAACGACCTGGCGCAAGAGGTGGCGGACGCCTTGGGTGCCGAGGCCGTCATCACCACCGCCACCGACGCGGTGGGGCTGCCCGGCCTCGACACCTGGTCCTGGCCGGTGGAAGGGGACGTCGCCAAGGTGTCCAGGGCGCTGCTCGACCGCGTCGACGTCCGTCTGGTGATGGACCCCACCTGGCCCATCCCGCCGCTTCCTGTCAGCACCGAGGGCGACATCGTGCTCGCCGTCACCGACCGGGTCACCGACGCCGACGTCGTCCTGCGGCCACCGTCGCTCGTCCTGGGCATCGGCGCGTCACGGGGGGTCAGCATCGAGGAGCTGGACGAGCTCGTCACCACAACGTTGGCGCAGCAGGGGCTCTCGCCGCGCAGCGTCTCCCTCGTGGCAACAGTCGACGCGAAGGGGGACGAGGCCGCGATCCTGGAGATGTGCCACCGCACCGGGTGGTCGCTCGTCACCCATGACGCCGCCGCGCTCGCCGAGGTCGACGTGCCCAACCCGAGCAGGCATCCCCTCGAGGCCGTCGGTACACCCAGCGTGGCCGAGGCCGCGGCCATGTTGCACGGGGACCTCGTTGTGCCCAAGACCAAGAGCGCGATGGCGACCGTCGAGG
>JANXUE010000167.1 GCA_025352005.1 Frankiales bacterium
GGTCGTCGGGGAGTTCGCCGTACATCTGGCCCTTCGCGCGGGACGTAAGTGCTTCTACACGACGCCCATCAAGGCGTTGTCGAACCAGAAGTACGCCGACCTGGTCGCCCGCCACGGCGCCGACAAGGTCGGACTGCTCACCGGGGACACGACGATCAACGGTGGCGCCGACGTGGTCGTCATGACCACCGAGGTGCTGCGCAACATGCTCTACAGCGGGTCGGGCGCCCTGCGCGGGCTGGCGCACGTCGTGATGGACGAGGTGCACTACCTCGCCGACCGGTCCCGCGGCGGGGTCTGGGAGGAGGTGATCATCCACCTGCCCGACGACGTGATCCTCACCTCGTTGTCGGCCACCGTCAGCAACGCCGAGGAGTTCGCGGACTGGCTCGTCACGGTGCGGGGCGACACCGAGGTAGTCGTGGAAGAGCATCGTCCGGTGCCGCTGTTCCAGCACGTGCTGCTCGGCAGCCGCCTCTACGACCTGTTCGTCGGAGGCGAACATACGCAGAGCGACAGCGGCGCCGAGGTCAGCCCCGAGCTGGTACGCCGGTCCCGGGACGAGGACCGCTACACCCCGCGCGAGCGCGGCAGCCGTCCCTCCCGCCCGGCCGTGCCCCGGCGCCCCGAGGTCATCGAGCGGCTCGACCGGGAGGGCTTGCTCCCGGCGATCACGTTCATCTTCAGCCGGGCCGGCTGCGCGGCCGCGGTCGACCAGTGCCTACGGGCCGGCCTGCGGCTGAACTCCACCGAGGAGCGTGAGCGGGTTCGGCTGCACGTCCAGCGCCGCACCGCCGACCTGCCGCGGGGGGACCTGCGCGTCCTGGGCTACTGGGAGTGGCTCGAGGCTCTCGAGCGGGGCATCGCGGCGCACCACGCCGGCATGCTGCCGACGTTCAAGGAGGTCGTCGAGGAGCTGTTCCTCGAGGGGCTCGTGAAGGCGGTCTTCGCCACCGAGACCCTCGCGCTGGGCATCAACATGCCGGCCCGGTCCGTCGTGCTCGAGAAGCTCATCAAGTGGAACGGCGAGGCGCACGTCGACATCACGCCGGGGGAGTACACCCAGCTCACCGGCCGGGCAGGGCGCCGAGGCATCGACATCGAAGGTCACGCGGTCGTCCTGTGGCAGCCCGGGTTTGACCCCAAGCAGGTTGCGGGGCTCGCCTCAACCCGCACGTACCCGCTCCGGTCGTCGTTTCGTCCGTCGTACAACATGGCGGTCAACCTGGTGGGGAGCGTCGGCCGGGAGTCGGCGCGAGCGCTGCTGGAGAGCTCGTTCGCGCAGTTCCAGGCCGACCGGTCCGTGGTGGGGCTGGCGCGTCAGGTGACGCGCAACCTCGAGGCGCTGGACGGCTACCGCGACGGGATGTCCTGTCACCTCGGAGACGTCCTCGGGTACGACGCCCTGCGCCAGGCCGTCCGCCGGCGCGAGACCGAGCTCGCGAAGCAGGGGTCCTCCCAGCGGCGCGCGCAGACCGCTTCGTCGCTGGGGGCCTTGAAGATAGGGGACGTGATCGCGGTGCCACAGGGCCGCCGGTCCGGGCTGGCCGTCGTGCTCGACCCCGGGCTGGGGCAGAACGGGCAGGCTCACCCGCTCGTCCTGACCGAGGACCGCTGGGCCGGTCGGCTGTCCGACGCCGACTTCCCCGCACCGGTGGAGCCACTCGGGACGCTTCGGGTGCCCAAGGCCTTCAACCACCGCAGCCCGCACCACCGCAAGGACCTGGCGTCCGCCCTGCGAGCCCTCGGGCTGCGGCCGGAGCGGGGCCGTCGGCCGCGTGCGACGGCGGCTGACGACGTCGAGCTGGCCCGGCTGCGCACTGCCTTGCGCCAGCACCCGGTGCACGGTTGCGACGAGCGCGAGCAGCACCTGAGGTGGGCCGAGCGCTTCGCCCGGCTGCGGCACGACACCGACGGCCTCGAGCGCCGGGTCGAGGGCAAGACGCATTCGATCGCCCGCGTCTTCGACCGGGTCTGCGGTGTCCTGGAGCAGCTCGGCTATCTGTCCGGCGACGAGGTCAGCGAGCCTGGACGACAGCTTTCCCGGGTCTACAACGAGTCCGACCTGCTGGTCGTGGAGTGTCTGCGGGCCGGACTGTGGGACGGCCTGTCCGCCGCCGAGCTGGCCGCGGTCGTCTCGGCGGTCGTGTACGAGAGCCGCCGGCCCGACGAGGCCGCGCCGCAGGTCCCCGGAGGGCCGGTCCGAGCACGGCTCGACGCGATGCGTGAGCTCTGGGGGCAGCTGCGCGCCACCGAGGCGAGGTACACGCTGGACTTCCTGCGCGAGCCGGACCCCGGCTTTGCCTGGTCGGCCTGGCGGTGGGCGGCCGGAGGTGAGCTGGAGCAGGTTCTGCAGGATGACCCCGACCTCACGGCCGGGGACTTCGTCCGGTCCTGCAAGCAGCTGTCCGACCTGTTGGGACAGGTCGCCCTGATCGCGGAGGAGCCGGTGCGGTCCACCGCCCGGACGGCCCTTGCCGCCATCCGCCGTGGTGTCGTGTCCTACTCCGGTGTCGCGTGACCTCGCCGCTGCGACGCGATCGTAGGCGCTGGGTGCCGGTGACGGCGGCGCTGCTCTGTTTCAGCGTGGGGCTGATCGACCTGGTGAGCGCCGTGACGCAGAGCGACCGTGGCCGGCTGAAGGAACTGCGGAACTACGTGCCGGGCGGGGTCAGCAACGCGAGCACCGCCCTGACCCTGGTCACCGGGGTCCTGCTGATCCTGGTCGCCCGAGGTCTACGGCGGCGCAAGCGCCGGGCCTTCCGGGTCGCGGCTCTGCTGCTCGCCGTCAGCGTGGCCCTGCACGTACTGAAGGGACTGGACGTGGAGGAGGCGTCGGTCTCCGGCGCGCTGCTGGTGGCCCTGGTCGTCCTGCGTTCAGAGTTCTACGCCAAGGGTGACCCCCGCACCCGCTGGCGGGCCGTCGGGGCGTTCCTGTTCCTGCTGGCTGCCAGCTACGGCCTCGGGATGGCGCTGGTCGGGATCCGCGCCGAGACCCTTGCCACGCCGTACTCGTTCACGCGCGCGTCAGAGCACGTGTTCGTCGGGCTGCTCGGGTTCGACGGTCCGCTGACGTTCACCGCCGATCGGCGGGGCCACCGGGCCGACGAACTGATCGGCGACGCCCTGCTCGCGCTCGGCCTGCTGACGGCCGTGTCGACGGCGTACCTGGTGCTGCGACCCGCTGAGCCCGCGGCCCGGCTGTCGCCCGATGACGAAGCCCGGATGCGGGCGCTGCTGGGCCGCTACGGCCACCAGGACTCACTGGGCTACTTTTCCCTGCGACGGGACAAGAGCGTCCTGTGGTCGGCGTCGGGGAAGGCCTGCGTGGCCTACCGGGTCGTGTCCGGCGTGATGCTCGCCAGCGGTGACCCGCTCGGTGACCCGGAGGCTTGGCCCGGTGCCATCGAGGCGTTCCTCGCCGAGGCGGACGCGCATGCCTGGACGCCGGCTGTCATGGGCTGCTCCGAGGTCGCCGGTACCGCCTGGTCCCGGGCCGGGTTGGCAGCTCTCGAGATCGGTGACGAGGCCGTCGTCGAGGTCGCCGACTTCAGCCTCGAGGGCCGCGCCATGCGCAACGTCCGGCAGGCCGTCAACCGGGTCGAGCGGGCCGGCTACACGACCCGGGTCTGCCGCGTCAGCGAGATCACCAGTGAGGAGGGGGGGCGCCTGAAGGCCCAGGCGAACGCCTGGCGCGGCGCCGACACCGAGCGCGGCTTCTCGATGGCCCTGGGCCGGTTCGGCGACCTCCATGACCAGGCCTGCGCCCTGGTCATGGCCTTCCAGGGCGACAACCTGCGGGCCTTCCTGCACTTCGTGCCCTGGGGTGACGACGGGCTCTCGCTAGACCTGATGCGCCGTGACCGCGACGCCGACAACGGCCTCAACGAGCTGCTGATCGTGGCGGCCCTGCGGGCCTCGAGTGGGCTCGGCGTCAAGCGGCTGTCGCTGAACTTCGCGGTCTTCCGGTCCGCCCTCGAGCGTGGTGAGCGGCTCGGCGCGGGGCCGGTGATCCGGGCCTGGCGCGGCTTCTTGCTCTTTGCCTCCCGATGGTTCCAGATCGATTCGCTGTACCGCTTCAACGCCAAGTTCCGGCCCGACTGGGAGCCGCGCTACGTCTGCTACCCCGCGGCCCGAGACCTGCCGCGGGTGGCCCTGGCCGCCCTCGAGGCGGAGGCGTTCCTGGTCTGGCCGAGGCTGCCCTGGTCGCGCACCGACGCGCCGCATTGATGACCTGAGCCGCATGCTGCTGAGCCCGGCGCTGGCTCAGCCGGTGAGGCCGGCTGTCGCCGGCAACCCGAGGACGCCCCGCTCGGCCCGCACCTCATCGGCGTAGGCGTCGACCTGCGCGAGCGCCCAGGTGTCGTCCCGACCGGTCTCGCGGGCGAGCAGCCGGGCCGCGAGCAGCGCCGACGGCAGCGCTGCGTCCCGGGCCCGCAAGGACAACCGCATCCGGCGGCTGAACACGTCGTCGACGGTCGAGGCTCCCTCGGAGCGGGCCGCGTGCACGACTTCCGCCGCAATGTGCGGCGCGCTCGGTGACAGCAGCTCGCCCAGCGCCGGCTCGGCGGCTACCAGTGACAGCACGTGCCCCGCGGTCTCGCCGCACTGCCGGACCAGCGACGCCGCCACCTCGGCCGACAGCCCCAGGGTCAGGGCCGTCGTCGTCGTCTCGGCGACGAGATCGGCGACGGGGCGGGTGCCTGACAGTGGGATCTCATCGGTACGGCATTTCGCCTTGCGCTCGTCGCGCTCGACGATGCGGTCCACGACGTCCTTCGCCATCCGACGGTACGTCGTGAGCTTGCCGCCGGTGATCGTCAGCAGCCCACCGATCCCTTCGACCAGCGTGTGCCGCCGGGAGATGTCACTCATCTTCCCGCCGTCCGAGCCGGCTTTGATGAGCGGCCGAACCCCGGCCCAGGCCCCGAGCACGTCCTGCTCGGACAAGCCTCTTTTGAAGACGGCGTTGCCGGCCGCAAGCACGTAGTCGAGGTCCTCCCGGGTCAGCGACAACCCGTCCAGCGCGCCGTCGTACGGCGTGTCGGTGGTGCCCAGGATCGTCTGGC
>JANXUE010000143.1 GCA_025352005.1 Frankiales bacterium
GGGGGGGGGGGGCGCCCCCCCCCCCAAAGGGGGGCGGGGCGGAGCGGTCAGGCGCCGAGCACAGGTTTGAGCTGCAACAGGCGGCCGAGCAGGCCGTTGACGAAAGCAGGGCTCTCCGCTGTCGACAGCGAGGCGGCCAGCTCGACAGCCTCGCTCACCGCGACGGCATCGGGGACGTCATCGGCCCAGAGCAGCTCGAACACCCCGATCCGCAAGACGGCCAGGTCGACCGCCGGGAAGCGGTCGATGGTCCACTCCTGCGCGTAGGTCTCGAGGAGCTCATCGATCCGTGCCCGATGCGTGGCGACGCCCTCGACGAGGGTTACGGCGTACTCCGGCACGGGCGGATCGGACTGGGCGAGGCGGACCTTGAGCGTCTCTACTGGGTCGGCCCCCCGCTGGTCCGCCTCGTAGAGGACGTCCAGGGCGCGCTTGCGGGCCTTGCTCCGTGCACCCATCAGCTAGTTCTTGTCGTTGATGCGACCGAGGTAGCGACCGTCGCGGGTGTCCACCTTGATCTTCTCACCGGTGGTGAGGAACAGCGGGACCTGGATCTCGGCGCCGGTCTCGAGGGTCGCGGGCTTGGTGCCGCCGGTGGAGCGGTCGCCTTGCAGCCCCGGGTCGGTGTGCCGGACGAGCAGCTCGACCGAGGCGGGCAGCTCGATGTAGAGCGCCGCGTCCTCGTGGATCGCGACGACCGCATCGGTGTTCTCCAGCATGTAGTCGGCGTTGCCGCCAACCGTCAGCGCCGGGACGTAGAGCTGGTCGAAGGTGCTCTTGTCCATGAAGACGAAGTCGGTGCCCTCCTTGTAGAGGAAGGTCATATCGCGTTTGTCCACCTGCGCGATGTCGACCTTGAGGCCGGCGTTGAAGGTCTTGTCGACGACCTTGCCGGTGACGACGTTCTTCAACGTGGTGCGCACGAAGGCGCCACCTTTGCCCGGCTTGACGTGCTGGAACTCGACGACACCCCAGAGGCCGTTGTCGAGCTGGAGCACCATGCCGTTCTTGAGGTCATTCGTAGATGCCATGGGACGGAAGTCTAGTGGGGGTTCTCGCTGGCCCCACCCCGGACAGCGCCCGCCCAATGGCCATGACCTCAACGCCGTGGCACTGGCGATCTGGTGCCGCTGGGCTAGAGCACGCCGGGCGTCATCCAGCCACCGAGGCGGTCGGCCAGCGCTTCGACTCCGAGCTGGCCGTGCACGAGCTCCCCCAGCGTCTCGACGACGTCGTCCTCGACGACCACAAGCGGCGCGCCGTTGGCTGCGCAGAACAGCCTGGTCGCGACCCAGGCGGCCCGTAGGTTGTTGCTCATCAGCGGCTGCGTCATGGCCAGGGAGGTGAGCAGTGCAGCCGCCTTCAGGCCCAGCGACAGGTAGACGTCGACGCCGCCAAGCTGCGCCCGCGGGCGCACCAGAGCGCTCACGAGAAGCCCCCCGTCGCGGACGGTCGCGGTCGGCCCCGCGAGCCAGTCCAGAACGTGCATCAGGTCCTCCACCTCGAGGTAGCGGGTCATGCGCTGCCCAGGCGACGCAGGACGGCGGAGTCCTGCTCGAGGATCGTCTCCAGGAGCCGCACCCGCTCGCGGTGCCAGCCGGAGGTGTATTCGAGTACGGCGGTGCGGGCCGCGTCCTCGAGGCTGCAGCCCTCCTTGTCGGCGGTCCGCTGCAGCGCCTGCGCCTCCTGCTCCGAGAGCCGGAGCGCGATGATCACGCCGACATCTGCAACAGGTGGCGCAGGGCCACGCGGTAGCCGTCGACACCCATTCCGGTGATCGTCGCCTTGGCAATGGCGCTGATGACGCTCTGGTGTCGGAAGTCCTCACGGGCAGCGGTCTGCGACAGGTGCACCTCGATGAGGACCGGTGCGAGCGTGGCGGCGTCCCGCAACGCATAGGAGTAGTGGCCCCACGCTCCGGGATTGAGGACGACGGGCGTTCCGGTGTCGGCCGCCTCGTGCAGCCAGCCGATCATCGTCGCCTCGTCATCTGTCTGCCGGACGTCAGCCTCGGGGGCGACGTCTTGGCAGATCTGCACCAGTTCGGCATAGGTGGTCAGCCCGTAGACGTCCGTCTGCCGGGTACCGAGCCGACCGAGGTTGGGGCCGTTCAGGACGAGGATCTTCACGGGGCGCCAGTTTTCACAGGTCGATGGTCCCAGACTTGTCGCGTCTGACCTCTTCCCACGCCGCGACCAGATGTGTCGGGTCCGGGTCGTCGAGGATGCGTGGCCTGGCGAGGGCGTCGAGAACGACGAACCGCAGCCGGTCGCCGCGGGACTTCTTGTCGATCCGCATGGCGGCAAGCAGCCGGTTCCAGTCCCCGTCGTACGACGTGGGCAGGCCGACGCTGTCCAGGACCGTGCGGTGCCGTTGGGCGGTCGCGTCGTCGAGGCGACCGGCGAGGCGGGCGAGCTCGGCGACGAAGACCAGCCCGACGCTGACCGCTGCCCCGTGCCGCCAGCGGTAGTCCTCGACCTTCTCGATCGCGTGGGCCAGAGTGTGCCCGTAGTTGAGGGTCTCGCGGCCACCCTGCTCGGTCAGGTCGTCGGCGACCACGCCGGCCTTGACGGCGATGGCCCGCTCGATGAGCTCGCGCGTGTGCCGCCCGGCCGGGGTCGCCGCGTCCCCAGGGTCCTGCTCGACGAGCTCGAGGATCCGCGGGTCGTGGGTGAAGCCGACCTTGATCACCTCGGCCAGACCGCTCACGTAGTCGTGCCTGGGCAGGGTCTCCAGGGCGGTCAGGTCGCACAGAACGCCGACCGGCTCGTGGAAGGCGCCCACCAGGTTCTTGCCGGCGCTGCTGTTGATGGCCGTCTTGCCGCCCACGGCCGCATCGACCATGCCGAGCAGGGTTGTCGGGACATGCACGACGTCCACCCCGCGCAGCCAGGTCGCGGCGACAAAGCCGGCGAGGTCGGTGGTAGCCCCTCCCCCGACGGCGACGACGGCGTCCGAGCGGGTGAAGCCAGCCGTGCCCAGGACGTCCCACAGGTACGCCGCGACCTTGAGGTCCTTGCTCTGCTCCCCGTCGGGTACCTCGACGCTGTGTGCTTCGAAGCCGTTGCCCCGCAGGTCTTCGGCGATGGCCTCACCGGTGGTGCGCAGGGCTTCGGGGTGGATCACGGCGACCCGCTGGGCCTTGGCGACCAGTCCTGGCAGCTCGCCCAGGAGCCCGTGGCCCACGACCACGTCGTACGGCGAGGCCGTGGCAACTCTGATCCGGGTGGGCACCTCAGCACCCTAGCCAGCGCCGAGCGGGACCCGCGTCCACCCCGCCGTGATGCGCGGACCTCTCCGGGTGAAAGGGATGCTGGTCGGCATCCACTCCCTGCCGGAGAGGTCCACGTGAGGTCACCGGGGGTCGCCCGGTCTGAGTGTGGCTACGGCGTCACGGTCAGGGCGTCGACGCCGATCGCGTTGCCCTTGCTGGCGCTGACGTGCGAGCCGAGCCCGACGACCTTGATGGTGTGCAGGCCACGGACCAGTCCGGTCACGGTGGCCACCCTGACGCCGCAGCCGCTGAAGGAGCGGTAGGTACTGACGCGGGCTTTGCGGACGTTGTCGACGAGGACGTCGACGTAGCCGTTAGCCGGGGCGAGGCACGCCGTGAGCGCGACGCCGGTGCCGCGGAAAGCCAGGGCAGCGGAGGGGTGGAACGTCGCCGTCGGGGCCGCCGCGTGGTAGCGACCGCCGACCGCGTTGGACGAGGACAGCACCGACCAGCCGCTGCTGTAGGTCAGGGCCGGGCTGGCGTCGTCCACCAGCGGGTTGACCGTCAGGACCGGACCCGCGGCGAGCGCGCTGTTGCCGGCCAGGTCCTTCACGGTGCTGGCGACCACCACGGTGTAGGTCGCGCCCGGAAGCAGCGGCTTGGTCGGTGTGAGCGTCGCAGTGCTGTTGCCGGTGACGGTCAGGGTCGCAGGGGCCGCCGGGCTCAAGGTGACCGAGCTCGAGGACAAGCCGGTCACGGGCTCGGAGAAGGCCAACGTCAGCCGCTGGTTGACCGCGACCCTGCTGCTCGGGCTGACCGACAGCAGGCGGGGCGGCGTGGAGTCACGGGTGAAGGCCTGGCTCAGCGACCAAGGCAGCTTGTGGGCCGACGGGTCCAGCGGCTGCACGCGCCACACGAAACTGCCGTCGCCGTAGAGCTTCTTCGCCGACGTGTACGACGCCTGGTCGACGATGGCGTCATCGACGACCACGTCGAATGCCGGGTGGTCGGAGCTGGCGACCTGCACGTGATAGGCGTAGGCATCCAGTGACGCCGCCTGGCCGGTCTTCGCCGCGAGGGCTGCGGCATAGCTCTGCCAGCTCAACGTGAACTCGCCCGTCGAACCGGGCTTCGTGCCGAGGGTTGGCCGCGGAGTGACCTTGCGGAACGACGCGGGCGTCGGCGACTTGTCGCCGCAGCCGCTCACGTCACAGGCCTGGACGGCGTAGAAGTAGCTACCGGAGGCGCCGCTGTCGGCCCAGGCGTCCGTCGGGGTCCACGACAGGCCGGCGGTGTCGACGATGCGCTGGATGTTGGTGAAGGCGTCGTCGAGCGCGACCGTCACGCGGTAGCGGGAGGCGCCCGGTGCGGCGGTCCAGCGCAGCGTCGGGAAGTCGACGCAGGTGGCGCGCTCGGCCGGGGCAGTGGGAGTCGTGTCGAGGGTGCACAGGTTGTCGGGGTCGCTCGCCACCGAGGCGGTCGGGACCAGGACCGTCGGATCGTAGGTGCCGACGGGCGCGACGCCGGTCGAGGTGAGGTCGACGACAGGACTCCAGCTGCCTGCGGCCACCGGGTGGGTCGGGTCGCAGCCACCGCCCGTGTCGCCCGGGCAGTTGGCTGGGATGCTCGCGTCAGGAGCACCCGACGGCGGGAGGTCGGAGATCCCGGCCGCCGTGGCCGGGGAGGTCGAACCGTCGGTAGCGGCGTCGACGAAACGGTCCAGAGCGCGCACCCGCCAGTGCAACGGTGCTCCGGACCCGAGCAGGGTAGAGGTGCACGGACCGGCGTTGTCCTCTGCGTGCTGGACGTGCTCGGTGAAGAAGGTGACCCGGCTGCGGACGGTGTAGCAGGTGTCGACCGGCCCTACCGGCTGGCCCTGACCACCGTCGGCAAACTCCTTGCTGCTCACCTGCACCTCGTAGGCGGACGCGTTCGCGACCGGCGTCCAGGCGAATTCGGGCCGCCCGCCGACGGGACCCGACGGGGTGAGCGTCACGGGCGCGGTGCGCCAGCCGCGGGTGAACTCCGCATCCGCCTGGGGCTGGCTGCTCTCGGACGTCCAGTGTCCGACCAGGGAACCCTTCAGCGCCGCGACCCGCCAGACGTAGGAGGCGTAGGGCAGCGCGACGGGAAGGGTGAACTCGGAGGTGACCACGTCCTGGGTGAGGACAGGGTCGTTCGACCAGGTCGCGTCCCGGCCGACCTGCACGCGGTAGCCAGAGGCGCCGGCGACGGGCGCCCAGTTCAGCCGGACCGTCTGGAGTGCGGTGTGCGGGTAGGCCGCGGCGCTGTCGTCGGGACTCAGGCTGACCGGCGCGGCGAGCGGCGCGGCGACCGGCTCCGTCGCGGCCAGGCTGGGCAGAGCCGTCAGCGGTAGCAGGGCCGTGGTGAGGGTCGCGAGGGTGGCGAGGGCGGCGCACCGGCGGGCTGAGGGGGTCACTCGTGCTCCTGAAGGGTCCTGTACCCAAGGCCTGTCGCATCGGGTCGGGGCGCGCACGCACGCGTGACGTTCCCCGTTGTCCCCTTGTGTCGGCAGGGACCCCTGGGGTTCTTGGGGCCTGGGATCTATCCCTGTCGCTCAGGACAGGTCGCGGACCTCACCAGCGACCTCGCCGGCGATCTCGTCGACGACCTGCTCGGGGGTCTTGCCGTCGGTGTCGACCTCGTGGTCGGCGACTTCCCGGTACAGCGGGAGCCGGGCCCCCATCAAGGCGTGCAGCGACGCCCGAGGGTTGAGTGCGAGCACCGGCCGGTCCCGGTTGAGCCCCACCCGACGGGCGGCGTCGGGCAGGCCGACGTTGAGGAAGACGACCCGCACGGCCTTGAGGAGCTGCCTCGAGTCGGCGCTGAGGACAGCTCCCCCGCCCAGGCTCAGGACGCCCTCGTGCTCGGCGAGCGCCACTGCGACCGCCGTTCGCTCGAGCGCGCGGAAGGCCTCTTCCCCCTCGTCGAAGAAGACGTCCGAGATGCTCTTGCCGGCCACCGCGACGATGTCGTCGTCGGTGTCGCGGAACGGCTGACCCAGGCGCTCCGCGAGCAGCCTTCCGATAGTGGTCTTCCCGGCTCCGGGAGGACCGACGAGCACGACCGTCATCGGATCGCGAGGCCCTTGAGGTAGCCCTCGCAGTTGCGCCGGGTCTCCTCGAGGGAGTCACCACCGAACTTCTCCAATGCAGCGTCTGCGATCACCAGTGCCACCATTGCCTCCGCGACGACCCCGGCAGCGGGTACGGCGCAGACGTCGCTGCGCTGGTGGTGCGCCTCGGCCCGCTCGCCGGTGGCCGTGTCGATGGTGCGCAGGGCACGCGGGATGGTGCTGATCGGCTTCATCGCCGCCCGGACCCGGAGCACCTCCCCGCTGGTCATGCCGCCCTCGGTGCCACCGAGGTTGCCGCTGGTCCGGGTCAACCCCTGCTCCCCGCGGACGATCTCGTCCATGACCTGGCTGCCGCGCTTTCGGGCGGCGGCGAAGCCGTCACCGACCTCGACCCCCTTGATGGCCTGGATGCCCATGAGCGCGGCCGCGAGCTTTGCGTCGATCCGTCGGTCCCAGTGAACATGGCTGCCCAAGCCCGGCGGGAGGCCGTAGACGAGGACCTCGACGATCCCGCCGAGGGTGTCGCCCTCCTTGTGCGCGGCGTCGACCTCGGCGATAAGGCGAGCCTCCGCCTCGCTGTCGAACACCCGGACCGGGCTGGCGTCGATGCGGTCGAGGTCCTCCGGCGTCGGCAGAGCCGTTCCGGCGGAGACCTCGGCGCCACCGATGCTCACGACGTGGCTAAGAACCTCGATCCCGTAGGCCTGCTTGAGAAACTGGCGGGCCACCGTGCCGAGCGCGACCCGCGCAGCGGTCTCCCGGGCACTGGCGCGCTCGAGGACCGGGCGGGCGTCGTCGAAGCCGTACTTCTGCATCCCGACGAGGTCGGCGTGGCCGGGCCGGGGCCGGGTCAGGGGCGCATTGCGGGCGCGGGCGTCCAGCAGCTCCTGCGGGACTGGGTCGGGGGCCATGACGGTCTCCCATTTGGGCCACTCGGTGTTGCCGATCGTCAGCGCGATCGGACCGCCCTGCGTCACCCCGTGCCGCACGCCGCCCTGGAAGCTGACCGCGTCCTTCTCGAAGGCCATCCGGGCTCCCCTGCCATGACCGAGACGGCGCCGGGCCAGGTCGTGGGCCAGGTCGTCAGAGGTCACGGAAACGCCCGCAGGGAGTCCCTCAAGCACCGCCACGAGGGCGGGGCCGTGGGACTCCCCAGCGGTGAGCCAACGAAGCATGGTCACAGTCTCCCATGCGGCGCCGTCGGAACTAGCGGACGTACTTGACTTCCCTCTGCGACAGGTTGAAAGGTTGGTCGTCACCCACCTGGACGACGGCCGTCCAAAGTCCGCTGGACTCCTGCTGCAGTGACAGCAACCGTAACTCAGAGGTCCTGCCGAACACGCTACCGGGCTTCGCCTGCTGCTGGGCCGACCCGACCTTGAAACTGCCCGTGAGGTTACTTCCGGAGCCGTAGACGCTCGTCAGCGACAGCGTGTACGTCGTGGCAACTGGCTTGGCCGGCGTCGTCGACGTGCTGGTCGGGGTCGTCGATGTGCTGGTCGGGGTCGTCGACGTGCTGGTCGGGGTCGTCGTCGTGCCTGTGGGCGCCGCCGGAGCCGCTGTTACTACCTGCACGGGGGCTGCGACCGGCTGGATGTAGAGCGGCTTGAAGGGGTCGCGGCCGAGCGGGGCCACCGAGAGGGCCGGCAACTGGGCAGCTGGCTTGACAGCATTCTTGCTCGTCGGCTTTGCGTTCTTGGCGACGGTCTTCACGACTGCCTGGGCGTGCTGCACCTGCGGGACGAAGGCATGCGGCTCGCTGCTCGAGCCGCCCATGAGCAGGTAGTAGCCGCCGCTCAGGAGGAGCAGAGCTCCCGCTGCGCCGACCGCGATGATGGCGCGGCGGTTGCTGCCGGGAGAGGGAGTGGGGTCCGCGTCGACCGCGAGGGGCGTCAAAGTGTCAGTCATCTCAGTCTCCTACTTGCCCACGGGAGCGACGGCGGTGGTGGGGCGACCGGTAGCCATGTACACGGTCCCGGTAACAGTGGTGGACAGGGTCGACGCAGTTGCCGTCGTCCCGGCGGTGGGCTTCAGCGGGTTCCCGCCCGGCGTGGCGACGAAGTTGGTCACCTTCATCGCCCGACTGAGGTTCTCGACGGAGTCCAGGAACTGCTCAACCTGGAAGTAGCCGCCCACGACGTTGAGCACCAGCCCGATCGACTGCAGCTGACCGGCACTCCCCGAGACGGGCGCGGCTCCCCCAGGTGCCACCGCCGTGGCGGTCGCCCCGCCAGCGACGGGAATCGGCTGGCTGGGTGCGAGGGATACGAGCTCGACCCCCGTCTGGTCAGCAGCCTTCGTCAGGGCCCTGACCAGGGACGGCAGGGCCGGGTTGTCGGGGATCTTGGCCGCGACAGCGGCCAACTTTGCCTGCTGGGCGGGAAGGTTCTTAGCCTGTGCCTTGAGCATGGCGAGCTGCGTCTGCAGGGACGCGTTGGCGCTGACCTGCTGCGCCGCCTGGGAGCGCAGCGCGGCCGCATCGGAGTGCTTGGGCGACACCAGGAGGAACCACCCGCCTGCCAGCACGGAAAGGACACCGACGACGGTGAAGGCGATCCACTGCTTGAGCTTGTCCATGATCAGCCTCCGGCCGGCTTGGCGTAACGACCGGACAGCGCAGCGCTGGTGAGGGAGGCGGTCGAGCTGAAGTTCACGATCTTCCGCGTCCCCAGGAGCGCCTCGGTCGAGGTGGAGAAGTAGGGGTTGACGTAGGTCTTGAGCCCAGCAACAGACTCGAGCCAGGTGGCGACGTCGTCATGAGAGAAGGCGACGCCGGTGACTGTGAAAGTTCCCACGGGGCTCAGTACGGCCACCGGCGCAGCCACCCTCGACGTCGCAGCGCCTGCAGCCACAGGAACTACCGGCGCCGCAGCGGCTGTGGCCACGGGCGGTGTGTGGGTGTAGGCCACGTTCGACAACCAGACGTTGCTCGGCACCGACAGGCTCAGGTCGTTGAGCAGCTGCGAGAACCGGACCTCGTCCCCCATCGCCTGCGTCAACTGAGCCTGTGCGGCCGTCGCCGCCGAGTAGACGGACGTCACGTTGCTATAGGTCAGGACCTGACGCTGCAGGACCTGCTTTTGCTGCGTCGCGGTGTCGAGGTCGCCCTGTGCGCTGGCAACTCCGTGCGAGGCCGACAGCACCAGGAGACCCACGATGCCGACCGAGGCCAGCACAGCCGAGCCGAGCGCGAGCTGGATGCGCCGGAACTGGCGCCTCTCCGCGATCTCCGGCGGCAGCAGGTTGACCCGCGGCAGCAGCTGGACCGAGGTCCCCAAGAGTCGGGTCTCCGCAGTCAGGACAGTCATGACGAGACCCCCATGGCGAGACCCACCGGAACGGTGACCATGGGCTCGACGTATGCAAGCTGGTCAGGCGTCAGGCCGGTCTTGCCGAGCTTGAGTGTGGACATGGGACGGGCGGACTGCACGGGAAGTCTGGTGGCGCTGGCGAGTCTGTCGGCGAGACCCGCGAGCCTCGAACCCCCACCGGAGAGGACAACACGGCCGATGCGGGCGGCACCCGGCTGGGCCATGAAATAGTCGAGCGAGCCGCGTACCTCTTCGACGAAGGCGCCGCCGGTGGACTCGATGGCCCGGGCGGCGGGGTTGGCGTCGACCGCACCGGAGGCGCTCGCCATACCGATCTCCTGCTTGTGGGCCTCGGCCTGGTCCAGCGGCACTCCGAGGCGTTCCGCGATGGCGTCGGTGATGTCGCCACCGCCCATCATGAGGATGCGGACGAAGCGCGGGACGCCGCCCTGGTGGACCACGATGTTGGTGATGTTGGCACCGACGTCGACGAGGGCCTCGGCGTGCAGCGAGTCCAGGCCGGTGCTGTCGATAGTGACGAGAGCACGCAGCACGGCGAAGGAGGTGAGATCCACCATCTGCGGCTGCAGCCCGGCCTTCTGAACCGCCTCGAGCGCGCTGTCCACCATGTCCCGCGCAGCCGCGACGAGGAGCACCCGGAGCATCCGACCGCCGGACTCGTTGGTGAACTCCTCGAGCGGGTGGAAGTCCAGGATGGCCTGCTCGACCGGCATCGGGATGAAGTCCTGCACCTGGAACGCGAGGGACTTCTTGAGTTCATTGGCAGGCAGCCACGGCAGGTCGACCTGGCGGACGACGACCCTCTGGTTCGCCACGCCCACGACGACTTTGTTGCTGCTGAACTTGGCCTGGGCCCACAACTGCTTGATCGCTGCGGCCACGGCCTCGGCGTCGACGACCTCACCGTCACGAACGGCGCCGACCGGAAGAGCTACCTGACCGAAGCGCTCGAGCGTCGCCCCACCCTTGCCGAGCGTGAGCTCGGCAGCCCGCACACCGGAGGTACCGATGTCGAGACCAACGACTTTGCCTGCCACTGCCTGTCCCCTCGGAATGCGGCCTTGCAGCCGCGAGGTTCCGGTCTTCGTGTCCGACCGGTGTCAGGAGTGATCTCGGTCAATCAGACGGCTGGCTTGAGTCATCGGGGTCAGCCGGTTCCGCCGTCCGGCGGAATGCGGCTCACCCGACCGTGGCGCCCAGGTAGGCATCCGCCAGCTGCTGACCGACGAGAATCCCGGTCAGCGCACCGGCGAGCATGAACGGCCCGAAGGGGACCTTGGTCTTGCGTCCGCCACCGGCGAACAGCACGACTCCGATCCCGAAAATGCCTCCGTAGAGGAAACCGGTGAACAACCCGACGGCGAGCGCTCCATAGGAGACCCAGCCTAGGTAGGCCCCGAGCGTCGGCGCGAGCTTGACGTCCCCGAAGCCCATGCCGGCTGGGTAGGCGAACCACAGGGCGAAGTAGACCCCGAAGGCGACCGCAGCCCCAATGCCGGCCCTGATGAGGTCGTCGTACTCCCCAGTCAAGACGGCGGCCCCGCCCAGCAATGCAGCCGCCACCGGGTAGGACGGCAAGGTGAGCGCATCTGGAAGGCGCTTGAGGTCGATGTCGATCATCGCCAGGGCGACGCCGACAGCGGCCAGGTAGAGATAGGCAGGCAGGACCGCATCAAAACCGAAGCGCAGCGCCAGGACCGCGAACACGAGGCCAGTGAAAGCCTCGACCAAGGGGTACCGCGCGCTGATTGGCTCCGCGCAGTCGCGGCACCTGCCCCTGAGCATCAGCCAGCCCAGGACCGGCACGTTGTCACGCGGCCGGATCGGGTTCTCACAGCGAGGACACGCACTCGGTGGGCTGATCACCGACTCGCCCCGCGGAACGCGCCAGATGACGACGTTCAGGAACGAACCGATCATCAGCCCGACGAGGCCGGTGAAGCAGGTCAGCAGCAGGATCACGAGCATGTTTCTAGTCGACGCCGGTGAGGGAGGGGCACAGGCCGTCAGTTGACGTCGGTGCCGTCGTCCTCGCGCCAGTTGGTGACCTGGACCTCAAGGGTTGCTCCAGGCGGGTTGCTGGTGAAGCACTGGTCCAGGTAGAAGTCGATGTTCCCACCGAAGTCGATGGTCTTGGCGTATACCGTCCCGATCGTGTTGCGCCCACCTGTACCCGTGAGGGTTCCGTCCGGCACGAAGATCGCGGCGGCGAGGAACGGCGAGCTGTTGCCGCCTTGATAGCTCAATCCCTTGCTGCCGCCGGCGACCACGATCGTGACGTTGTTGGAGGTGCACCCCCCGGAGCTGTCGAGGCCCCTGAGGAAGCTGCTGGGGAAGTCACTGGATTTCAGCGAGACATCCCCTGTCGTGGTCACCGGGTCGCTCGTGTCCCAGTACAGAACTGGGGAGGAGATGCCGGCAGCTGCCAAGCTGGTCAGGGTGGCGCTGATGGCGCTCGTCGCCAGGTTGTACGTGCCCTCAGCCTGCGCTGTCGAGCGAAGCTGGTCGTACTGGGCGTCCGTGAGGCCCCGCGGTCGGTATCCGTAGATGCTGGTCAGGTCCTGCTGCGTGAACAGCGACGTCGTCGGATAGACGCTTCCATCGGAGCGGACGTAGGCGTTGTAACACGGTAAGTCTGCAGACGTGAACATTGCCGGCGAGGCAGGGCCGGCACTGGCGCCGCCGTCCTGGTCGAAGCGGAACATGGCGTTGCAGCGGGAGGTTCCTGCCTTGTGGATCGGGGCGCCACCACCACCAGAAGTGCAGCTGGTGTTACTCGTCGAGATGCCTCCGACAGCATGCGCCGCCGCAGGCTGGTCATAGAACAGGTCAAGAGCTGTGCGGCCAGCGGCAGCGTCGTAGGAGAACTGAACTCCACTGCCGCTCGCGGCGTCGTTCTGCCGGTTGTACATGCAACCGCCGGTGAAGATGCTCTCGTAATGCAGACCGACGTTGCCGTTGCCGCTGAAGTTGGTCTCGGAGAACACGCCGAGCGGGTAAGACAAGGGCCGCATCTGCACGTCGACCGCCAAGCGGCGCGCTCCCGGCCCGCTGCCCGCGACGCCCGTCGAGTGGATCCGGTACTTCCCGAAGCACTGCCCGGGCGGCGATGCGTGCCGCGCCGGGCAGTTGGGGACGTAGGGCTTCACCGTGCTGATCCAGACCTTGAAGCAGTCACTCGACAGGACGCACGCGCCCGTTCCGCCATCGACCCGGATCTGCTTGGGACTGGACGAGTTCACCCAGGGGTTGGGCGACGTCGTGCACCCTGACACCGGTCCGCCGGGAGGCTCCTGGCACGTCAAGCTGCCCAAGGTCGTCCCCCGCAGGTACTGGAGAGCCTGCGCTACGCCCGCCTCTGAGGACGCGAGCGCCCCGAGGGACTGGCGGTCCCGACTGCTGTTGCCAAGGTTGTTCACGGTCAGAGCCGTGGCCGTGAGGGTGAGGGCCCCGACGACGGCGATGACCAGGATCACCGCGAGCATGGCAATGCCCTGGTCGTCGCAAGGGTTCCGGCGGCGCATCGCAGTCTCCGTCATGAGGCGTTCCTGAGGTCGACCTGGGTCCGGTAGACTTGGGGGTGGTTGTCGATGTTCATGGTCACGTTCAAGACCACTGAGTCGATGTTCGCGAGCTCCACGTCCAGCAACCCGTTGACGTTGCCGACCGGGTTGCCCGCTTCATCGAGCTCACGCCAAGTGGTGACGCCGTCGCTGGGGTCGATGTCATAGCGGTAGTTGTTGCTCCGGTACTCGACCTTGAAGGCCGACACGTTTCCGGCCAGCAGCGGCTGCCCGCCCGAGCAACTGGTGCTGGTAGCGCTGATCGGGGTGACAGCCGGCGTGACCTGGTTGTCGATCACGTAGAGCTGCCTGGTGGTCGGCTCGAAGCAATAGGTGATGTCTTCAGGGTTCCCGCCGTTGTGGGCGGAGCAGGCCGGCAAGCTCGTGTCCCGACCGGGGAGGGCGACGCCGCCGATGCAGCTGTCACCGTCGAAGTCGGCCTGGATCCGGATTCCGACCACGCCGTTGCTGTTGAAGGTCGGTCCGTCAGGGTTGACCGCCGTGACCACAGAGCTCGCCTGCCGCAGGTCCCGCGCCATCCGGTTCAGGGCCTGACGGGCTTCCTCGTTCAGGTCGTGGAGCTCGTTAGAGGTCTTGACGACCCCGCTGCTGACCTTCAGCGCCGAGAAGGTCACAGCGAGGAGCACGAACACCACGACCATGGAGATCAACATCTCGACGAGCGTGAATCCCGCGTCCTCGTCGGTCTCGACCGCCCGAAGCCGCCTCATCGCTGGTCGTCCGCGACGCAGGTCAGTTGGCCGAGCTGCACCTTGATGGAGGAGTAGCCGGATCCGGCCTCGTTGGTCAACGTCGATGCCGTCGACAGCGACATAATGCCGTTCGTGAACCCTCGCACTCCGGAGGTGGCACCGGTGTTCACGACGTTCGGGAGATTGCTGGTCAACGACGAGACGATCACCTGACTCAAGAGGCTGAAGTTGCCCAGTCGGGTCGTCGTGGGGTCCCACACGTCACTGCCCGAAGCCAGCACCGGCGCCGCCCCAGCCGTCGTGTCGTAGGTCCAGGTGGCCGTGTGCCATCTCGGCATGATGTCTAAAGGAGGCGTAATCTTCTGCCCCCACCACCCCAGGGCCACGGAGTACTTGCCCACAATGGTCCCGTCGGAGCCACAGTCGACGGTGGACGAGTTCAGCGTCATCGACACCAAACCCTTCCCTCCGGACTCGGGGTTGTTGGGGAACAGGATCACCTGGCGCTTCGCGAAGGCCGAAGCGCCGGCGATCGACTTCTGCGGGATGGACGTGAGGGCGTTGGAGCTCACGTAGACGCCTCCGGACATGGCGGCCGAGCTTCCGGAACCCGTGTCGGGCGCCTTGACGTAGGGAGGGGCACCCATCTCGTAGCCGAGAAGGTCAGAGGAAGGGACTCCCAGACCACCTCCGTCGAGGTTGTCGTAGCTCAGCAGGCCACAGGACCCGCCGCTGTTGTCCGTCACTGCCCCCGAGAGGGCGTTGGTCGGTGTGGCTGCCGTCGTGACGTCCGTCGGCGCGTTGGGGAGGCCCGTGGACACATCCCCGGTCACGTCTGTGACGGCGGTCCGACCAAAGCCGTACCAGCGACAGCCTGAACCGCCCGACGCACTGACCGTGCCCGAGCTGACGACCGCGTTCGTGGGCAGGTTGAACTGGGTCAACAGCCCCGTGACGGACGTGGTCCCACTCTTGCTCGCGATGGCGCCGGTCGCATATCCAGCCACCGTCGAACCACTCGACTGCGAGCCATCAGCGCTGGCGACTCCCTCCTGCAGCTCCAAGGTGGTGCCATCGGCGCCCGTCGAGGTGACGTCGACGGCTACAGAGCGGGCCTGCGTCTGGATGACTGGCGCTGCCGCGCGCCCTTCGGATACCCGCGTGTAGTTGCCAAGCTGCTTGGCCTTGCCGGCGCTCGTCCACTTAGTGATGACGGTGATTCCCAGCAGGAGCGAAGGTGCCTGGTCCTTCCCCACGGTCTGGCTGTCGTAGACGCTCTGGAAACGGGAGGCCGGGATCACGGTGCCGTCAGGTGCCAGGAACTGTGCGTCGATGACCTGGGTGTAATCACTGGCTCCAGCGAGCTGCCCCGTCGTCACACGGTAGAACGGGCCAGCCGGCTCCCCACCCGACGCGACCGCGGTCGCTACGTAGGACCCGTTCATCGCGGTGCCGCCGCTCGTCAGCGTTGTCGTCGGCGCCGCTGACGTCGCATTGGTGTAGTAGAGGTCGAGCAGGTCGAGGAAGGGACCGTTCTGGCGGTCGACGTGGAACCGGAGGTCGCGGATCTGCTCGATCCGCTCCTGGGAGAGGTTCTTCGCCCGCGTGTCGAGCTTCAGGGCAACCGTGGACCGGAGCATCCCGATGAAGGCGGGGAGCGAGGCCGTGAGCACCAGAGCAGTCAGACCCAGCGCGATCATGACTTCGACGAGGGTGAACCCCTCCTCGCCGCGACGGCGGTTACATATAGACACGCGAGGTCAGCCCTTCAACGTAGATGGTGTAAACCTTCGACCTCGAGCTGCTACGGATCAGGATGGTGGCGGGGGTCGCCGTGCCACGGGGGTAGAAGTAGACGCAGCTGTGACCGCTCGGACAAGCCGGTGCAGGGCTGGGCAGCGTGACCGTCTCAGACAGCGTGACCCTGGACGACTGCGTCGTCCGTGCCCCTTCAACGGCAGTCCCACCTGTGCCGCACGCGTACTGCCAGAGCACGTAGGCCCGCGTCGACGAGAAGTCCACGCAGTAGGTCCGCCCCTCGGACACCGAGCGCTCAGCCGTCTTGCGCAACTGGCTGACCATCTCCTGGGAAGACCCCTGCTGCTCCGAGGTGCGCTGCCAGTTCAGGACCCCCGCGGCCCCGATCGCGGCAAGGACGGAGCCGATCAGCATCGTGACCAGTAGCTCGAGCAACGTGAAGCCTGCGTCAGCGTCACCACGGGACCGGTTCATGGGCAGGCTCCTGGCTCGAGCCCGTTCAGGGCGCTGTACCGGAAGGTCTTCACGCTGCCGTTCGGATCAGTGAGCGCGACGCACCAGCCAGTGGGGTTGTTGAGGTTGGCTGATGCCCCAGTGGCCGGCGCTTGGCTTCCAACTGTCAACCGGGCGTAAGTGCTGTAAGACGATCCGTCTGTCAGGACGATCTGGCCGGGGGTGCCATAGCCGAGCGTGATAGGCCCAGGGCTCTCGATGAAGTACGTCGCGACTTCCTTGCCCAAGCTACTGACGTCGGCTTTCACTCCCGCGTCATGGGCCTTCGCCCGCTGGCTCAGAAAGACGGGAATCGCGATCGAGGCCAGCACCCCCAAGATGATCATGACCACGAGGAGCTCGATCAAAGTGAACCCACGCTCGTCGCACAAGGGTGAGCTTTGTGCCTTCAGCCGGCGGGTCATGAATTCTCCTTCGGCGAATTCAAGGCGTGACTTGAGATGAACAGCCGGGAAGGGCCGACCCTGATGGGTCCGCCCTCCCCTGATAGCCAGTTAGGTGGCGGTTAGCCGTTGGCGTCGGTGCAGGCGCCCGCAGTGAGGCCGCCGGCGGCGGAGTACTCAAAGCCGACAACGGACTTGTCGCCCTGGGCGTCCTGAACCGTGACGCACCAGTGCGTTGCGTCCACGAAGAACTGGTTGAACAGGGTGACGTTGTTGCTTGACTTACCCAGGTCAGTAGCCGCGTAGGCAGCGATCGCCGGAGGGCCGACTACGGCCGGGGCGCTCAGGGAGTAGCGACCGGCGGCGGTCTGAACAACGACCGGCGAAACGGTGTTGTCGACGTAGTAGGTCGCGATCTCCTTGCCGATGGTGGAGACATCGGCCTTGGCTGCGGTGTCCTGCGCCTTCTTACGCTGGTTCAAGAACACCGGGATGGCGATCGCGGCGAGGATGCCGATGATGATCATGACGACCAGGAGCTCGATGAGGGTGAAGCCACCCTCGGACTCCTGCGACTTACGGATACGAGCCAGCATTGCGATGTCCTCCAGGACTGGATATGTGTGAGCCGCGCGGTGGTCCTGCAACTCCTCGCGCGGCCCTCCGAGGAGGGGCCGGCCGAGGCAGCTGGGCTGACTGCGATGAGTCCCCTGGCTTTGCGTCCCCGCCTCACGACGGGTTTGCCTTTGCTTGGCGTTGCGGCTCTATGACAATAGATACTTCGGCTAGATCAGGTAGACCCTTTAGCGCTCCAAACAGGATTCTCGAAAGAACTGATCGACAACGCAGAACGGCCCCGCCGAATGTTCGGCGGGGCCGTGGTTGTGCTGACTGAAGCGACGTACAACGAACTACTTGATGAGGTCGAAGATCTTGAAGATGGGCATGTACAGTGCCACGATCATCGACCCGACGATGCCACCCAGGAACGCGATCATGAGCGGCTCTATGAGCGCGGTCAGCGACTCCGTAGTCGACTCGACCTCCTGGTCGTAGAACTGGGCGATCTTGTGGAGCATCGTGTCGAGTGCTCCGGTTTCCTCTCCTACCGCCATCATCTGCACCACCATGGGTGGGAAGACGGGATGCTCGGTCAGGGGTCGTGTCAACGACTCACCCGTGCGCACGCTCTCCTGCACGGCTCGGGTGGCCCGCTCGAGGACGACGTTGCCGGTCGTCTCGGCCACGATGTCGAGGCTTTGCAGGATGGGCACACCGGACTGCATCATCGTGCCCAGGTTGCGGGCGAAGCGGGTCAGCGCGATCTTGCGGAAAAGCTCGCCGAAAACGGGGAGCTTGAGCTTGAGCGGGTCGACGATGTTGCGCACCTGCTCGGTGCGCTTGATCTTCGCCCAGACGGTCCGGCCGATGATGACCAGGATGATGAGGGGGATGATTCCGACCTTCAGACCCGTGGACAGGCTCACCAGGATCTGCGTCGGGAGCGGCAGCTTGCCACCAAGGGTCTTGAACAGCCCCACGAAGGTCGGCACGATGAACAGGAGCATCCCGATCACGGCCAGGACCGCGATGCAGAGAACGACGACCGGATAGGTCATCGCAGACTTCACCTTGCCGCGGAGCTTGACCTCAGCCTCGTAGTTATTGGCGATCTGCAGCATCACTGAGTCGAGGAAACCGCCGACCTCGCCGGCCTTGCACATGTTGACCATGAGCGGCGGGAACGCGTCGGGGTGCTTGGCCATGGCTGAAGACAGGCTGTTGCCGGTCTCGATGTCGTTGCGCACCTCACCCAGGACACGGGCCAGCTCCTTGTTCTCCGTCTGGTCGACGAGGATGTTGAGCGCGCGAAGCAGCGACAGACCAGCGTTGACCATTGTGGCGAACTGGCGCGAGAAGATCGCGAGGTCCTTGAGCCCGACCTTCTTCGGACCCCCGAAGCCGGGGATCTTCAGCTCCTTGCTCATACCGGCGTTGGTCTGGTTGATGCTGATCGGCGCGTAGCCCATCGACTTCAGCTTCGTGGCGACCTGACTCGGGGACTCAGCGTCGAGCGTTCCCGTCTTCACCGAGCCGCTCTTGTCGCGGACCTTGTACTCGTACGTCAGAGATGCCATCGCCCTGTCCCCTTATGCCCGGCCGCTGAGGCGCTGGAAGTCCTCGACGTGGTGGCACTTCTCGAGCGCCGCGTCGTAGGTAATCTTGCCCTTCTTGACCAGCTCTGCGAGGTGCTGGTCCATCGTCGCCATGCCGTGCTTCGCCCCAGCCTGCATGGCCGAGTAGATCTGGTGGGTCTTGCCTTCACGGATGAGGTTGCGGATCGCCGGAGTGGCAACCAGGATCTCCGTCGCCACCACGCGCCCCTTGCCGTCCACCGTGCGGACGAGCTGCTGGCAGACAACGCCCTGCAACGCCCCGGCGAGCTGGACGCGGACCTGCTGCTGCTGGTGCGGCGGGAAGACGTCGATGACGCGGTCGATCGTCTGGGCGGCATCCTGCGTGTGCAGGGTCGCCATGACCAGGTGGCCGGTCTCGGCGGCCGTGAGGGCGACCTCGATCGTCTCGAGGTCCCGCATCTCACCGACCAGGATGATGTCGGGGTCCTGGCGCAGGACGTGCTTGAGGGCGGCCTTGAAGGACCAGGTGTCCTCCCCGACCTCCCGCTGGTTGACCAGGCACTTCTTGTGCCGGTGCAGGAACTCGATCGGATCCTCGACCGTCATGATGTGGTCCTGACGCTGACGGTTGGCCAGGTCGACGACAGCGGCGAGGGTCGTGGACTTGCCGGAGCCGGTGGGGCCGGTGACCAGCACGAAGCCGCGCGGCAGCATGGCGAAGTTGGCGACGGCCGGCGGGACGCCGAGGTCCTCGAGGGCCCTGATCTCAAAGGGGATCAGGCGGAAGGCGGCGCCGAGCGCGTCGCGCTGTTTGTAGATGTTGACGCGGAAGCGGGCCCGACCGGGGACGCTGTAGGCGAAGTCGAGCTCGAGGTTCTCCTCGAACTTCTCGCGCTGCTTTTGGGACAGCACTGCGTAGACCAGCTTGGTCATCACCTGGGGCGTGAGGACTGCGCGCCCCTCGACGGGGACCAGGTGGCCGTTCTCCCGCACCGTCGGGGGAGCGCCGACCGTGAGGTGCAGGTCGGAGCACTTGCGGTCCAGGACCTCGATGAGCAGCTCGGTGAGGAAGTTGCTGTCGTCGCTGGTGTCCTCGGCGCCGACGCGGACTGCGGGCGACTCAGCAGCCTGGGCCGAGGCCTGAGCCTTCACCAGGTCCGGGCTGGGCAGTGGCTGCGTGGGAATGGCGCTGACCACCGGTGCGGCGAGGCCAGGGGCCGGTGCGGCCAACGGTGTGGGAGCAGCCAGCGGAGCTGGTGAGACATGGGCAACCACCCTCGGGGCCGGGGCGGGAGGGGCCAACGGCGCAGCGAGAGCAGTGGGCGGGGCCGAAGGCGCCATGGCAGCAACAGGCTCTGCATACACGGGCACCGGAGGCGCGACGATCGGAGCGGCCGGGGGGCTGAAGGCCAATGTGGGCTGGGCCAGGTCCAGTGCGTCAGCTGCATGCAGCTGAGGAGCGGGCGTCCAGTTCGGGTCGAGCGGCGACGGGGAGACCGCCGCGGAACCGAAGTACCCATCAGCTCCCGACGATCCCTGCTGCGTGTCCACGTGCCCTCCTCCGTTGCCCGAGAACTCGGTTCACGCCTGCATCGACCGGACGGCCGCCTGCCTTGAGCCGATCGGCCCAGACCGTTACACCACGACGCGGAAGATCTCCTCAACCGACGTGATCCCGGCCAGAACCTTGAGCATCCCGTCGTGGCGAAGCGTGATCATCCCCTGCTCGACGGCGTGCCGACCGATGACCATGGAGGACGCCCGCTCGACCGTCATCCGCTCGATCTCCTCGTCGACGGCCATGACCTCGTGCAGGGCAAGACGACCCTTGTAACCCGTCTTGGAGCAGGCGGAGCAGCCAATGGGGCGGTAGATGGTGGGCAGCGGCATCCCGTCCTGCCAGGGAAAGCGGCCCGCGATGAGGGCTTCCGGCGTCGGGACGTAGGCCTCCTTGCACTTGGCGCAGAGCTTGCGCGCGAGGCGCTGGGCGAGCACGCAGTCCAGGGCAGAACCGACGAGGAAGGGCTCGATGCCCATCTCGGTCAGCCGCACGATCGCGGACGGGGCGTCGTTCGTGTGCAGGGTCGTCAACACCAGGTGACCGGTGAGGGAGGCCTCGACGGCGATGTGCGCCGTCTCCTTGTCGCGGATCTCGCCGAGCAGCACGATGTCGGGGTCGGACCGCAGGATCGAGCGCAGCGCCGCGGCGAAGGTGAGGCCGGCCTTGACGTTGGTCTGCACCTGGTTGATGCCCGGGAGCCGGTACTCCACGGGGTCCTCGACGGTGATGACATTGACCTCGGGCCTGCTGACGATGTTGAGGGTCGCGTACAGCGTCGTCGACTTTCCCGAGCCGGTCGGGCCGGTCACCAGAATCATCCCGTAGGGCTTCACGAAGCTCTTGGAGTAGACCTCGTAGTTGGAGTCGGAGAAGCCCAGGTCGGACAACTTGAGCATGGCCGTGGAGTTGTCCAGGACACGCATGACGATCTTCTCGCCCCATACGGTCGGCAGGGTCGCGACGCGAAGGTCGATCTTCTTGCCGTTGGCGTTGACCGACAGGCGGCCATCCTGCGGGATACGACGCTCCGCGATGTTGATGTCGGCCATGATCTTCAGGCGGGACGTCACGCCCGAGGTGATCGTCTTCGGGGAGCGCATCACCTCGTGCAACACACCGTCGATCCGGAACCGCACACGCAGATCGCGTTCGGCCGGCTCGATGTGGATATCGGAGGCACGGTCCTGGATGGCCTGCGTGATCAGCAGGTTGACGAACTTGACGATGGGGGCGTCTTCGACGACCTCTTTGACCTTGCTGAGGTCGTCGTCGTCGTCGTTCTTGGCGTCGAGCGCCAAGGTGAGGTCGTCCATCTCGGCGTCGCCGCGGTGGTATTTGTTGATTGCGGCCAGCACGTCAGGCTTGGTCGCGACGACCGGCTTGACCTCCATGCCGCTGATGGAGCGGATGTCGTCGAGGGCGAAGACGTTGGCCGGGTCGGCCATGGCCACCAACAGCTTGCCGTCGTCGTACCCGATGGGCAAGGCGGTGTGACGGCGGCAGACCGCATCGGAGATCCGGGAGACCGCGGAGCCGTCAACGCTGTAGTCGCTCAGGTCAACGAACTGCATGCCGATCTGGGTCGCGAGGGCTGCCACGAGCTGGGACTCCGTGAGGGTCCCCAGGTCGACAAGCACCCGGCCCAGGCTGCGTCCGAGCCGCTGCTGCTCCTCGACCGCGCCGCCGAGCTGCGCGTGGGTGACCAGACCGCCCTCGAGCAGGATGTCGCCCAACTGCTTCACGCGTGCTCCCCCAGGGTCAGGCCGTCACTAGTCCTTCGGCCCGATCGGGTGATCCCTTGACCTCAGCGGGCAACCGGCCCCGCGGGATTGTCAGTCTCGCTGGGCGAGGACGGACGCAATCTCCTCGAGGGCCTTCGCCTGTGGGGACCCCGGCACGAGCGACGCGGTCGAGCCGTCCCGAAAGCCCAGCTCCACGCGCGGTCCAGCGGGAGCGGGCGGAGCGGCCACCGGAGGAGGAACAGGCAACGGGGTGTAGACGGGTGAGGGCTCGACAACCCCTACCAGGGAGGGGATCGCGGAGACAGCAGGCCCGAGCGCATGCTTGCCCGCCCTGCGGCGGAAGGGCCACATCAGGCGCGGGCAGGCTCAGCGGCGTCGACCGAGTCCACGACCGAGTACAGCAGGGCCAACAGGACCGCCTTGACCGACTCACGGTCGGTCGCGTCGCACGGGACGATCGCGACCTCGTCGTCGAGGGAGAGCACGTCCCGGACGTGCTGCTCGTCGTCGGGCCCGATACCGGCGGAACGGTTGAGGGCCACGACGAACGGCACGCGGGCCATCTTGCGGAAGGCCTCGAGGATGCCGACAGCCTCGTCGAGGGAGTCCTGCCGGGAGCTGTCCACGAGCAGGATGTAACCGAGCATCCCCTCGCCGAGGATCTCCCACATGAAGTCGAAACGGTCCTGGCCGGGAGTGCCGAACAGGTACAGCACGAGGTCCCGGTCGATGGTGATGCGACCGAAGTCCATGGCCACTGTCGTCTCGGCCTTGCGGGACTTGGTGTGGTCGGTGACGTCCTTCTCGGTCGACAGGACCGTGATCTCGCTGATGGTGCGGATCAAGGTCGTCTTGCCCGCGGAGAACGGACCCGTCACGACGATCTTGACTGCGGTGCCGCCGTGCTTGCGACGTCCTGGGGAACGGGTGCTCATGGCTACAACCCCCTCACACCGGCGATGAGCCTCAACAGCAGGCTCTTGTTCACAGACGGATCACGATCGATGTACGACGACGGCGCGGGGTCGGGCTGCAGTTGCGGCGCCAGGGCATGCGCCCCCTGTACGGCGCCGACGCCGGCGGACGGAGCGCTCGGGCTGTGGGCGGACACGCTGGCAGCGACGGCCGAGCTGCGCATCCCCCCGGACAAGGCGCCGAGGCGGGCCAGGGCCGGCAACGCCTGTTCGGCGTGGTCGGGCTGGCGCGGCGGTGTGAAGGGCTCGGGTCGCTCAGGGATGACCGGTGGTCGTGCCATCGCGGCCGCAGGGGACACGGGGGCGACGGGGGCGACGGGGGCGACGGGCACGTCGACGACCGGTGCGACGCCACCCTCGAGGGCAGCGAGCAGCTCCTGGCGTTGGGCCAGGGGGCTGGGCCCCTCGGGCCGCTCCCCCACGACGACCAGGCCGCGGTCGGCGAGGCCGGCCAGGGTCGACACCACGACGTACTCGCCGGTGCCGGTGAGGGTGACGAGCTGCGCGACGGTACGTGCGCCGTCAACGAGGGCGAGCAGCGACCACTCCTCGCGGGACAGGACCGGGTCGGTCCCCGGCACCGGCTGCAGCGAGACGACCGCAGCTCCTGTCGCGACCTTCTCGGTGAGAGTCGCCCAGGTGTCGAGCCGACGGCGGCCCTCAGCCACCACGTCCTCGACGGGCAGCGAGGCCCCGAGGTCGTCCGGATCGGCCTCGTCGACAACAAAGGCGAAGTCACCGTTCGGCCAGCGAAGCAGCTCGAAGACCGCATCGGTGGCCTGCTCCGCGGCGTAGCCGGCGAGCACCTCGGCGTCGAGCCGGCCGGTGTCGGCGAAGGTCTTGGCCAGACCGGAACCAGGAGCCTCGAGGACCTTCTCGACGGCGTCGGCGAGGGTCTCGTCGTCGACGAGGCCCGCTCCGACGAGGCGGCGGCCCAGAGCCTGGCAGCTCACGTCGCCGCGGCCACCGGTCACGGCGCCGTCGCGCAAGTGCACGACCCCGTGCAGCGCGTCGCCGTCGCCGTTACTGGCAGCACGGCGCAGGTGCAGCGTCCCCGTCTTCTTCGTATAGCTCAAGAGCTGGAAGATGTCCGGGAGGCTGAACGCGTCAAGCGTTCCCTCGAGTCTCACGACTGTCCCGTCAGGTCAGTGGGTCGGTCAGGACCAGGTCGGGTTGTCGCCCGGCAGGACTGAGCCCGTCGGCGCGTAGGACGTCCAAGCGGGGGCCTCGGCCTGAGCCGCGTAAGCCACCGGCTCCGCGTAGGACGGCCCGGTGTAACCCGGCTCGAGGTAGGCAGGCTCAGCGTAGGCAGGCTCAGCGTAGGTAGGGGCCGGCTCCGCCGGCAGGGCGGGTACGGCGGTGAGCAGCGGCTCGGTGGCCGCGGCCGGATCGGCGGGCGCCCCGGCAAGGACTCCGGCGGGGACTGCATCAGAGGCAAGGAGCGGCTCGTCCTCGGCCCGCAGGACGTCGGCGACGAGCGCCGACGCGCGGCGCACCTCGTACAGCATCATGCCGACCTTGGCGCCCTTGGCGGCGACGGCGACCAGCACCGCCTCGTCGTCGCACGACACCAGGAAGACGGTGCCGGAGTCGCCTTCGATGTAGACCTGGGACAGCTCGCCACGGCCAAGGCCCTGCGCTGCGCGCTCGCCGAGTGAGAGCAGGGCGGCGCTCATCGCGGCCACCCGGTCCTCGTCCATCGACGGCGGCAGCGCGGAGGCCATCGGCAGGCCGTCGAAGCTGACGACGGCAGCCGCCTCGATCTCCGGGGTCTGCGACAGCAGGCCGTGGATGGCCCGGTCGAGACGATCCGAACGGCTTCCGGCCTGCAGGTCTGACATGGCGCGCCCCTTCCAGCGGTCGGCCGTGCGCACGACCTAGAACCTGCTTCGGCGCGTTATGGGATGGCCTTGAGCGCGGGGCCAGGGGGCCGTCGCCGGGCCCGACCCGGATCAGCGCGGGAGAGCCGCGCGCATCGCCGCGAGCGGTGCCGGACGCCCCGTCATCAGCGTGACCTGGGCGCCGGCCTGGTGCAGCAGCATGGCGATGCCCCCCACGACGGTGGCCCCGGAGCTGGCATAGCGGTCGGCCAGGACGGTCGGCCAGGGGGCGTAGACCACGTCGAGGAACGTTCCCGCCGCGCCGGGCTCGAGCACGTCACCGGCGCCGGAGGGGGTGGTGTTGACGACCACGTCCCCGTCGGCCGGTGCGAAGCCGCCGACCGTGACGCGCACGCCCAGGCTCCCCCCGAGCGAGACCAGCGGCGAGGCACGCGCCGGCGACCGCGCCTGCACGGCCACCGACGTGACGCCGAGCCGGGCCAGGGCCACCAGCGCGCTGGCCGCCGTAGCTCCTGCCCCCAAGATGACAGCGGTGGACGCGGTGGTCGTACCGGCTTCGCGCAGGGCGGCGAGCACGCCGTCGATGTCGGTGTTGTGGCCTTCGCGCGCGCCGTCCCGGAGCACGACCGTGTTGGCCGCCCCGGTCAGCGCGACATCCGGCGCGGACCAGGTGAGCAGCGGCAGGATGGTCTGCTTCAGGGGCATCGTGAGCGACAGCCCCGCCCAGTCAGACCCGAGCCCGGCCAGGAAGTCGGTCAGGCCGGCCGGCTCGAGCTGGACGGCGTCGTAGGTCCAGTCGAGCCCCAGCGCGTGGTACGCCGCCCGGTGCAGCGCGGGCGACAGCGAGTGCGCGATCGGCGAGCCGAGGACCGCAGCGCGCACCTAGTAGACGCCGTCGCGCTGGGCCTTGGCCTTCGCGGCGAGGAACTCCTCGTAGGAGCTGGTGAACAGCGAGTGGCCGGCCTTGTCGATCGTGATGAAGTAGAGCCAGTCCCCGGTGGCGGGTGTGAGCGCGGCCTGCAGGGCCTTCTCCCCTGGCGAGTCGATCGGCGTCGGCGGCAGGCCCTTGTTGCGGTAGGTGTTGAAGGGCGACTCGACGTTGATGTCGACCAGCGACAGCCGCGCCTTCTTCTGCTCGCGGAGGTAGTTGACGGTTGAGTCCAGCTGCAGCGGCATCCCCTTGGCGAGCCGGTTGAGCACGACCCTCGCGACCTTGGCCCGGTCGGCGTCCAGCGCGGTCTCCGCCTCGACGAGGCTGGCGATCTTGACGATGTCGTAGGGCGTGAGACCCAGCTTGTGGGCGCCGCCCTCCAGGTCGAGCGCCGCGGCCTCGTCGTCGAACTTGCCGGTCATCTGGGTCAGGGCGGCGACAGCGGCCGAGCCGGGCTCGACGTCGTAGGTGGCGGGGAACAGGAAGCCCTCGGGCTTGTTGCCCGCGTAGGCCGGCAGACCCAGGACGGTGGGGTTGGCCAGTGCCGCCAGCACGTCCTGCCGGCCCAACTGGGTGTAGGTCACCAGCCGGTCGACGACCAGCGCCAGACTGATGCCCTCGGGCAGCGTCACTCGCCCGCGCACCCGGCTCTTCGCGTCCAGCATCAGGGCGAGCGCATCGACCCCGGACATCCGGCGCCGCAGGCTGTAGTAGCCCGGCTGGAGCTTGCTGCTGCGAGGGTCGGCCTTGGCGGCCCTGGCGAAGGCCTGCTGGCTCTTCACGACGCCCTTCGCGACCAGCGTCGTGCCGATCGCGGACGCTGAGTCACCGGAGAGGACCCGCACCACCGCGGTGCCCGAGCCCTGGCCCGAGTAGTCCGGCGTGGCGAAGGCGCTGCCGTACAGCGCCTTCCCGCCCACCACCAAGGCGGCCAGCACAGCGAGCACGACGGTGCCGATGATCAGCAGCCCGACGGGCTTGGGGAGCCGTTTGGGGGGACGTCGGGTCTGTGTGTCGAGCAGGGTCACGCCGATGATCCTAACTTTGGCGATCTTCGCAAGGGGCGCGCTGCCACCCACGACGCTCAAGGAAACCCTGCAGCAGGGCGACGGCCGCCGCCTGGTCGATGACCGCGCGGGCCCGCTTGCCCTTCCTGCCCGACGCGCGCAGGGCTGCGGCCGCGGTCACCGTGGTCAGCCGTTCGTCCACCAGCTCCACGGGTACGGCGACCTCGAGGGCGAGCGCGGCCGCCCAGTCGCGGGCCATCGCAGCGCTGGCGGACAGGCTCTGGCCGTTCAGGCTGGTCGGCAGCCCGACGACCACGAGGACCGCCTCCCGCTCGAGGACGATCTCGACGACCCGTGCCACGCCGGGAGCCGGGACGGTCTCGACCGGGCTGGCCAGGATGCGGTGCGGGTCGCTGGCAGCCACGCCGACCCGGACCGTCCCGACGTCGACGGCCACGACGACGCCGGGTGGGGCCGTCACGAGGCGGCCGTCACGAGGAGGTGGCGACCCGGCCGACGAGGTGCTCGGCAAGCTCCAGGGCTCGCCCGATCCCGGCCGGGTTCGTACCGCCGCCCTGGGCGACGTCGTCCTTGCCGCCGCCCTTGCCGTCGACAGCCGAGGCCACCTCTTTCAGCAGGTCGTTGGCCGACAGCCCACGTGCCCGGCCGGCATCGTTGACGGCGGCGACGAGCGTGGCCCGGTCACCACCGGCGGCGACGAGGACCGTTCCGGGACCGGTCAGGCGGTCCCGGATGTCCAGGGCCAGGCCACGGACGAGGTCGCTGGGGGTGCCGGCGGGCGCCTCGACGCCGACGAACGCCAGGCCGAACACGTCCTTGGCGCCGGCCGCGAAGGCTGCTGCCTGCTGCAGGACCGCGCGTGCCTTCAGGGTCGACAGCTGCTTCTCGGCCTCGCGGAGCTTGTCCACGATCGACTGCACCCGCTCGGGCAGCTCCTCTGCGGGCACCTTGAAGACGCCGGCCAGCTGGGCGAGCAGCACGTGCTCACGTGCGAGGTAGGAGTAGGCGTCAAGCCCGACGAGGCCCTCGACCCGCCGCACCCCCGAGCCGATGGAGGCCTCGCTCAGCAGCTTGACCATGCCGAGCTGGCCGGACCGTGCAGCGTGCGTGCCACCGCACAGCTCGCGCGCGTAGTCGCCCACCTCGACGACCCGCACCGCGTCGCCGTACTTCTCACCGAACAGCGCCATCGCCCCGATCCGGCGGGCCTGTTCCTGCGTGGTGACGAAGGCGCGCACCTCCAGGTCGGACAGCGCGATCGCGTTGATCTCCTGCTCGACGTCAGCCAGGACCGACGCCGGGACCGCGCTCGGGGAGGAGAAGTCGAAGCGGAAGCGGCCGGGCGCGTTGAGCGAGCCGGCCTGCGTCGCCTGCTCCCCGAGCGCATCCCGAAGCGCCTTGTGGACCAGGTGCGTGGCGGTGTGGGCCCGGCTCACCGCGCGCCGTCGCTGCACGTCCACCTCAGCCTGTACGGCGCCGCCGACGGTCACCTCACCGGACAGGACCCGCGCCCGGTGCACGACCAGCCCGGGCAGCGAGCGCTGCACGTCGAGGACCTCGAGCACGGTGCCGTCAGCCAGCACGAGCCGCCCGCGGTCCGCGAGCTGCCCCCCTCCCTCGGCGTAGAACGGCGTGCGGTCGAGCACGACCTCCACGCTCGCGCCCTCACCCGCGGCGCTGGCGCTGATCCCGTCGACCAGCAGCCCCCGGACGGTTGCCCCACTGACGACCTCGTCGTACCCGGTGAAGTCCGTGGCGCCGGCAGTATCGAGCAGCGCGCGGTACGCCGAGACGTCGACGTGGCCAGTCTTCTTGGCCCTGCTGTCCTGCTTGGCCCGCTGCCGCTGCTCCTGCATGAGGGAGCGGAAGCCCTGCTCGTCGACGGTCAGTCCCTGCTCGGCTGCCATCTCCAGGGTCAGGTCGATCGGGAAGCCGTGCGTGTCGTGCAGGGCGAACGCGATTCCACCTGACAGGACGCCGCCGGCCTTGCGGGCCTGGGGAACGGCCGTGTCGAAGATCGACGCACCCTTGCTGATCGTCTCCAGGAAGGACGCCTCTTCCCCCTGCGCGACGGCCTGGATCCGACCGTGGTCCTCCACCAGGGTGGGGTACTGCGGTCCCATCGCCGCGATCGTGACCTCGACCAGCTCCTGCACGGTCGGGTCGAGCGCTCCCAGCAGCCGCATCGCACGGACCGCCCGGCGGACGATCCGGCGCAGCACGTAGCCGCGACCCTCGTTGGACGGGATAATCCCGTCGCCCATCATCATCACGGCCGTACGGGTGTGGTCGGCGATCACGCGCAGGCGCACGTCGGAGCCGTGGTCGGCGCCGTACCGCACGCCGGTCAGCTCGCTGGCGCGGTCCAGGATCGCCCGGCTGGTGTCGATCTCGTAGAGGTTGTCGACACCCTGCAGGATCGTCGCCATCCGCTCCAGGCCCATGCCGGTGTCGATGTTCTGCCTCGGCAGCGGGCCGGCGATGTCGAAGTCGACCTTCGAGCGTAGGTGGGACAGCTGGAACTGCATGAAGACCAGGTTCCAGATCTCCAGGTACCGCTCGCCGTTGACCGCGGGACCACCCTCGGCTCCGTACGCCTCACCGCGGTCGTAGTTGATCTCCGAACAAGGGCCGCCGGGACCGGGAACGCCCATGTGCCAGTAGTTCTCAGACAGCCCGAGCCGCTGGATGCGCTCGTCCGGCACACCGACCTTGCGCCACAGGTCGTAGGCCTCGTCGTCGTCGAGGTAGACGGTCGGCCAGATCCTGGACTCCTGCAGCCCGTAGCCGCCGTCGGCGACCGGGCGGGTCACCAGGTCGTAGGCGAACTCGATGGCGCCGGCCTTGAAGTAGTCGCCGAAGCTGAAGTTGCCTGCCATCTGGAAGAACGAGCCGTGCCGGGTGGTCTTCCCGACCTCGTCGATGTCCAGGGTGCGGACGCACTTCTGCACGCTGGTCGCCCGGGACCACGGCGCCGGCTGCTCACCGAGGAAATACGGCTTGAACGGCACCATGCCCGCGTTGACGAGCAGCAGCGTCGGGTCGTCGGCGATCAGGGACGCCGACGCGACGACGGTGTGGCCGTTGCTCTCGAAGTGCCCCAGGAAGCGGTTGTGGATCTCCTCCGACCTCATGGGCCGTCCAGCGCGTCGTGCCTGCCGTCCAGCCCCAGCTCGGTACGGAGCTCGTCCTCGCGCTCGGCCATGCCGGCCCGCACCTCGGAGCCGAAGTCGCGGATCGCGCCGCTGAGGTTGTTGAGCGCCCCGGACAGGCCGGACTGTACGCCAGCGGGCGTCAGCTTCTGGGCGGTCGCGGTGAGGCGGCGCACGATCAGCACACCCGCGGTCGCACCCAGGGCCACGTAGAACAGCCGTCTCGTCATCGCTTCTTGTTCTCCGCCTTGATCTCAGCTTTGACGCGCTTCTCGATGTCCTTGGCGCTGCGCTTGCTCGCGGCGTTGCGGACGCCGTAGGAGAAGGCCGCGACCTTCACGACGGGGCTACCCAACGTCGCGGCAAACAGCGAGGTCAGAGCGCTCACGTTGCCGCTGATCGACTGGACGTTGGCGGTGATGGCGTCAACGCGAACCAGCTCGGAGTTGACCTGGGTCACGGTGCCGGTGACCTCGCCGAGCAGCGGGACGGTGGTGGCCGTGAGCTCCGAAACGGTCTTGGTCAGCGCGTCGATCGTGCGGCTCAGCCGTAGGAAGACGTAGGTCAGCCCGAGCATGGCCAACGCGAAGAAGACCGCGAAGATCAGTCCGATGACGTTGCCGATGTCGACCATCTAGTGCTCCTTTGACGTGGCTGGCGGTTCTGTGCTGACCGGTGTGCGCGACCGGAACCCCTGTGTGACGTCCTCGGCAACGACCGTACGGTGCCCACGCAGAACCTCGCGCAAGCCCGCGAGCCGCTCTCGGGCGACGCGCTCGACCCCGAGGTCGCCCGGCGAGTAGTACTCCCGCCCGACGACCGGGTCGGGGGCGTACTGCTGAGCCACCACCCTCCCCGGGACGTCGTGAGGGTAGCGGTAACCGGTGTGCCCGATCTTTCGGCTTCCCTCGTAGTGGGCGTCGCGCAGGTGCGGTGGCACCGTCCCCGTCAGCCCGCGGCGTACATCGTCGATGGCCGCGTCGATCGCGAGGATCACCGCGTTGCTCTTGGGCGCCAGCGCGAGGTGGATCGTGGCCTGGGCCAGGTTGATCCGCGCCTCGGGCATCCCGATCAGCTCCAGCGCGCTCGCGGCGGCCACCGCCGTCTGCAGCGCGCTCGGGTCAGCCATCCCGATGTCCTCGCTGGCGTGCACCACCAGCCGGCGGGCGATGAACCGCGGGTCCTCCCCCGCCTCGATCATCCGGGCCAGGTAGTGCAACGCGGCGTCCACGTCGGACCCGCGGATGCTCTTGATGAACCCGCTGATCACGTCGTAGTGCTGGTCACCGTCCCGGTCGTAGCGGACGGCCACGCGGTCGACGGCCTGCTCGAGCTTGTCGAGGGTCACCGTCCCGTCGTACGCCGCCGCCTCCAGGGCTGTCAGCGCCCGGCGGGCGTCTCCGCCGGCCAGCCGCAGGAGGAACTCCATCGCGTCGTCGTCGACCGTTGCGTCGACCCCGCGTGGGTCGCTGGTGGCCCGTTCGACGACCGTCCGGATGTCGTCGTCGGACAGCGGCTGCAGGGTCAGCAGCAGGCTGCGGGACAGCAGCGGGCTGATGATGCTGAAGAACGGGTTCTCGGTCGTGGCCGCCACCAGGGTGACCCAGCGGTTCTCGACGCTCGGCAGCAGCGCGTCCTGCTGGGTCTTGGAGAAGCGGTGCACCTCGTCGACGAACAGCACGGTCTGTGCGCCGGTCTCCCCCAGTGCCCGCTTGGCGTCCTCGACGACCTGCCGGACGTCCTTCACCCCGGCCGTCACGGCGGACAGCTCCCGGAACCGGCGCTGGGTGCTGCGGGCGATGGTCATGGCAAGGGTCGTCTTGCCCGTCCCGGGCGGTCCCCACAAGATCACGCTGAGCGGGGCGTCGCCTTCGACCAACCGCCGCAGCGGCGCCCCGGCGCCGAGTAGGTGCTGCTGGCCGACAACCTCGTCCAGCGTGCGGGGACGCATCCGTACCGCAAGCGGCGCGACGCGGGCAGCCGCGTCCTGCTCAGCGGCGTCGAACAGGGACGGCTCCACCCTCTGGACCCTATGCGCGGCCCCCAGGGCGCTGCTCCTGTGGTTGACGGCCCTGGCGGTACGGCGACTTCGAACCGGCTGAACGCCGTCCTTGGCTAGCCTGAAAGGGTGCCCCCGACCGTCCTGACCTCCGCGGCGGAGGTGCTGCTCGCGACCGACCACGACCCCTACGCGCGCGGGTCGCTGCGGCGCTCTGACGTGTCCGGGTGGGCAGCGCACGGCGCGGTGGCCTGGCGCGCGACGGACGCCGAGGAGCGACTTCCCTACCTGATGACATTGGGCCAGCCGGCCCAGGTCGCCCGGTTGGTCGAGGAGATCCTGCCCGAGCTGCGCGACCGTACCCGCGTCACGCTGCCACGCGGGACGGCCGCGCTTCTGCCCGCGTGGGTGGCCCTGGACGGCACCGACTGGGACCACCGCTGGATGGGCGACACCCCATTGCTGCAGCCCGGTGAGGACCGCGTGGGGCCCGTCGACGAGGACGACGTCGCCTTGCTGCTCGCGGCGGCTTCACCGCACGCCTCGGCCCTCCCTGGCGATCCTTCCGTCGTGCGCTGGCTCGGCGTCCGGGGTCCGGACGGCCTGCTGGCCTGTGCGGCGGACACCTCCGCCGCGACCCGGGTAGGCCACCTGTCCTCGATCGCGGTGCACCCCGACGCCCGCGGTCAGGGGCTGGGCGCGGCGGTGACGGCCGCCGTGATCCGGCTCCTGTTCGCCGAAGGCTGCGACGTCGTACAGCTCGGGATGTACGCCGACAACACCGCCGGGCGGGCGCTCTATGACCGCCTCGGGATGCACGACGACCACCCCTTCACCAGTGGGCTGCTGCAGGTGCGCTCGCGCTGGTGAGTCGGCCGCGGTGAGTCGACCGGTCCGCGTCCTCGGCCGGCGCTACGTAGGCGACGGGTAAGCCGAAGACCTGCTCGTGCACGACCGGGACCGAGCGATGTCGGTGACGGTCAGGCGGACAGGGGGCGACATCGTTCCAGAGGCGCTACTCCCGTTCGACACGATCCCGACGGCGGGTGTTCGACGAGACGGGGCTACACGGCCTCGGCGAGCGCCCGGTCACACCCGTCCTGTTCGGCACCGAACCAACGGCGCAGCAGCGCAGCCGGGTGGCTCCGCAGGACCTCGGCGCCGCGGGTCAGTTCGATGGCCGCCACGTACTTGCTGAACGAGACCGGCCGGGCGCCGAGGCCGACGAGCAGCCGGTCCACGTCGGTGCGGGGGCCGACGGACTTCACCTCGAGGACGGTCAGGTCGGGCCGCAGCCTTGCGCCCCCGAAGCGCAGGTCGCGGTCCACGGTGACCCGGAGCTGCTCTATGGTCCCCACCAGTGTGGTGCGCCTGCAGGTCATGTCCACCGTCGGGCGGAGCCGGTCGACCACGTCGGGCAGGTATCGGGGGCCGTAACAGCGGTCCAGGGCATCGCGCAGAAACCCCCTGCCGGTGCTGTCGAGCTCGGTGGCGGCCCCGTCGAGGGCGTACTTCACGGTGTGGCCGCCACCCCCTTTGCCCTTGAGCTCCAGACGGACCAATCCGCTGTCGAGGTAGCTCCTGGTCCGGGCCTTGAAGCGCCGGCGCACCCCCTGGGCGTGGTGCCGGGCCGTGAGCAGGTCGACGGTGTCGTAGTAGCGAGTCTGGTAGCGGCTGCTGCGTAAGCCATCGACCTCGAGAACCGCGACGTGACCGGCCAAAGCGTCGACCAGAGGGGTGAGTACGTCGGTGGCGATGACGTACTTGCGGTCCTGACGGGCCTGCAGGGAGCTGGCAGCTGACAGGTCCTGAAGGCAGATACCGGGGAGGTCCAGAAGGCTCATCGCAGATGCACCCGTTGGGTCGCCGGCAGTTCGGGGCTGCGGTCGGGCCGGACGTTGACGGGCGCCCCACGGGGGCGGTGACGCACCTCGACGCGGGTGGTCTCGCGGACGTAGTCGACCTCGAGCACCTTGGTGCTGAGCACCTCGGTGGCCATCCGCTGTTCGAGGTCGAGCACAAGCGCAGTGCTGTCGGCGAGCACGCGGTCCAGCAGGACCTGGCTTGTCGTGGCCGCATCGGACAGCACCGGGCTGTCGACGAAGTACAGCGTCAGGAAGATCGCGGCGTCCAAGGCGACCGAAAGAGCCAGCGGCCGACCAGGCAGGGCGTTGACGAGAGCGGCGGCCAACGCAAGGAAGAAGTAAGCGATCTCTATGTTGGCGTAAGCCTCGCTGCGTAGCCGGATGATCGACAGGACACCGAACACCCCGAAGCCCACACCCGCCGAAAGACTGTCGTTGGAAAGGAACGTCAACACCGCGAACAACCCGATGTTGAAGGACACGTAGACCGCGAACAGGTCCGGGCGGGCGTGCCGGCGCAGGAACATCGCACCCAGCGCGGTGATTGTCACGAGGTCCATGCAAAAGCGATAGAGACCGTCTGCGAGCGCGGGGCTGCTCACGCTGCAGCTGCCGCACAGGTCAGGCCAGTGACCTGCAGAACGGGGTGCAGCTCGATCTCATCGACGGCAGCGCCCCGGGCGTTGTCGGCCTCGGTGTCTCCGGTATGGGGGGTGTCGTGGAACTGCACGCCGGTCAGTACAGCCGTGCCGGTCAGCGCTGTGTTCTTGCTGCGCAAGGCGGGGCAGGCACGCTGCACGGCGCCCCGGGCGGCCCCCATGGCGGCGCGG
>JANXUE010000194.1 GCA_025352005.1 Frankiales bacterium
CCGTGATGTCCGGGTTCTTGAGAATCGCAGCCTGGACCTTCGCCCCGAGCTTCGGCCCTGCCTCGGAGACCGTCCACGGGAGCGGCACAACCTTGGTGTCGGGGGCGAGCTCCTTCACCTTGGCGTCCCAGCCCTGCTTCATGAACTTGAACGATGCGAACTCGGCGGTGTCGTCCGGGTACAGGATCGCGCCGCCCTTGGCGGCCTTCAGCGCTGCGACAGCCATCGCGCCCCCCCAGGCGCGCCACGCAGCCGGCTGGTCCTGCCCGAGGGTGCCGTAGTTGAGCTGAACGTTGAACAGGTTCTTATCGCCGGGGTTGATCTGGCCACAGTCGAAGGCGTGGATGCCGATGACCTTGATCCCCGCAGTGACCGCCTGCTGCAGCGGGGCCTTGACGAGGGGGCAGTCCCAGGCCAGATTGACGATCCCGTCGACCTTCTCGGCGACAGCTTGCCGGAAACAGGCTTGCGCGACGGTCGGGTCGAGCTTGCCGTCGCAGAGCTTGACGGTCCAGCCCAAGATCTTCGCGGCTTTGGTGAAGCCACCACCCATGTCCGTGCAGTTGTCGTTGGCCTGGCCGCAGCTGATGATCATGACGGTCTTGCCCGCCACTGCGGCGCTCTTCTCGGTCGGCGGGGCGGTCCAGTTCCCCTTGCTGAGCTCGGCGTAGGCCGCGTCGATTGCGGATGGCGCTGCGCCCGTCGCGCCCGAGGTCGCGCCCGAGGTCGATTGCGCCGGAGGATCGGCGGTTTTGGCCTTGGTGTTGCTGCAGGCCGACAAGATCAACGCCAGCGAGACGACACCCACCGTCGCGGCCATCCGCGATGATCGGCGGGTTCTCCAAGTCACTTTGCTCACGAGTACGCACCTTCGTCTGAGGCGGACCGCCTTGGCCGCCAACTGGTGGGGAGTTCTAAGCAACTTTACCGACCAACCGGTAGGTGGAAGTTGCCAGGGGATCGTGACACAATCGCGCCGAAAAGCAAACAGGGTTGGCGGGTAGTTTTTTTGGGCGCCGCCGCGGGGCCGCAGAACGGTCTCCGTAGGAGTGCTCGCAAAGCTGCGCGAACCTGGGTCGCCTGACCAGGTGCGAGCTCTGGCACCCCAGACATTCGGAGGCACACATGTCCGGATTCCCCGGCATCGAAGGTACGACGGTTGTCGTCACCGGACCTACTCAAGGCATCGGCCGCGCGATCGTGCACGGCTTCGCCGATAATGGCGCTGCGAAAATCGTGGGTATAAGCCGGTCCATCACCGACGACCACGCGGTGGCTGCCGAGGCTCGGGAACGCGGAGCCGAGTTCATCGCGCTGCAGTGCGACTTCGCGGACCGCGGCGCGAACCTGGCGCTGGCCGAACGCGTCCACGAGGCGGTCGGCGACATCGACATTCTCGTGAACAACGCCGGCACCGTCGCCTTCTCGCCCTCCGACGAGTACCCCATGGAGATGTGGGATGAGGTGCTCGAGGTCAACCTCCACGGGCCTTTCATCCTCACGCGCGACATTGGTCGTCGGATGATCAAGAACGGCGGCGGCAAGATCGTCTTCAACGCCAGCCTCGCCTCGTTTCAGGGCAACGTGGGAGTCATCTCCTACACCGTGAGCAAGTCCGGCATCGCTGGAGTGATCCGGGGCCTGGGCGTCGAGTGGGCGCCGCACAACGTCAACGTCAACGGCATCGCGCCGGGTTACACCACGACGGACCTGACGGCCCCGGTGCACGAGTCGCCCGAGGAGTTCGCGAAGGTTCTCGAACGAACGCCCGCCAACCGATGGATGGACCCAGAGGATCTGGTGGGAAGCATCCTGTTCCTGGCCTCTTCGGCTTCACGTTCCATCTGCGGGCAGATCATCCCTGTCGACGGAGGTTGGCTGGTCCGATAGCTGGGTTGGTTCGGCGTCAGAGCCTGCTCGCCGCCGCCCGCTGTGCGACGAAGCGCTCCTTCGCAAGGCGCTGCGCCGCAGCGGTGATGTTGCCTGCTTTGTGGTTGCTTGTGACCACATCTTGGTAGCCGCGCTGGCGGACAGACCAGTCACCGTTGAGGCGCGGGGCAACCTCAGTCGCCATGAGCTCGTAGCTGCGGCGCGTCGCTGCAGGGTTGGCCCAATCGCCCTGCAGGTTGAG
>JANXUE010000204.1 GCA_025352005.1 Frankiales bacterium
CCAGGCCGTGGTGACCAGTTGCGAGATCGTCAGGCCTGAGGCGAGCAGCTGCGCCTTCAGCGCGGCGACATCCTGCGCGGTGACCAGTTCGTGATCGATGGTCGGAACCGGGTCCTGCCAGATCAGCACGTCCTTCGGCACCAGCTTGCCGAGGTAGCGGGCGCGCGGGCCCATGTCGCGGTGCGTCAGCTTGAACCAGGCGCGCGCGAAGGCGTCGGCGAACGCTTGTGGGTTCTGGTGGAAACGGCGCGAGATCTTCTCGTAGGCCGGGTCCATGCGCAGCGACAGGTCGGCCGTGGTCATCATCGGCGGGCTCTTCTTCGACGGGTCGTGCGCATCCGGAATCAGGTGCTCGGGCTTGCAGTTCTTCGGCGTCCACTGGTGCGCGCCGGCTGGGCTCTTGCTCAGCTCCCACTCGTAGCCGAACAGCATGTCGAAGTAGCCCACGACCTGGGACAACAGCTATTTCGAGATCCTCTTCCGCTACGAGTGGGAGCTCTCGACGAGCCCTGCAGGTGCCTCGCAGTGGATCCCGACCGACCCGGCCGCGAAGACCACCGTGCCCGACGCGCACGATGCGTCGATCACCCACCCGCCCACGATGCTCACGACCGACCTGTCGATGCGCGTCGACCCGGCCTACGAGCAGATCTCGCGGCGCTTCCTGGCCAACCCGCAGGAGTTCGCCGACGCGTTCGCCCGCGCCTGGTTCAAGCTGACGCACCGCGACATGGGCCCGAAGTCGCGCTACCTCGGCCCTGAGGTCCCCGCCGAGGAGCTCATCTGGCAGGACCCGGTGCCCGCAGTGACGGGTGAGCTCGTGGGCGCAGCCGACATCGCTGCGCTCAAGGACGCGATCGTCGCGTCGAGCCTCTCGGTCGCGCAGCTGGTCTCGACCGCGTGGGCCTCGGCGTCGACGTTCCGCGGCACCGACAAGCGCGGCGGCGCCAACGGTGCCCGCGTGCGCCTCGCACCGCAGAACGGCTGGGACGTCAACGACCCGGCCGAGCTTGCCGCCGTGCTCGGCATCCTGACGGGCATCAAGGCCGAGTTCAACGCCTCGCACAGCGCGCAGGTGTCGATGGCCGACCTCATCGTCCTCGGCGGTTCCGCAGCGGTCGAGCGGGCCGCTGCGAGCGCCGGTGTCGACATCGCGGTGCCCTTCACCCCGGGGCGCACGGACGCGTCGCAGGAGCAGACAGACGTCGACTCCTTCGCCGTGCTCGAACCCACATCGGACGGATTCCGCAGCTACGCCGGCAAGGGGAGCGGCAACTCGGCGGAGTTCCAGCTCGTGGAGACGGCCCGCCTGCTGACGCTGTCGGCTCCCGAGCTCACCGTGCTCGTCGGTGGCCTCCGGGTGCTCGGTGCCAACGCGAAGCGGTCGCAGGTCGGGGTGCTCACCGAGCGCCCGGAGACGCTGACCAACGACTTCTTCGTGAACCTGCTGGACATGGGCACGACCTGGGCCGCCACATCCGAGGCCGAGGAGACGTTCGAGGGTCGTGACCGGGCGACCGGCGCGCTGCTGTGGACCGGCAGCCGCGCCGACCTGGTGTTCGGCTCGCACTCGGTGCTCCGCGCTGTCGCCGAGGTCTATGCGAGCGCCGGCTCTCAGCGCAAGTTCGTGAGCGACTTCGTCGCCGCCTGGACGAAGGTCATGGAGCTCGACCGCTTCGACGTCGCCTGATCCACGAACGCAGCGGCGCCCGTGACCCTCGTGGTCACGGGCGCCGCTCGTACGTCGTGGGTCCCCCGTGCCCGACGTGACGGCCGACGCCCCGGCCGGCTGGGCACAGTCACGACCAGATGGCAGAGCACCCACCCGCGTGGGAGTCGGCCTCCGGTGCTCAGGTGAGGTAGCGGTCTCGGTGCACGACGATCGCTGCTCGCGTGCGCGAGGTGAGCAGGTCAGGCGCTCCGAGCGTCATCGACCCGTAGTGAGGCGGACGCGCAAGGCATCGCCCTGACCCAGGTCGTCGTCACGGTCGAGGGGCAGTTCAGAGGCGACCCGGCGGTATCGACAGGGATCGCCTACGAGGTCGAGGTGGGCGGCGATGCGCCGGACCACGTTGTGCACGACCTGGTCCGCCTCGTTGACGAGATCGCGGAAATCCCGAACTCGTTCCGCCGGGGCACAGAGGTTCGCCTCGCCGGAATCAGCCTTCCTACCAGCACCTCGTGATCCGGCGGGCGGTCAGGCGAGACACACGTGTCCTCGTGGTGCGCGCTGAGGATGCACGCGGAGTCCTGACTCGCTCAGGAGAGGCGGAATGAGGCGACGTGCGCCAGCATCGCTGAACGCGTCACGGCTCTGTCACAGCCGCGGCGATGTGGCTGATGTGCGTGACGCTGGTGCCGCAACAACCACCGAACACGCTGACGTTCGGCAGTGCTTGGCGCAGACGTGAGTAGCCGACGGCCAACTCGACCGGGTCACCCTGGTCAAGTTCCTCGGCTACATCGAGTGCTGCGTGGCTGAGCCGTGAGGCGTTGGCCCGGATTGCGCGGACCCGCGAACTCTCAACATCCAGGTCGCCCAGCGCCACCTGGATGTGGTCCGGGTGCGCGCAGTTGATGCCGTAGTAGGCGACATAGCCCCCCGCGGCATCATCAACTCGCCTGATCGCATCCCGCAGCCGTGACCCATCAGGCAGCCGACCATCCGTCTCCAGGGTGAAGTACAACATCACGGGTATGTCGTGATCGCGGGCCGCCAGTGCGATTCCGAGCCCCTCATCGGCGTAGTTCAAGGTGCAGCCGGAGACCAAGTCGCATCCAGCGTCAGCGAAGACCTCGATCTGGTGGCTGTGGTAGGCACGAGACAGTTCCGAAGACATCGTGGCTCCGACTACGTACCCATCACCGCGCGGACCAAGCAGACCGCTGACAGGCGAGGGCCCC
>JANXUE010000229.1 GCA_025352005.1 Frankiales bacterium
CCGCGACCCTCCTGCTGGAGCTAGGCGTCGACGCCCGCATCGTCATGGAGATCCTCGGGCACAGCCAGATCACACTCACCAGAACACCTACCAGCACGTCATGCCGAAGGTCATCGCCGATGCCACGCAGCGGGTAGCCACGGTGCTCTTTGCTCCAACTGCCACCACAACTGCACCATCGCCAGAGAAGGCAGAGCCCCCTCGACCTGAATCACCGCAGGTCAGAGGGGTAAGAGCAAGCTCCCCCACCTGGACTCGAACCAGGAACATTCCGATTAACAGTCGAACGCTCTGCCAATTGAGCTATGGGGGAATCGCCGGCGCACCGGCCAGAAGACGATAGCGCAACCGGTAGGTAGGTCGACCGGATAAGGGGTACTGGCGAAGAGCCGACCTGAGAAGCAGCACCTGGCACTCGCCCCACCCCTACAGAGCGATCCCCCTGACCCAAGGAGCACGTCATGGGCACCGTTGCCCACTACCTCGAAGTCAATGTCCCCGCCGAGACCGCCTGCGCTTTCAGGGCCACCATCGAGGCCACCATCGGGGCGGGCGTCGAACCCGAAATCGAGGTCTGACCGTGCCGCGGCTGCGCCGGGTGAGCCCCAGCTCCGCCGGGATCACGCGAGTACGACGAGGTGATGGCTTCGGCTACCTCGACGCCGACAGATCCGTGGTCGATCCGGGGACGCGCGCCCGGATCGAGGCGCTCGTCCTCCCACCGGCGTGGGATGACGTCTGGATCTGCCCGCTCCCCCACGGGCACATCCAGGCCACCGGGCTCGATGCCGCCGGGCGCCGTCAGTACCGCTACCACGACGACTGGCGACTGGCTCGCGACCTCGCCAAGCACGAGCGGGCGCTTGACTTCGGCGCCCTCCTGCCGCAGGTCCGCGAGCGGGTCCAGGCCGACCTCGGGTCTGACGGCTTGACCCGCGAGCGGGTGCTGGCCTGCTCGGTCCGCCTGCTCGACCTCGGCTTCTTTCGGATCGGCTGCGAGCGGTACGCCGCCCGCAACCAGACCTTCGGTCTCGCCACGATGCGCAAGGAGCACGTGACCGTCTCCCAGGGGGTCGTGACCTTCGACTACACGGCCAAGAGCGGCAAGCACCGGGTGCAGTCCCTGGTGGAGCCGGAGGTCGCCTCCGTCGTACAGGCGTTGAAACGCCGTCGGGGCGGCGGACAGGAACTGCTGGCCTGGAAGGAGGGCAGCCGTTGGGTCGACGTTCGCAGCGGCGACATCAACGGTCACCTGCAGGCCCTGACGGAGGGTGACTTCACCGCGAAGGACTTCCGCACCTGGTCCGCGACGGTACTCGCGGCCGTCGGGCTCGCGGTCTCGACCGACGCCGACTCCGTGACGGCGCGCAAGCGAGCGGTGACCCGCGTCGTACAGGAGGTGGCGCACTACCTCGGCAACACCCCAGCGGTCTGTCGCGCGTCCTACATCGACCCACGGGTGATCGACCTCTACGACCAGGGGCTGACTGTCCGCAAGGACCTGCGGCTGCTCGGCGACGGGGTCACACCCGGGCAGCCTGCGACACAGGGTCGGGTCGAAGCAGCGGTCCTGCAGCTGTTGCGCGCGCCGGCGGAGCGGGCCCTCGCCGGCTAACGGGGCCGCACCTCAGCTGACCCGCCGCTGACAGGACCGTGATGGTGCGGCACCCTCGCCGTATGGACTCCCCCTGGTACGCCGTGCGATGCGTCTTCCGTTCGGCGTGGACCCATACCAGCGAGAACGTCGTACCGGACGAGCAGCTGTACGAGGAGCGCATCACCCTCTGGCAGGCGACATCCGTCGAGGAGGCCATCGCCCTGGCCGAGGCGGAGGCTGAGGACTACGCCGGCGACGAGGACGAGTACCTGGAGATCGCGCAGGCCTTCCTGCTGTACGACGCCCCGACCCAGGGCGCGGAGGTCTTCTCGCTGATGCGATCGAGCAAGCTCGAGCCGGACGAGTACCTCGACACGTTCTTCGACACCGGTTCCGAGCGGCAACAGCCCTTCGAGGAGTCCCCCGAGGACTGAGCCGCAGCTACCGGTTGGACTGGTAGACGAACACGAGGGTGGCGGTCACCAGCAGGGCGGCGATCACGGCAGCCGTGATCTTGACCCAGCTGTAGGGGCGTTCCCCGATGACCTTGCCGGTGTTGGCGTTGACGTAGACGTCGAAGACGGCGCCACCGAGCACGTAGGTCGCGACCCACAGCGGCAGCAGCAGCAGCCGGAACAGCACGTCCGTGTCGTAGGTCTGCATCGAGGAGACCTGTTGCTCGTCGCCACCGATGTCGGACCGGCAGTCCCCCTCGATGACCGAGGCCATGTACTGCCGTGCCGCGCCGAAGCCCTGCTCGGCCTCGACGTCGTACCGCGGCGTGTCGAAGCCGGCGAGGTACTGCGCCTCGTAGCCCGTCGCGGTCGCGCTCGACCACGGCCCGAGCTTGTCGAGGGTCTCCCGGTCGGGCTGGTTGACGGCGGTCTCGAGCACGTCGACGAAGTCGCGGCTCACCCTCCCCGAGGCGGGGTACCAACGGGTGTGCTGCACCTGCCGGGTGCGGGTGACGGTCTGCCCGTTCTCCTGCGTCGTGTAGGACTCGGTCGTGTAGTAGTGCTCGCCGCGCCGGCCGGTGTAGTCGGTCGTCGTGCTGTCGTCGAAGCCCCAGTGCGGCAGGTAGGTGCCGCGCATCGACTCGGTCGTCCCGACCTTCTTGAGCTTGGTCGGCGCGAACCAACGCGACGACACCCACTCCTTGAAGGCGGCGACCGCGTTCACCTGGTCCACGACGAACGGCACCACCCCGTCCGGGGCCTTGAGCTGCCCGCCCAGGTCGTCGCTGACGACGATCGGCCCGCGGCAGGACGAGCAACGACCGGCGATTGCTGTGGTCTGCTGGGCGCTCCCACAGTTGCGGCAGGACAGGCTGAACGGCGGTAGGTCCGCCACCGGTGTGCGGGCCTTCCCGCTGTACGCGACGAAGTCGAGCTTGGCGCTTCCGGCTGCGGGAGCAGCGATGTCGAGTGTTGCCCCGCAGTAGGGGCAGGTGAGGCCCGCTGTGCCAGGGGCGAACTCGAGCGCCGCCCCGCACGAGGGGCAGGCAAACTGGTGCTGGGTGCCGGCGGGCTCCGGCACGGGCGTCGGCTCGGGGGCCGGCACAGGGGTCGGCTCGGGCGCGGGCTCGGGGGTCGGCTCGACGGTCAAGGCAGCGGCGGCGGGGTTGTGCCCTTCAGCTCGGGGACATCACCGAGCCGGGTCCACGCGGCCATCCCCGCTTTCCACACCAGCGTGTCGGCGGTGACCCCAGCGCGGGTGGCGACCTCGCCAGGGGACAGCGGCCCGATCTGCTGGCCGGCGATCCCGGCGTACCACTGGGTGCTGCCGGGCAGCGGCGGCGGAGCGATGACGGGAGGCGAGGAGGGGGCGGGCACGTTGACGGCTGTCGGCTGCAGGGCCTGGGCGAGCTGCGCACCGAGGGTCGCCCCGATGCCGATGCCGACGCCCGCGCCGGCCATGCCACCGGGGTTCTGCGCCGCGTCGGTAATGGCGGAAGCCGCCTGGAACTTCGCGTACTGGTCAAGGTTGCCGAGGACGCCCATCTCGGTGCGCTTGTCCATCATCGCCTCGACCTCGGGGGGGAGGCTGACGTTCTCGATGACGAAGCGCGGAAGCTGCAGGCCGAGGTGCTTGAGGTCCTCGCTGATGACGGTGGCGAGCTTGTCGGCGATCTCGTTCTGGTGCGCCGCGAGGTCGAGGACCGCGACGCCGCTGGTGGCGAGGGCGCTGACGACGCGGCTCACGACCGACTGGCGGATGAACTCATCGACCTCGTCGGTCTTGAAGGCGGGGTCGGTGCCGACCAGCTCGCGCAGCAGCACGGCCGGGTCGTCGGCCTTAAACGAGTAGGTCCCGAAGGCGCGAACCCGCACCATCCCGAACTCGGGGTCGCGCATCATCGCCGGGTTCTGGGTCCCCCACTTCTGGTCGGTGAACTGTCGCGTCGCGACGAAGTAGACCTCGGCCTTGAAGGGGCTGTCGAAGCCGTACTTCCAGCCCTTCAGGGTCGACAAGACCGGCAGGTTCTTGGTGACCAGGTCATAGCTGCCCGGGGAGAACACGTCCGCGATGGTGCCCTCGTTGACAAAGACCGCGACCTGGCCCTCGCGGACCACGAGCTTCGCGCCGTTCTTGATCTCGTTGTCGTGCCGGGGGAAGCGCCACACGATGGTGTCGCGGGTGTCGTCGGTCCACTCGACGATGTCGATGAACTCGCTGCGGAGGCTGTCGAGCAGTCCCATCGGTGCTTCCCGTCAGGTGGTGATGTGGCTGTCAGGTGGTGACCGAGCAACCGTACGACCTCAGCCCAGGGTGCGTCGAAGATCCAGCACCATCGCCTCCGCCTGGGCGCGCAGTAGCGGGTCGTGCGGGTCGGTGCCGCTTTCGAAGACCAGCTGCCACTGGAGCAACTCCTGTCCAGGGACCCTTCGGCCCACCAGTCGTACGGCGCCCTCGGGGGCCAGGGTGCGCCGGTCCGACCAGCCGATGCTGGACGTCACCCGGGCGCGGACGGTCTCGGCCAGACGGGCGTCCTCGGTGAGCTCCCAGGTGTGCTGCGCGCCGGTGCCCTCGACCTCCGCCGTCTCCACGAGTGTGAGCAACGGCGGCTGCCACAGCACCTTCTCGACCTGCGTCCACGGCAGGACCGTCGTACCGGCGTGAAGACCGGTCGCCGTGGCAACCAGCGGTGTGCCGTCGGGCGTGAGCCCCCAGGCGAGGCGGCGCTCGTCGGTCCTGAGGGCCCGGACGGCGTCGGGCACGGCAGGGCGGACCAGCCTCACAGCCCGTTGCTCGCAGCCTCACGGAAGGACCGGACCGTGCGTTCGAGCGAGATCAGCTCGGTGTACGCACGGTGGTAGAGCTCGGGGTCGTCGACCGGGTTGATGCGCTGCACCTTTCCCTTGAGCTCGACGACCCGCCGGGTCGCGGCGTGCATCTGCAGCTGGGTCAGGGTTTCCGGGCCGTAGCGCTCGGGCTCCCAGTCGCTGAGCAGCGCCTCGACCGCGAGCCCCATCAGGGTCTTGCGGACCGTGTCGTCCGGCGCGGCCTCCAGCAGCGCGGCCACCCAGGCCTCGCCGCCGATCGCCGTGCTGACGCCGCCGGCCTTGCCGATCGTGTCCTGCACGAGCCGGTGCGTGGCGTCCACGAACACCTCGTCGTCGAGCTCGTCGAAGATCGGTGCCACCGCGTACGGCGTCTGGACCGCGAGCTTGAGGGTCTCCCGCTCGAGCCGTATCAACGAGACGTCGGCGGTCACCGGGGTGACCACGCGGCGCTGCCCCGGTCGCGCGTCGCCGGTCACCTCGCCGACCTTGGCGACGACCGGCTCCACCTCCATGCCGAGCCAGCCCGCGAGTCGTCGCGCGTACTCCGGACGCAGCGCGCGATCCTTGATCTTGGCCACGAGGGGGGCGGCGTGGTTGAGCGCCTGGACTCGACCCTCGACCGTCTCGAGGTCGTAGTGCGACAGGCCCGCCTTGATGGCGAACTCCACCAGCGGCACCCGCGCTGCCACGAGGTCGCGGACGGCATGGTCGCCATGGGCAAGGCGCAGCTCGCAGGGGTCCATGCCGCCGGGGCTGACCGCGATGAAGGTCTGCGTCACGAACCGTTGGTCATCACCGAAGGCTTTGAGCGCGGCCTTCTGACCGGCCGCATCGCCGTCGAAGGTGAAGATGACCTCACCGCGGAACTCATCCTGGTCCATGAGCAGCCGCCGGATGACCGCGATGTGGTCGGCGCCGAAAGCGGTGCCGCAGGTCGCGATCGCGGTCGGCACCCCTGCGAGGTGACAGGCCATGACATCGGTGTAGCCCTCGACCACGACCGCCTCCCGGCGCTTGGCGATCTCCTTCTTCGCGAGGTCCAGGCCGTACAGGACGCTGGACTTCTTGTAGAGGGGGGTCTCGGAGGTGTTGAGGTACTTCGGTCCGGTGTCAGCAGGATCGGTCGACAGCTTGCGCGCCCCGAAGCCGATGACCTCCCCGCCGATGTCGCGGATCGGCCACAGCAGCCGGAAGCGGAACTTGTCGATCAGCGAGCCCTTGCTGCTCTGCCCGGCAAGCCCGCCGGTCACGAGCTCGTCGCGGGTGAAGCCCTTCGTCGTCAGATGCTTGGTGAGGGTGTCCCAGCCGGACGGGGCGAAGCCCACGCCGTAGCCCTGCGCGGCTGCCTGGTCGAAGCCCCGCTCAGCGAGGAACTGCCGTCCGACAACGGCCTCCGGGCTGCCGAGCTGCTCGACGTAGAAGGCGGCAGCCTCCTTGTGCGCCAGCAGCAGCCGGGTCCGCTGGCTCGTGGTGGAGCGGGCCGCCTGGCCGCCTTCCTCGTACTGCAGGTCGACGTTGTAGCGGCGCGCGAGGTGCTCGACGGCCTCCGGGAAGGACATGTGGTCGTGCTTGGTGACGAAGCTGATGACGTTGCCGGACTCGCCGCAGCCAAAGCACATGTAGTAGCCGTTGGCCGGGTTGACATTGAAGCTCGGGGTCTTCTCGTCGTGGAACGGGCACAGTCCCTTGAGCCGGCCGCCGCCGGCGTTGCGCAGCGCCACCCCGGCCTCGACGATGACCTGGTCGATGGCGGCGCGCTCACGGACGGCTTGGATGCTCTCGTCCCGGATCCGGCCTGCCACACCCAGGAGTGTAGGTCCGCCGGGTGGCCGTGCGCCGGGGTGCTGTGGACCCTGTGGAACCCGCGGGACCCACGCCCGGCGACACCCTCGAACTCAGGCGGAAGCGGGAGCCTGCTCTCGGGCAGCGGGCTGCTGCTGGGTGATGCAGTGGATGCCACCACCGCGCTCGAACAACGGACGCGCGTCGACCGTCACGACTTCGCGACCCGGGTAGGCCTCCCGCAGGACCGCCACCGCGTCGGCATCGTTCGGGTCGTCGAAAGCGCACGCGATGACCCCACCGTTGACAAGCGTGTGGTTCACGTAGCTGTAGTCGACGAACCCTGCGGTGTCGCGCAGGGTGGCCGGTGCCGGCAGGTCGACGATCTCGAACGGCACGCCGTTGACATCGACGGAGGCCGCGAGGACGGCGCGGATCTGGGCCATGACGGCGTAGTCAGGGTGCGACCCGTCGCGCTGGTCGTGCACGAGCAGGCGGCCGGGCGAGGAGATCGTCGCCACGAGATCGACGTGACCGCGGGTGCCGAAGGTGTCGGAGTCCCGCGTGAGCCCCCTCGGCAGCCAGATCACGTGGGTGGCCCCGATGGTCCGGGCGAGCTCGTCCTCGATGTCGGTGCGGCTGCGTCCCGGGTTGCGCCCGGGATCGCGTTGCACCGTCTCCGTGACGAGCACCGTGCCCAGACCGTCCACGTGGATGCCGCCACCCTCGTTGACCAGTGTGGAGTCGACGCGCGGGGCGTGGATCCACTCGGCCAAGGCCGGGGCGAGCAGGGCGTCGTGCTCCCAGGTCGCCCAGGGCTGCTGGCCCCAGCCGTTGAACACCCAGGTGACGGCGCCGAGTGCACCCTGCTGATCCACCACGAAGGTGGGTCCGGAGTCGCGGATCCAGGCGTCGTCGATCTCCCGGGACACGATGTCGATCGCTGGGTCGAGGTAGCGCGGGGCGAGGTCTCGATCGCGCGGGTGCATGACGATGCTCACCGGCTCGAACTGGGCGGCTGCGTTGGCCACGGCTGCCCACGTCCGACGCGCGGTTTCGGCCTCCGCCGGAGTGTCACCGAGGGTGTAGCCGGTCGTGGGCCAGGCCAGCCAGAGCCGCTCGTGCGGCTCGCCCTCGCCGGGCATGCGCCAGGTCATGCGCCGTAGGGACGGTCTGGGTCAACCGGCTCGGTCAGAGCGCCGTACGTGTCCGGTCGGCGGGTGCGCAGAAAGGGGAACAGGTCCAACCAGTCCTGTCTCTGGGCGAGGTCGAGGTCGACGACCAGGACGCACGGCTCGTCACGCGGGGCTTGTACGAGGACTCGTCCGTACGGATCACTGACGAACGACGACCCGTAGAAGGTGTTGCCCGCCGTACCGTCCGGTCGGCGTTCTGCACCCGTGCGGTTCGGCACGACCATGAACAACCCGTTGGCGATGCCGTTGCCGACGATGACCTGCTGCCACAGCGGCTGGGTGTCGAAGTGTGGGTGGTCGGGCTCGGAGCCGATCGCCGTCGGGTAGACGACGACGTTGGCTCCCCCAAGGGCATACGCGCGCGCCACCTCGGGAAACCACTCGTCCCAGCAGGTCGGCAGGCCCAGGCGCGCCGCCCCGAGTCCCTCCGGCGCGTAGACGGGGTACGGGTCGGCCGGGCCGGCCGGACCGGCACGGAAGTACCTGTCCTCGTAGTAGCCCGCCGTCACCGGGATGTGCAACTTGTCGGTCGCCGCCACGAGTACACCGGACGGGTCGACGAGCACGGAGGTGTTCAGGCCCAGCCCGTCGCCACCCTCACCATCGTGGGTGCGCCGGTACAGCGACGCCTGCACATGGATCGCGTTGCGCTTCGCGGCCTCCCGGACCAGCGCGAGCGTCGGTCCGGTCTCGAGATCCTCGGCCTGGACGGCAGCGACACCCTCGGGCGGGGCGTCCGCCGGGTATCGCGACAAGGTGAGCTCGGGTAGGAACACGACGCGCGCCCCAGCCGCGGCCGCGGCGTCGATGGCGTCCTGCAGCCAGGTCTTGAGCTCGTGGGGGTCTGACTGCCACGCATGCTGCACCACGCCGATGCGCAGTGGCCCGGTGTCGGGGTGGAGGTCGGCGACCCGGGCCGGCGACGGCGGCGGGGTGAGGGGCTGCAGCACGCGGATCACAGGGACAGTCTTGCACCCGAGTTCGGCCGGCAGACCGAGGTCTGGTTGACCGGAACACGTTCTGGGCGGCGTGGCTGTCAGGAGGCTGTGCGGACCCGGGGCGCAACCTCCTTGCCGAGCAAGGACATCCGGGCGATCCCACCGAGGTCCTCGGAGATCCGCCGGACCTTGGTCGCGACCGTCGCGAACCGAAGTGCACGGTGGCCTCCTTGGCGCGCACCTTCGCCGTCATCGATGCACCGGACGCTTTCGACTCAGCTCCGCTGGAACTGTGCGATGTCGTGTCCGAACGCCTCGACGTCGTCCCGGCTCAGGGTCGGGCGGGTGTGGCTGATGGCCGTGAGGTAGTCGGCCGTGCCGGCTCGGACTCTGGTCCCGCTGGACAGGGTGGCTTCGAATGTCGCCGCCGCGACCTGCTGGCTGGCATGGCCGATGTCGGCGGGGGTGAAACCGTCACTGGCGCCCACCAACTGGCTGAGGTCGACGTCGAGAGCGCCCGCGTCGGAGACGGCCTTGCTCCACAGCGACCGCCGGGCATCGCGGTCGGGTGGTCCGATCGGCAGGACGTAGTCGAACCGTCCGTGCCGCAGGAACGCGCCGTCCAGGCTGCCGATGCTGTTGGTGGCGCACACGAGCAGCCGGTGCGGTCGTTCGCGGAAGCTGACGATGGACTTCAGGAGTTCGTTGACGACGCCTACGTCCGAACCCGTGTGGTCCCGGTGCCCGGCTATCTCTTCGACCTCGTCGATGAACACCACGACGTGCTCCATCGCGGCCAGGGTGCTGAACGCCTCGGAAAGACCACTTGCCACCCCCCCGAGGCCGGCCGCCAGACGGGACGGGAACAGCTCGACGAAGGGCCAGCCCAGCCGGCTGGCGATCGCGCGGGCGAAGGTTGTCTTGCCAGTGCCCGGGGGGCCGAAGAGCATCACGGCGCGCGGCTCCCGCACCCCGTGATCTTCGGCGAGGGACGGCTCGGACAGCGGGAGCACGATCCGGCGCTCGATGAGGTCCTTCTCCGTCGTCATGCCCTGGACGCGCTGCCACAGGTTGGGTGCGGGTACCGCCCCGCCCAGGCCCGCGGCAGCGTCGACGTCCTGGGGGCGGACATGCTCCAGCTTCTCGAACCAGCTGATGTCGCGGCGCTCCTGGAAGCCGGAGTTCAGCAGCGCCTGTGTGCCCGTCTCCCCGACCGGGAGTGCGCACACCAGCCGGCGGGCACCGGCAGCGACCAGCCGCTGTTCCAGCAGGGCGAGCAGCTCGCTGCCGAGTCCCCGGCCTCGCCATTCGGGGTGCATGGTGATCCGCAGGACCCAGCCCCTGTCGCGGTCCACCCGCCCGACAGCGGTGCCGACAATCTGCCCGGCGGCCTCGGCGGCGACGGCGGGTTCGCCTGCCACGAGGCTGGCTACGACCTCCGACAACGGGAACAGAGCGCGTTGACCCACAGTCGTCGAAGCGCTCTCGAGCGCGACCGCTTCCTCCAGATCGGCGTCGGTGAGGTCCCGAAGGTGCCAGGTGCTCATGTCCGGCTCCTCGGGTGCCATCGTGTCGTCGGACCCCGGGCTGAAGGTCTCGCAGGATGATTACGGGCCTGCCGGTAGGTCGCAAGTTGCGGCTGGCGCTGTTAGCCGATGTGCAGCCGGCGGTGGGCGGACAGTGCAGCGGCATCGGTGAGGACGGCGACCTGGTCGACGACGACCCGGAGGCGGGCCACGTCGTCGGGCGCGGCCTGCCACTGCTCGCGGTAGAACGGCTCGAGCTCTCCGGGTGCGCGGTCGGCCAGCAGCGGTACGAGCTCCTCCACAACCTGGCGTTCCCGCTCCTGGATCCCCCGCGCTGCAGGCCTTCCCATCACGTACCGCATGGTCACGGCTTTGAGCAGCGCGCACTCCGCGCGTTCCAAAACGGGTACGACGAGGTCCGCGGCATAGCGCGTCAGTGGCTCGTCGCCGAACCGCTCCCGGGTGGCCTGTTCGGCGGCGCGGCAGAAACGGCCGATCAGGGTGCTCGTCGCGGTCTTGAGCGCGGCCTGGTCGCGGGCCGTCCCGCGGTAGTCGCGCGGCCACCAGGGCTCGTCGAGCAGCGAGGTGTAAATGCCGAGCAGGTCGTCGGTCGGGACGTCGCAGTAGTGCTCAGCGGCGAGCTCCGCGACGGCCCGTCGCTCGTCGGGGTCGTGCAGGGCGGGCAGCGCGATCAGCCCGCCGACGACGCCGTCCTCGAGGTCGTGGACGGAGTACGCGACATCGTCGGACCAGTCCATCACCTGGCTCTCGAGGCACCGGCTCTCCGGGGTGACGTCGTGTGGCACTCCTGAGCGGGCCCAGCGAAAAGCGGGTAGGTCGTCGGCGTAGACCCCGTACTTTTTTCGCTGGTCGTCCTTGGTCCATGGATATTTCGTGGCGGCGTCGAGCGAGGCTCGGGTGAGGTTGAGACCCGCCCCGTCAAGTTTCACCTCGAGGCGGGTGAGCAGCCGGAACGACTGGGCGTTGCCCTCGAAGCCACCCGCTCCGGCGGCCGCGACGTCGAGAGCGATCTCGCCGTTGTGGCCGAAGGGCGGGTGGCCCAGGTCGTGGGCAAGGCAGGCCGTGTCGACCAGGTCCGGGTCGCACCCGAGACAGGCCCCGAGCTCACGACCCACCTGGCTGCACTCGAGCGAGTGGGTCAGCCGGGTGCGCGGAACCAACGCCTGCATCCCGTCGGGCTCGACGACCTGGGTCTTGCCGGCCAACCGTCGCAGGGCCCCACTGTGCAGGACCCTGGCCCGGTCCCGCTGGAAGGCGGTCCGGCCCCGGCGCTGGTCGGGCTCCTCGACCCGCCGCTCACGGTCGGACTCCTCGTAGGTCACGACCCCATACAACTACGTCCCCGCCGGGTCGGAGCTCGACCGGCCTGGAGGCTTCTCAGCGTTTCGGCGCCCGCGCCCGCTGCTCCTTCGACCGTGCCTTCCACAGTCGGCTCTCTTCAGCCCTGAGCCGGACGTCGGTGCGCCGGGCTTGGAAGGCGAGCTCGCGCTGCAGCTTGCGCCAGGCGTCGACCCGGTCCTGTCCAAGATCTCCTGCCACGACAGAGGAGAGCACCGCGCAGCCAGGCTCGCTGATGTGCCGACAGTCAGCGAACCGGCAGGCGGAGGCGAGATCTTCGACCTCGGAGAACGCCAGCGCCAACCCGTCGTCCGCGGCGTGCAGCGACACACCACGCAGCCCGGGGGTGTCGATGATGACGCCCCCTCCCGGCAGCAGCAGCAGCTCGCGGTGGGTCGTGGTGTGACGGCCCTTGCCGTCGACGTCGCGGATGTCGCCGGTGCTCATCACGTCCGACCCCATCAGGGCGTTCACGACGGTCGACTTGCCCGCTCCTGAGGCCCCGAGCAGGACCAGCGTCGAGGCCGTGTACGGCGAGAGCGCCCCCACCTCGCCGGTCGCCGCGCAGACGGCCACGACCTCGCAGCCCGGTGCGTGCGGCAGCACCTCCCGGACGGCGGCACCGACGTCGTCGCAGAGGTCGGCCTTGGTGAGCACCACGACCGGCGTCGCCCCGCTACCCCAGGCCAGCGTAAGGAACCGCTCGAGCCGTCGCAGTGGCAGCGGTCCCGACAGGCCAAGGCAGATCAGGACGACGTCGACGTTGGCAGCGAGCGGCTGGGCCTTCGAGGTGCCCTTCGCCGTACCGCGGGACAGCAGAGAGGTGCGCGGGAGAACCTCGACAACCTCGGGAGCGAGCCGTGCCAGCGCGAGCCAGTCGCCGACCGTCGGGGCCCCGAGCGGGTCGCGCGGTGAAGGCAGCGCCGGCACCTGGAGAAAACCGGTCGGGGTAAGCACGTCGTACCGGGTGCGGTCGACGCGGGTGAGCAGAGCCGGGACGAGTCCGTCGCGGACAGGGGGGAACAGCAAGGCAGGAGCCTTCCGGGAGGAGGCAGCCTCAGCCGGCTGCCCCGAGGAGTGGGCTGTGCGAGCGCGCGAGAGCAACCACGGCGACCCACCTCCTTCCGAAACGACGACCAGGCCAGGCTAGGACCGATGCCGCCTCACTGTCAGGTGATTTTCGGCGACGAGTGTCCGCCGGCGTCCTGCCTCAGACAGCCCGCGGACCGGCTTCGCTGCTGCGGTGGAACACCCGGTAGTAGAGGTAGGCGGCCGTCTCGCGGGCGACGTAGCGCAGCTCGGCGCTCCGGCTGCCGTTGGCCGGCCCGCTTCGGGTCGGCGACGTGACTGCCCTGATGCCGAGGTCGGTAGCCATCCGTCGCGAACGCAGCGAGTGCCAGGGGTCGGTCACGAGCACCGCGGAAGTCCAGCCGCGCTTGGTGAACTCGACCTTGAGTGCCCTGAGCGACTGCAACGTGTTGCGCCCCACGCCGACGGCCACGACGGAGGTGACCCCGTGCGCCCTCAGGTACTTCTCGCCGGCTTGCGCCTCGGTGAAGCGGTCGCCGGGGGCTCCACCACCGACGGTGACGATCCGCGGGGCGACGTGGGCGTCGTACAGGGCCTTGGCGTGGTCGAGCCGGGCCTTGAAGACCGCGCTGGGACGGCCGTCGAACTGCGAGGCGCCCAAGACGACGATCGCGTCGGACGTGGTCCGGTCGTCCTGCCGGGCGACCCACCAGACGCGCACGGCCGTGCCGCCCAGGACGAGGACCGGGAGCAGGACGAGGACGGCCAGGACCCGCCTGACGGTCTTGGAGAACAGCAGCAGGAACATTGCTACCTGGTGTCGCTTGCGCTCGGCGCAAGGGCGGCGCGACCGGCCTCCAGCCTCGCGACGGGAACCCGGAACGGCGAGCAGCTGACGTAGTCGAGGCCCACCTCGTGAAAAAAGTGCACGGAGTCGGGGTCGCCACCGTGCTCGCCGCACACCCCCAGGTGCAGGTCGGGGCGGGCGGCGCGGCCGCGCTCGCAGGCGGTCCGGACCAGCTGCCCCACCCCGTCGCGGTCCAGGGACTCGAAGGGGCTGACCCCGAAGATGCCGAGGTCGAGGTAGCGGCTGAAGAAGGCGGCCTCGACATCGTCGCGGCTGAAGCCCCAGGTCGTCTGCGTCAGGTCGTTGGTGCCGAAGGAGAAGAACTCGGCGGCCTCGGCGATCAGCCCCGCAGTGAGCGCCGCCCGCGGCAGCTCGATCATCGACCCGATCATTGCGGTCACCCCGACCTCGGCCAAGATCGCCTCGGCCTCCTCCCGCACCAGCTCCAGCTCCTGTACGGCGCCGACGAGCGGGACCATCACCTCAGGGCGCGGGTCGAGGCCCTCGTCCTTGAGCAGCTTGGCTGCCTCCGCCAGGGCCCGCACCTGCAGCGCGAACAGCCCAGGGATCACCAGCCCGAGGCGGACCCCGCGCAGCCCCAGCATCGGGTTCATCTCGTGCAGCCGGCGCACCTCCTCGAGCAGCCGGACACGGGACCGGTCAGGCTTCTTGCCCAGTGCCTCGGCGACCGCGACCTCGACCGTGAGCTCGGTCAGGTCAGGCAGGAACTCGTGCAACGGCGGGTCGATCAGCCGGACCGTGACCGGCAGGCCGTCCATGGCGCGGAGGATGTCGACGAAGTCGTCGCGCTGCGGCGGGAGCAGGGCAACCAGGGCCTGCTCCTTTTCCTCGGGCGTTTCGCTGACGATCAGCGTCTCGATGAGCTGGCGGCGCTCACCGAGGAACATGTGCTCGGTGCGGCACAGCCCGATCCCCTGCGCGCCGAAGCGTCGTGCGCGGAGCGCATCAGCGGCCGAGTCGGCGTTGGCGCGGACCTTCAGCCTTCGCGCGGCGTCGGCGTGGCCGATCAGCCGGTGCACCGCCTGGACCAGGTCGTCACCGTCCCCGGGGGCCAACAAGCCCTCGAAGTACTGCACGACCGGGCTGGGCGTGACCGCAACCTCGCCGACGAAAACCTCGCCGCTGGTGCCGTCGATCGACAGGACGTCACCCTCCCGGACGACGGTGCCGTCCGGCATCGTGATCGTGCCCTCCCTTGCATCGACCTCGAGCTCCTCTGCGCCGCAGACGCAGGTCTTGCCCATCCCGCGTGCGACCACGGCCGCGTGGCTGGTCTTGCCGCCACGGCAGGTGAGGATGCCCTGCGCGGCGATCATCCCCGCGAGGTCATCGGGGTTGGTCTCCCGGCGGACGAGGATGACGTCCTCCCCGCGGGCCTTCCACGCGACGGCGTCCTCGGAGGTGAAGACCACCTTGCCCACGGCCGCACCCGGCGACGCGCCCATCCCCTCGGTGAGCTTGTCCGCCCCGGAGGTGTCGCCGAAGCGGGGGAACATCAGCTGCATCAGCTGGGCTCCCGTGACACGGAGCAGGGCCTCGTCCTCGCTGATCAGGCCCTCGTCGACGAGCTGCGTCGCGATCCGGAACGCCGCCCCCGCGGTGCGCTTACCGACGCGGGTTTGCAGCATCCACAGGTGGCCGCGCTCGATCGTGAACTCGATGTCGCACAGGTCCAGGTAGTGCTGCTCCAACGTCCCCATGATCGACATCAGCTGGTCGTACGCAGCCTTGTCGAGGCCCTCGAGGTCCTGCAGCGGCAGGGTGTTACGGATGCCGGCGACGACGTCCTCTCCCTGGGCGTTCTGCAGATAGTCGCCGTAGACGCCCTGCGCGCCACTGGCCGGGTCGCGGGTGAACGCGACGCCCGTGCCGGAGTCCATCCCGAGGTTGCCGAACACCATCGAGCACACGTTGACGGCTGTGCCGAGGTCAGCCGGGATCCGTTCCTGGCGTCGGTACAACCGGGCCCGCTCGCCGTTCCAGGAGTCGAAGACCGCCTTGGTCGCAAGGTCCATCTGAACCCGCGGGTCCTGCGGGAACGGCTCCCCCGTCGCCTCCTGGACAATCACCTTGAAAGCACTGACGAGGGCTTCCAGGTCGGCGGCGTCGAGGTCGAGGTCGCCCGCCGCGCCCTTGGACTTCTTGGCAGCGTCGTGGGCGTGCTCGAACAGCTCGCCGTCGACGCCCAGCACGGTCTTGCCGAACATCTGGACTAGGCGCCGGTAGGAGTCCCAGGCGAAGCGCTCGTTGCCCTGCTCCGCCAGACCGCGTACGGAGTCGTCGTTCAGACCGATGTTCAGGACGGTGTCCATCATGCCGGGCATGCTGAACTTCGCGCCGGAACGGACGCTCACGAGCAGTGGATCGCTTGCCCCACCGAGCTTTTTGCCCATCTGCGCCTCGAGTGAGCTCAGGTGCTCGGTGACCTCGGCGGCCAGCTCGGCGGGCACGTCGCCGCTGTCGAGGTACGCCGTACACGCTTGCGTGGTGATCACGAAACCGGGCGGGACGGGCAGGCCCAGGTTGGTCATCTCGCAGAGGTTCGCGCCCTTGCCTCCGAGCAGGTCCTTCATGTCACGACCGCCCTCGGCGAAGTCGTAGACGTACTTGTGCGTCGACATGACCTATCTCCCTTAGAGCGGACCGAGCAGGTCGTTGAGGTAACGCTCGACCTGGTCCAGCGACACGCGCTCCTGCGACATCGTGTCGCGCGAGCGGACCGTGACCGCCTGGTCCTCGAGCGTGTCGAAGTCGACCGTGACGCAGAAGGGCGTGCCGACCTCGTCCTGCCGGCGGTAACGCTTACCGATCGCGCCGGCGTCGTCGAAGTCAACGTTCCAGTGCTTGCCGAGCCGCGCCGCGAGGTCCCTGGCGACCGGGGACAGGTCCGCGTTGCGCGACAGCGGCAGCACCGCCGCCTTGATGGGAGCGAGGCGGGCGTCGAGCTTGAGGACGACCCGCTTCTCCATCACGCCCTTGGCGTTGGGGGCCTCGTCCTCGTTGTAGGCGTCGAGCAGAAACACCAGCGCGCTGCGGTCGACGCCGACTGCGGGCTCGACGACGTACGGGATGTAGCGCTCTCCGGCTTCCTGGTCGAAGAACGACAGATCCTTGCCGGTCGCCTCGCCGTGCACCTTGAGGTCGTAGTCGGTGCGGTTGGCGATGCCCTCGAGCTCGCCCCACTCGGTCCCGGCGAAGTTGAACTTGTACTCGATGTCGACCGTGCGCTTGGAGTAGTGGCTGAGCTTGTCCTTCGGGTGCTCGAACAACCTCAGGTTGTCCGGGTCGACGCCGAGATCGGTAAACCACGCCAGCCGGGTGTCGATCCAGTACTGGTGCCAGGTCTCGTCCTCACCGGGCTTGACGAAGAACTCCATCTCCATCTGCTCGAACTCGCGGGTCCGGAAGATGAAGTTGCCGGGCGTGATCTCGTTGCGGAAGCTCTTGCCGATCTGGCCAATCCCGAACGGCGGCTTCTTGCGTGAGGACTGCTGCACGTTGAGGAAGTTGATGAAGATGCCCTGGGCCGTCTCGGGACGTAGGTAAGCCAGCCCGCTCTCGTCCTCCACTGGGCCCAGGTAGGTCTTGAGCAGGCCGCTGAAGTTCTTCGGCGCCGTGAACGCGCCCCGGTTGCCACAGTTGGGGCAGGCGATCTCCCCGAGATTCTTGCCCGGCTGCGCCTCCTCGAGGTGGTCGGCGCGGTAGCGCTTGTGGCAGGAGGTGCACTCGGTCAAGGGGTCGCTGAACGTCGCGACGTGACCGCTGGTCTCCCACACCTCACGGGCGAGGATGACGCAGGAGTCGAGGCCCACGACGTCGTCACGACCCTGCACCACGGACTTCCACCACTGGCGCTTGACGTTGTTCTTGAGCTCCACGCCGAGCGGGCCGTAGTCCCACGAGGCACGAAGCCCCCCGTAGATCTCGCTGGAGGGGAAGACGAGGCCTCTGCGCTTGCAGAGGCTGACGATCGTGTCCATGCGGTCGGGCGCTTTGGCCATGCGGGGGGCTCTCCAGGGTTCAGCCCAGCCGGCTGGCGGACGGTGGGTGGCTCACGACCCTACGGCCTCGTTGCCACGGCGGCTCGGCCCGTCAGCTGCTGAGCTTGTACCGGAGCGTCAGGTGGTCCTTGCAGGGCGATGCTCTCCTGGACGGTCGGTGTCACAGATCGCTGGAGGCCGGGCCCGAGCTGTCGCCGATCCGGGAGGTGGCGGCGTCGGCGGCCCGGCGGCTGGGGCTCGCCACCAGCGGCTGGGTGACGTCCTCGGCCAGCAGGACCTCGAAGGCGCTCGGCTCGTTCCTCCCGAGCCCCAGGAGCGGGGCCGCCTCGACCTTCACGTCGTACGCCGAAAGGCTGCGCCGGTAGGCGCCGACGCCGTCCCACTCGGTCGTCAGGACCCAGGCCGTCGGGTCGTCGGCGGCCCGGCCGACCCGACCCCGCACGAAGCCCGGGCGCGCGGCAAAAGCTGCCAGGGCGGCTTTCGCCTTGGGGAGGAACTCGGCGGCACCGTCCACGGGGACGTCGAAGCGGGTCATCACGATCACCACACGAGGCTAGGGCAGCCCAGTGGCAGGCTGATCGCGTGACCCCCTCCTCACGTCGCGCGGTCGAGCTCCGGCTCGGGCCGGTGGTCGTCCTGCTGTCCCGGCTCCCCCGCGCCGCGCCGTTCCTGTTCGTGCTGGCCCTGCTCCTGGGGGGTCTGGCCGCGCGTGGACTGCTCGGCGCAGTGCTGCTGCTGGTGCTCGCCGCGCTGCTCGGGCTGCTGCTTTTCCTCGCCTGGCCCGCGCTGGATGCCGCCTCCCGCGCGATCCGGTCGGCCATCGTGGCCCTGGTCGTCGTCCGGGCTGTGCTGTTCCTCACCTGAGCCGGGTGCATTTGACAACCGTTTTCATGTGCAGTTCGATCGGGTCATGCGAAGGACACTGCTTGCCATGGTCCTTGCCTCCCCGGTCGTCCTGACGGGCTGCACGGCTGCCGGGCCCGCCCTGCACGGTCGACTCGGCGTGGTGGCGTCGGCCTACCCCTTCGCCTGGCTCGCTGAGCAGGTCGGCGGGCCCGACGTCGTGGTCACGGACCTGGTCAAGCCCGGCGCCGAACCGCACGACGTCGAGCTGTCCCCGCGCGAGGTCGGGACGGTCGAGCAGGCCGCGGTCGTGATCTACCTCAAGGGGTTCCAGCCCGCCGTCGACGACGCACTCGGGGGCGGCAAGCAGGGCTTCGACCTCGGGACGGTCATCACCCAGCAGCCACTCGTCGGAGGTCAGGAGGCAACCAGCAAGGACCCGCACATCTGGCTGGACCCGGTCCGGATGGAGGCGGCAGCCACGGCGCTCGCCGGCCGACTCGGCGCGAAGGACCGGAAGCACGCCGAGGCCTACCGCAGCAGGGCGGCGACGGTCGTGACCGAGCTCGGGGCACTGGACCGGCTCTTCCGGTCCTCGCTGACCGGCTGCGTCCGCAAGGACGTCGTGACGAGCCACAGCGCCTTCGGCTACCTCGCCGGTCGGTACGGTCTCGTCCAGCGGGGCATCAGCGGGCTCACCCCCGACGCCGAGCCCTCGCCGCGCCGGATCGCCGAGGTCGCCGACTTCGCCAGGAAGAACGGGGTCACGACCATCTTCTTCGAGTCCCTCATCGACCCCAAGGTCGCCAAGACCGTCGCGTCCGAGGTCGGAGCCATGACCGCCGTGCTCGACCCTGTCGAAGGCGTCCGGTCAGGCGACAGCTACCTCACCGTCCAGGGCCGCAACGCCGCCGCCCTGCACACCGCGCTCGGCTGCGCGTGAGCGTCCCGGTCTTCTGCCTGACCGGAGGTCAGGTCGTCCTGGGAGGACGCCGGATCCTCGACGAGGTCGACATCCGCGTCGAGGCCGGCGAGTTCGTCGCGATCCTCGGCGCCAACGGCTCCGGCAAGACCACCCTCGTGCGCAGCCTCGTCGGGCTCGTGCCGCTCGCCGCCGGTCACCTGGAGCTGTTCGGCACCCCGATCGGCCGCTTCCGGGACTGGGCACGCCTGGGCTACGTGCCCCAGCGCCTCGCCGTCGGGGGGGGCGTCCCCGCCACCGTCGGGGAGGTCGTCGCCAGCGGACGCGCCGGTCGCGTCTCCCGGTTCAGGCGGTACGGCGCCGACGACCGCCGCGCGATCGCGCACGCCCTCGAGGACGTCGGGCTGGCCGACCGGACCCGCGATGCCGTCACCACCCTGTCCGGCGGGCAGCAACAGCGGGTGGCGATCGCCCGCGCGCTGGCCGGCGAGCCGGAGGTACTCGTGATGGACGAGCCGACCGCCGGCGTCGACGCGGACAGTCAGGACACCCTCGCCGGTGCCCTCGGGCACCTGAGCAACGCCGGCGGCAGCGTCGTCCTGGTCGCCCACGAGCTCGGGCCGCTGGCCGGCCTGATCGAGCGCGCGGTGGTGCTGTCGCACGGCCACGTGGTGTCCGACGGGCCGCCCCCCCAACCGGAGGGCCATCACGCGGACCCGGCCCACGTGCACGGCCACCCGCACGCCGGCGAGCAGCCGCAGCGCGCAGGGTTCGGGCTGGCATGAGCATCTTCGCCTACGACTTCATGCGACGCGCCCTCGTCGCAGCTGTGCTGGTCGGTCTCGCCGCGCCAGCTATCGGGACCTTCCTCGTTCAGCGCCGGCTGTCCCTGATGGGGGACGGCATCGGCCACATCGCCCTCACCGGTGTCGCCTTGGGCTTCCTGCTCGGCACCGCACCCGTCCTCACCGCGATCGTCGTCGCCATCGTCGGTGCCATCGCCATCGAGCTGGTCCGTGAGCGGGGTCGGGCCAGCGGCGACGTCGCCCTCGCCCTGCTGTTCTACGGTGGCATCGCCGGTGGCGTCCTGCTCATCGGCCTGTCTCCGGGTGGGACCCCCGGAGCCCTGGTGGGCTACCTGTTCGGGTCGCTGTCGAACGTCACCACGTCCGACCTCGCCGTCATCGTGGGCCTGGGCGTCGCTGTCCTTGCGATCGTCGCGGTCTTCGCCCGCGAGCTGTTCGCGGTCTGCCAGGACGAGGAGGTCGCCCGCGTCTCCGGGCTCCCGGTTCGGTTCCTCAACATCCTGGTCGCGGTCACCGCGGCAGTGACCGTCACCGTCGCGATGCGCGTCGTCGGGCTGCTGCTCGTGAGCGCCCTGATGGTCGTGCCCGTCGCCACCACCCAACAGCTGACCCGTTCCTTCCGCACCACCCTGCTCGGGGCCTGCGCCCTCGGCGCCACGGCCTCGGTCGGCGGCCTGGTCATGGCCTTCTACCTCGATGTGGCCCCCGGGGCCGCGACCGTCGTACTCGCGCTCGGGGTGTTCCTGGTCTTCGTCCTGCTCGGTGGCGCGCGACGGGCGGTCGCCCGATGAGGCCGACCCGCCAGCGCACCGCCGTCGCCGAGGCGCTGGCGCGTAGCGACGGCTTCGCCAGCGCGCAAGCCCTGCACGACACCCTGCGACACCAGGGCCAGTCGGTCGGCCTGACCACCGTCTACCGCCACCTGCAGGCCCTCGCCGACGCCGGCGAGGTCGACGTCCTGCGCACCGACGAGGGGGAGGCTGTCTACCGGCGGTGCGTGGGCGCGGACCACCACCATCACCTGGTGTGCCGCTCCTGCGGCGCCACGGTCGAGGTCACCGGTCCGGCCGTCGAGGCCTGGGCCGACGCCGTCGCCGCCGAGCACGGGTACGCCGACGTCAGCCACACCCTCGAAGTGTTCGGCACCTGCGCCACCTGCCGCTGATCCGCGCTGTGTCCTCGAAGGCGCCCCGACGGCCACGCTCAGGGACAAGGACGCTACGAAGGGGGGGCAGCGTTCGGCACGGCGCCGCCGTACCGGCGGTCACGGCCGGCGTAGTCCTCGCAGGCCCGCCACAGCACCCGCCGGTCCACGTCCGGCCACAGCTCGGGGACGAACGCCAGCTCGGCGTAGGCCGACTGCCAGAGCAAGAAGTTGGAGGTGCGCTGCTCCCCCGAGGTGCGCAGGAAAAGGTCGACGTCAGGCATGTCCGGCTCGTCGAGGTAGCGGGCGAGGACCTTCTCGTCGATGCGGTCCGGCTTGACCTTGCCGGCCGCCACATCGAGGGCGAGAAGCCTTGCCGCGTCGGCGATCTCGGCCCGGCCACCGTAGTTGACGCACATCGTCAGGGTGCAGACGGTGTTGCGCCGGGTGAGCTGCTCGGCCTGCTCGAGCTCGGCGATCACCGACCGCCACAGCCTGGGTCGCCGGCCGGCCCAGCGGACCCGAACGCCCAACGCGTGCATCTCGTCGCGGCGGCGGCGGATCACGTCCCGGTTGAAGCCCATGAGGAACCGCACCTCGTCAGGGCTGCGCTTCCAGTTCTCGGTCGAGAACGCGTAGGCCGAGACCCACTTCACTCCGACCTCGATCGCCCCTTCGACGCAGTCGAACAGCGCAGCCTCACCCGCCTCGTGTCCGGCGGTGCGGGGCAGACCGCGGTCCTTCGCCCACCGGCCGTTGCCGTCCATGACGATCGCGACATGCCTGGGTACGACGTGCAGCACGGGGGGCGTCGCACCGGAGGGGTGCGGCGTCGGCCGGCGGACGCTCACACGCGCTCGACGAGCGGCAGGGACCGCAGGCCGCGTTCGAGATGCCACTGCAGGTGGGCCGCGACGAGCCCGCTGGCGTCGCGGCGGGTACGGGCGTCGGAAGCCTCCGCCGGGTCCCAGTCCCCCGCCATCAGGTCTGCCATCAGGGCGAGCGTCGCGGGCGCCGGCGAGGCCGAGCCGGGCGGGCGGCAGGTGACGCAGACGGTGCCACCGGCGGGCACCGAGAAGGCGCGGTGCGGTCCGGCCGCCCCGCAGCGGGCGCAGTCCAGCAGCGCCGGGGCATAGCCGCTGACCGACATCGCCCGCAGCAGGAACGCGTCCAACACCAGCGACGGGTCACGCTCGGTCAGCGCCCGCAGCGCCCCGATCACGAGCAGGAACAGCCGCAGTGCCGGCTCCCGCTCCTCCGCGGTCAGCCGCTCGGCGGTCTCGAGCACCGCCGTACCAGCGGTGTAGCGGCGGTAGTCGCCGACGAGCAGCGCGCCGTAGGACGTCAGGCTCTCGGCCTGGTTGACGATGTCGAGGTTGCGACCCGCGTACAGCTGCAGGTCGACGTGGCTGAAGGGCTCGACGGTCGACCCGAACTTCGAACGGGTACGCCGCACACCCTTGGCCACTGCCCGCACGCGGCCGTTGCGGCGGGTCAGGACGGTGATGATCCGGTCGGCCTCGCCGAGCTTCTGCACACGAAGAACGACACCTTCGTCCCGGTAGAGGCTCACGCTGCCACGCTAGTCCTCCCACGTCCCTACGGCGGGGCGCCGCGCGTGGCAGGGTTGCCGATAGGGGGCGCCGCGGGGGGCCCGTCGAGACAGCGGGGGAGCAGGTGCCGAACAGCCCGGTCGAACGACCTGGCCGCTGGGCCCTTCCACCCCAGCCCCCCGAGTCCTGGGTCGGGGGTCCCGCCCGCCTGGCTCTGGTGATCGGTGTCGCCCTGACGTTGGGCGTCCCCGGGCTGGTTCTGCTCCCCAACGCCGGGTCGGCGACCTACCTGCTGGCCCTGCTCTACATCGTGGGCGGACTGCTGTCGGTCTCGCTGGCCTACCTGCTGGTCGTCCAGGCGGCGGTGACCCAGGACCGACTGCTGAGTTGGATGGCTGGCGGGTTCGGGCTGCTGCTCTGTGTCCAGCTGGCCCGCTCTGTCGACCAGGCCGTCCCCGGCAGGGCTGCCGCCGAGGGCGACCTGCGGCTGGCGGCCGCGCTGGCGCTGGTCTGGCTGCTGGTGCTCCCCGTGACAGCCCTGACCGCAGCGCTGCATCCCAAGGGCATCCCCACGCTGATCGTGCCCACCGTGCTGCTGGCGGTCGCGACGCTCGGCGCCTACCTGTCCCCTCTCGTCCAGACCAGGGGGGTGACGGTCACCGACCTGGGACGGGGACTGTCGTTCGCGGCCGGCGCCGTCGGCATCGGGGCTGCCCTGTGGTGGCGACGACGATGTCCACAGGGCAACCGCGGCGCCTATGGCTGGGTCGGAGCAGCCCTGCTGCTGACGCCCGTGGTCGCCGTTCTGCGCGGCTCGAGCTTCGGACGACACGACCCCACGTCCTGGGCCAGCCTCGTCATCGAGGACGTCGTGCTGCTCGTGCCGACGGTGGGTCTCTACGTCCTGAGCTCCCGCGGCTACCTGCGGCAGGCCCGGCGCTGGCGGCAGCTCGAGACCGCGGTGCGCGCGGTACGAGCCTCGTCCGCCCTGCTGCCGGGACTGTCGATCACCCCGGAGGACAACGCGGGCCTGCCCGGACGCGCGGACGTCCTACGCCTGATCGCGGCCGCCCAGATGCAGGTAGCGCTGCAGCCCGTCATCGACCTCGCGACCGGCGCCACCGTCGGCCACGAGGCTCTGGCCCGCTTCGCCGGCCGCATCCCGACCGACCGGTGGTTTCGGGCGGCCGGCCTGCACGGGCTCGGCCTTGAGCTCGAGCGGGAAACCCTGTCCCGGGCCCTCGACCAGATCGCGAACCTGGCCGACGAGCATTTCCTGGCCGTCAACGCCTCCCCGGCCTCCCTCCGCGACCCGCAGGTGCTGGCCCTCATGCATGCGGCCGACCTGTCCAGGGTCGTCGTCGAGATCACCGAGCACGACGCCGTCGACAACTACGAGGACACCCGCTCCGTGCTCGCCTCCTTCCGCCACGCGGGGGCGCGGATCGCGGTCGACGACGTCGGGGCCGGCTTCGCCAGCCTGCGGCATGTCCTGCTGCTCCAGCCCGACGTCGTCAAGCTCGACACCAGCCTGATTCGCGACGTGCACGACAGCCCCCGTCAGCAGGCGATCGTCCGGGCCCTGGTGACCTTCTCCGACGAGGTGGGCGCTGTCGTGCTCGCCGAGGGGATCGAGGTCGCCGAGCAGGTGCCCGCCCTGCTGGCTGCGGGCGTCACCCTCGGGCAGGGGTGGCACCTCGGCGTACCCGTCATGACGGCAGTGCGGTCCGGCTAGCCCACGGGGAAGGTCAGAAGCCGAGCTTCTTGAGCTGCTTGGGGTCGCGCTGCCAGTCCTTGGCGACGGTCACCCGCAGGTCGAGGTAGATCGGGGTCCCGAGCATCGTCTCGATCTGCTTGCGGGCGGTGATGCCCACGTCGCGAAGCCGGGAGGCGCCCTTGCCCAAGATGATGGCCTTCTGGGAGTCGCGCTCGACGTGGATCGTGGCGTAAACGTCGAGCAGCGGCTTGTCGGCGGGCCGGTCGGCGCGGGGCAGCATCTCCTCGATGGTCACGGCGATCGAGTGCGGTAGCTCATCACGGACGCCCTCGAGGGTGGCCTCGCGGATCATCTCAGCGGCCAGGACCTGCTCCGGCTCGTCGGTCAGCTCGCCGTCCGGGTAGAGCATCGGTCCCTCGGGCAGCCGGCCGACCAGCAAGTCCTCGAGCAGCTGCACCTGGAAGCCGTCGACCGCGCTGGTGGGCACCACGTCGGCCCAGTCGGCCAGCGCGGACACCGCCAGCAGCTGCTCACCGACCCGGTCCTTGGTGACGAGGTCGGTCTTGGTGACGATGGCGAGGACAGGGGTCGTGACCTGGGCGAGCTCGGCGGCGATGAAGCGGTCCCCCGGTCCGATCTTGTCGTCGGCGGTGACGCAGAAGCAGATCACGTCGACGCTGGCATAGGTCTCGCGCACCAGGTCGTTGAGTCGCTCGCCCAGCAGGGTCCGCGGCTTGTGCAGCCCCGGGGTGTCGACGAGCACGAGCTGGGCGTCGTCCCGGTGGATGATGCCGCGGATCGCGTGCCGGGTCGTCTGTGGCCGCGAGGAGGTGATCGCGACCTTCTGCCCGATGAGGGCGTTGGTGAGCGTGGACTTGCCCGCGTTGGGCCGCCCGACGAAGCAGGCGAAGCCCGAGCGGTAGGTCATGGTCATCAGTGTGCCGGAACCGCGCCGCGGGGACCGGGTCAGGTGGTGCGGGTCTCCCGATGCACGCCGTCCGGTCCGGCGACGTGGACGGGTACGCCGGTACCGAACTCGCGCAGCACGGCCAGGTCGTCGTCACCGAGCGCACCGGCCGTGACGAGGGCGGCCGCCTCGAAGGTGCGCGCGCCACTGGACGCCGCAGCGGCGACCGCACCGCGCAGCGCCGAGGTCGTCAGGGCGGCGGCGGCGTTCTCGACGGTGGCGGCGGCGTAGGTCCGGCCGTCGCTGTCGCGCACCGCCGCCCCCTCCTCGACGCCGGTGTGCGGCGCGTAGGCCCGCAGCCGCGCCCCCCGCGCCAGGGTCACGATCTTCGCGTCCTCGGTCTCCAGCATGTCCAGCCCTGTCACGTCTTGCCCTCCTGCGTACGTCGGACCAATACGGTCCCAATCTGGTTGCGGCGGCCCTTGGTGCCCTCGGCGACGAGCAGCAGGCCGGCCACCTCGATGGTCGCTCCCGGGATGGGGACCCGCCCCAGCAGGGACGCAAGCAGGCCACCGACGGTTTCGACGTCCTCGTGCGGGAGCTCCACGCCATAGAGCTGTTCGAGGTCCTCGACGGGAAGGCGCGCCGTGACTCGGCAGCTGCCGTCGTTGAGGGTCTCGACGGGCGGTGACTCACGGTCGTACTCGTCGGTGATCTCGCCGACGACCTCCTCGACGATGTCCTCGAGGGTGACCAGGCCGGCAGTGCCGCCGTACTCGTCGACGACGACCGCGAGGTGGCCGAGCTCGGTCTGCATCTCCCGCAGGAGCTCGTCCACCGGCTTGCTCTCCGGGACGAACACGGCCGGCCGCATCACCTCCTCAACCTTGGCGCTGCCGCCGTCGCCGCGCTCCTTCTTGACCAGGTCGCGAAGGTACGCGACCCCAACCACGTCGTCGGTGTTGTCCCCGACGACCGGGACGCGGCTAAAACCGCTGCGCAGCAACAGGTTCAGGGCCTGCTTCACGGTCTTGGTGCGCTCGATGACGACGATGTCGGTGCGCGGCACCATGACCTCACGCACGATCGTGTCGCCGAGCTCGAAGACCGACTCGATCATGTCCCGCTCGGACTGCTCCACCACTCCGCGCTGCTGCGCCCGCTCGACCAGGTCACGCAGCTCGGCCTCCGAGGCGAACGGCCCCTCCCGGTAGCCCTTGCCCGGCGTGAGCGCGTTGCCCAGCAAGATGAGCAGCGACGGCAACGGCCCGAACACCTTCGTCAGGGCTGCGACGGGACCGGCCACGACCAGCGCGACCCGCTGGGCCTGCTGCCGGCCGATCGTGCGCGGCGCGACCCCGATGAACACGTAGCTCACGACCACCATCACCGCGACCGCCAGCAGCACCGCCTTCGACCCGTTGACCCGGTCGAGGGCGTACGACGTGACGATGCCGACCGCGGAGATCTCGCAGACGAGCCGGAGCAGGAGCAGCAGGTTGAGCGACCGCGGACCGTCAGCGAGCAGCCGCTTCAGGCGCTTGGCCCCGGGCCGGGCGTCGGACACGAGCTGCTCGACGGCCACGCGCGACATTCGCGACAGCGCGGCCTCGGCCCCGGAGAAGGCGGCGGCGAGGATGACGAACGCGCCGGCCACCACGAGGGGAAGCGCTTCGGAGACGGGACTCACGCGGGGCGGGAGGCCTTCCAGGACGCGAGCAGCTGCCCCTGCAGACCGAACATCTCGGCGTGCTCCGCAGGCTCCTCGTGGTCGAAGCCGAGCAGGTGCAGAACACCGTGGGTCAGCAACAGGTGCAGCTCCTCCTCGGTGCTGTGGCCGGCGTCGGCGGCCTGCTGCTCGGCGACCGGCGGGCAGAGTACGACGTCCCCGAGCAGGGCAGGGCCGAACTCGTCGGGCCGCTCGCCGTGGGCATGCCCGGCGCCACGCGAGCCACGCAGGTCGAGCTGATCCATCGGGAAGGCCATCACGTCGGTGGCCCCCGGCAGATCCATCCACTTCACGTGCAGCTCGGTCATGTGCTCGGTGTCCACGAGCAGCACCGACAGCTCCGCGAGCGGCGACACACGCATCGCGTCCAGGACGTGCCGGGCAACCTGCACGAGGGCCTGCTCGTCGACGGTCCGGCTGCTTTCGTTGGCGACCTCGATGCTCATCGGGTCAGCTCAGGTCGGGTCAGCTCAGCGAAGGTCCGCGGGTCGCGGGTGTATGCGTACCCGGCGAACAGCATGCGCACCACCCTTGTCTGGTCATCGCGCACGACGCGCAGGCGTTCGCCCTGCTCGCGTCCCGCCACAGCCTGCCAGGCGTCAGTCCCAGTCCGCTCGAGGTGGGTACGACGGCGTTCGTTGCCGCCGCGGGCGAGCATCGTGAGGGCGCCCTCGCGCCACTCGACGAGGAACTCGGTGCCCTCAGCCCACCACGGCCCGAGCAGGTCCCGGACGCTGTCGGGGACGGCGGCGGCGGACCAGGCCGGCGCCGGTCGTGGGTCGGCGTC
>JANXUE010000240.1 GCA_025352005.1 Frankiales bacterium
GGCCTCTGAGCTAGCCCGAGGCAGGACTGTTGGCGCCCCGATGGACCGGTGAGGATGGCGAGACTGCGGCTTCGGGGCCTGGTGCTACAGGCCCCGTGCGACGTCCCTGTGGGAGGCATCGGCTCCGGGAGCATGGATCTGTAGGGCCAAACGGGTGAACATCGTGGTACTGGTGGGACGTATGTCCGAAATACCCGTAATCGCATACTAGCGCTTTCCGGAACGTGTCACTTAGCCTCATCCTCATTAGGCCAGACGGTTGAGTCGGGACTAGGCCATATGCGGGGGTGAAGGCTATGCGCGGCGTTATCTGGGGCTAGGAGTGTTCGGCGGCACAGTCGCCGACCCGACTCCCTTCAGGGGTTGGGACTGGGTGGTGCTACACCCGGTCCCAACCCCTGAATCCATGTCCGGCACGAAGGAGGCGCAGGCTGAGCGACTGCGAGAGTCGATACAGGTCAAAGGACAGGGCTCTGCTCCCGTCGCCGTAGCCATTGCGCCATAGCGAGGCCGGCCATCGGGCGGGCGTGCAGATAGCCTTGGGCCTCATCGACGCCGAGCTGCGCAAGCAGTGCATGCTGCTCCTCCTGCTCGACCCCCTCGGCCACCACTCGGAGGCCGAGCGTGTGCGCGATGTCGACGACGGCCCGGACCACAGCCCGGTCGCCGGCGTCGTGGACGATGCCATCCACGAAGCCCTTGTCGATCTTGACCTCGTCGACGGGAAGACCTTTGAGGTAGGTGAGGGAGGAGTAGCCCGTCCCGAAGTCGTCGACTGACAGCTTCACTCCGAGGGCGCGGAGCTCAGACATCCTCACGACGGCGAGCTCGGGGTCGTCGACGACGATTCCCTCGGTCAGCTCGAGGGTGAGCAGGTCCGGTGAGATGTCGATCGAGGTGAGGATGGCCGCCACCTCGGTGACGAATAGGGGGTCCAGCAGCGTGTGCGCGCTGACGTTGACGGCGACACCGATGCGTCCGGCACGACGCTGCCAACCCTTGCAGGCGGTGAGGGACTGCCGGAGCACGGTGCTGGTCAGCGGCCCCATCAGGCCGGCAGCCTCAGCCAGGGGGATGAACTCAGCAGGCGAGATGGCGCCCAAGGCCGGGTGCGTCCACCGGGCCAGCGCCTCCACCCCGGTGACGGAGTCGTCGCTGGCCCCGACCTTCGGCTGATAAGCCACACCGATGGCGCCGGACGACAGTGCTTCCCGCAAGGCCATCACGACGGCGAGGCGACGCTGTCCCTCGACCTCGTAGGCCGGTTCCCACACGACTGGACCACCGTGGGAGTAGCGGGCGCTGTACATGGCGGTCTCGGCGCGCCGGATCAATGTCGCCGCGTCGTCACCGTGCTCTGGACCGCGCACGCAGCCGACCGAAAGCCGGATGTGGGTGCCAACCGGGCCGAGCTGCGCGCCGCCCTCGACCTTGGTGCGCAGGTCGAGCCCGAACATTGACGCGTCATTGCCTAGGCTGTCGGATGCGGCGGCGATGAGGAAACGCCCGCCACCGATCCGCCCGACAAGCGCATCGGGGTAGGCCAGGCACAGGCGACGTGTCACCTCGAGGAGCAGCTCGTCACCGACCTCGTGACCGAGCGTGTCGTTGACCTCGCGGAAGGAGTCGACGGCGACGGCCACGATCAGGAGGCCCACCTGGTGCCGCCGGAGCAGAGCATCGAGCTGGCGGCTGGATTCGTTGAGGTTGGGAAGCTGGGTCAACGGGTCGGTCGTCGCCGCTCGTGACAGGTCCCGCTGCAGGCGTCCCCGCTCGATGGCGCCACCGAGCTCGGCCGCAACGGTCTCCAACAGCCGGAGGTCGCGCAGCTCGAAGGCCCGTATCGTCCCGAGACGCTGCCGGACCGTCAGGACCCCGACGAGGTCATGCATCCCTGCCAGCGGGGCGGACATGTGGTCCTCCAGGCTTGCTCCGGTCATTAGCTGCGGCCGGGCGACCGAAGCGTCGCCCACGTTGACCTGGTGCACCGTGCCTGACGGGCCACCCGTGACGACGTGGCGCTCGTGCCTGCCGTGCCGCTGCAGCGTGAGCTCGAGCTCTTCAGCGAGCAGAAGCAGCCGGACGCGGTCGAGGACGGGGATGCTGGCCTCGTCCTCGAGGTCGATCGGTCCCAGCGCCTGGACGAACTGGTGCAGCTCGACCGCTTGCTGCTGCTGCGCGGCGAGCCGCCGATTGGCCCGGTAGGCCAGGATCAGGCCGGCGATGGTGGCGGCGATCACGACGCTCGTCCAGAGGTCGGTGAACAACGCCGCGACGGCGATGACCCCCAGTGCCCCGAAGACCGCCGACGCGGACAGGCAGCTGACCAGGCTGCTGAGGAAGGTCCGGCGGTCCTGTCCCGACCCGACCAGCCGTAGGACAAGCGCAGTCGTCAGCGAGCTGATCACGTCGGTGACGGCGAAGGCGAGCAGGAGCGTCCCCCACACCCGAGGGCCGGGCGTCATTGCTGGCAGGACGAGGGAGGCGATGGTTGAGGCAACGGCCACCTCAAGCGCGCCGCTCGCCACGTTGTAGAACGCCTTCACGGGCGGCTGTCGCCGCAGCACACAGTTCACCAGGCCGGCGACCGTGCGGGCTGCCAGATGCAACCAGGGCGCCACGAAGAAGAGCCCGATCGCAAGGGGTACCTGAGAGAGGGTGACCGAGAACGCCTCCGAGCGGAACTCGAAATCGAGGGTGAGCCTGAGCGTGGCGACGTAGGCGGGGATGAGCGTCCACCAGGGGATCGTTTGCGTCCCTGGGTAAAGCGGCCAGTGCTGAGAGCTGACACGGAGCAGCCCCAGCGCGAGCAGGAGCAGGGCGAGCGAGAGCCCGTGCACGGCGACGCGCCGGACACCGCTCGAAACCCCTGTAGTGGTCACCGTGTCTCGCATCGGAACAGTTCGCTGTTTTCTTGAGCGTGTGCGTAGGTATGGAGCAGCCGGCTCCGCCTAGCCGCGCCGAGCGAGATCAAGGCAACCGCCGCGACCACAGCAACGGCGGTGCGGGCGCCGACCAGAGTGGCGAGCCCCCCTGCGGCGAGCAGCACCAAGCCCTGCACGGCGTTGAGGCCGGTGACGGCCACGCCGAACGCACGGGAGCGGAACTCGCGAGGCGTTGCCTGGACGTACGTAGCGCCCGAGATCAGGTTGAGGGCCCCTCCGACGCCGGCCAGGAACCACAGCCCTGCGATCACTCCCAGGTGATCGGTCAGCGGGCTGCCCAGCAACGGAACGCAGCACAGCATGGCCAGCGGCGTCATGAGGGCCTGGCGGCGCGGCTCGGCAAGGCGGAGCACTGCTGCGCTACCGACGAGGTAACCGGCCGGCACAGCGGCGGTGAGAACACCTGCGGCGAGCGCTCCACCGCCGAGCCCACGCGCAACGGGAACGGCTAGTCCTTCCGGAGCGATGATCGCGCCGGCGCTGAGCAGGCCGTAGCTCAGCAGCCGCCGCAGCCTCGAGTTGTGCACCACGAGGTGGAATCCTTCTCGAGTGTCCCGGCGAAGGGTGCCCTGGTCCGATGCCGGCTGGGCGGCCGGCCGGCG
>JANXUE010000153.1 GCA_025352005.1 Frankiales bacterium
CCCGCTCGTTCCCGTAGGCGAACCCGAGCCCGGAGACGTCCAGGGAGACGGCCGCGTCGATCGTGCGGACCGTCGTGCCGTGTTCTTGCTGGCCTTGTGCGGTGAGAACCCGCTGGACGCGCTCGTAGCCGACGACGCTGCGGGGCAGCTCGTTGAGGACCCAGCCGATCGCCCGCACCGGGAACGCGAGCAGGGTGAACAGGTAGGCGACGCGGACCAGGCTGCCGCTGTCGAGGTGGCCGCTGCCCACCCGGCTCGACCCGACCACCAAGACGAGCAGCACCCCGATGACGGGCAGCGCCTCCATGACCGGGTCGAACAGTCCGCGCACCCGACCCACCTGCACGAGCGTGTCGCGCAGCTCGCGGGAGATCGCGGTGAAGCGCTCGGTCTCGTACTCCTCGCGACCAAGGGTCTTGATGACCAGCGCCCCGTCGAAGGACTCGTGCGCGACGGTGCTGACCTCGCCCCGCAGCTGCTGGGCACGCGTCATCAGCGGCGACATCCGCTTGCTGTAAACAACGGTGAGTGCCGCGATGGAGGGGAAGATGACCGAGCCGACGATCGCGAGGACCGGGTCGGTGAAGAACAACAGCACCAGCGTCACGACGAGCATGAAGACCACGCCGACCGCAAAGGGGAACGGCGCGATCGGATACCACGCGGCCTCGACGTCGCTGTTGGCGTTGGACAGCAGCTCACCGGTGGGGTGGCGTTGGTGCCATTCCAGCGGCAGTTGGAGATAGCGACGGGTGACCCGTTTGCGGTAGGTCGCCTGCAGCCGGTACTGCATGATTCCGGCGCCGAGCCGGCGTCCGAGGATGCCGACCACCTTCAACGTGGCAACCCCCAGGATAAGCAGCGCCGCCGAGACGAGCGACGCCGTCCGCGCGTGGCCGGCCTTGATGCTCGGCTCGATGACCGTGCTCGTGATGTGACCAAAGACATACGCCTGGGCGATCGTCATGCCCCCGAAAAGGGCGCTCCCGATGGCGGAGACGGTGAAGACCTTCGGCTCCTCCTTGACCGCGATCCAGAGGATGCCGAGGCCACGGCGAATGACGCCGCGCGGGTGGGCGGGGGCAGAGCTCACGACAGGGGGTTCCATTTCGGTTGCGTCCAGCAAGTCTCGTCTACGGCTGCTGTCTACTGCGACACCTCAACGCCGGTCGAGGTGAATTCAGTTCTCACGGGCTCTGGCAGGCTGGCCGTCATGTCCCTCGCCGGGTGCGAACGCGCCGACCTCCTCGCCCTCATGGCATCCCTCGGCCCGGACGCCCCGACCCTCTGCGACGGGTGGACCACCCACGACCTCGCGGCACACCTACTGGCCCGCGATCGCCGGCCCCTCGCACTGCCCGGGCTCGTGGTCCCGCCGTTGCACGCCCTCACCGCCTACTACGAGCGCGATGCCCGCCGGACGCCGTACGAGGACCTGCTCAAGAAGCTCCGGAAGGGACCGCCCTTCTGGTCGCCGGTGGCGCTGCCAGCGGCCAACGTGCACGAGCTGTTCGTCCATCACGAGGACGTCCGCCGACCGCAGGGCCTCGGGGCCCGTGACCTCGACCGCGAGCTGCAGGACGCCCTCTGGGAGCGGCTGTTCGTCGTGGGACCAGCGTTCACCCGGCGCGGCGAGGGCCTCGGCGTGACGTTGGTCACCCCAGGTGCCCGCACGCTGCGGGTCCGGCGTGGTCCCGATGCCGTCGTCCTGCGCGGCGAGGTCGGTGAGCTGTTCCTGTGGCTGTTCGGACGCCGCGCCGCCGCCGAGGTCAGCGTCGAGGGAACGCCAGACGCGGTGGCCCGCGCGAACGCAATCGACCTGCGCTTCTAAAACCGTCCTACCGGACCGGGTAACCCGCCCGACGCAGAGCGTCCTTGGCGTCGCTGATCGGCAACTGTCCGAAGTGGAAAACGCTGGCGGCCAGCACGGCGTCAGCGCCGGCGGCGACCGCGGGGGCGAAGTCCTCGACCGCGCCCGCTCCCCCACTGGCGATGACAGGAACGGTCACGACCGCGCGTACGGCGCGCAGCATCTCGACGTCGAAGCCGCGCCGGGTCCCGTCGGCGTCCATCGAGTTGAGCAGGATCTCACCGACGCCGAGCTGCTGCCCGCGCGCGGCCCACGCGACAGCGTCGATGCCGGTGCTCTGCCGGCCGCCGTGCGTGGTGACCTCGTAGCCGCTCGGTGTGCCAGGCGAGCGGCGCGCGTCGACGCTCAGCACGAGCACCTGCGACCCGAAGCGCTGCGCGATCTCGCCGAGCAGCTCCGGGCGCTCGATGCCGGCGGTGTTGACGCCGACCTTGTCGGCCCCGGCGCGCAGCAGACGGTCCACGTCGTCCGGGCTGCGAACCCCACCGCCGACCGTCAGAGGGATGAAGACCTGCTCCGCCGTACGCCGGACCACGTCGTACGTCGTCTCGCGCGAGCCCGAGCTGGCCGTGATGTCGAGGAACACCAGCTCGTCGGCGCCCTCGGCGTCGTAGACCCGGGCCATCTCCACGGGGTCTCCCGCGTCGACGAGGTCGGTGAAGTTGACGCCCTTGACGACGCGGCCGGCATCGACGTCGAGGCAGGGGATTACGCGCACGGCAACGGTCACGACTGGCAACGCTAGCCGCACAGTGTTCACAATCGCCCCTTAGGCTGTGAGGGTGCTGCTCGCCGTGCTGGTCATCTGCATCGTCCTGTTTGTCGTGCTGCCTTTCGTCAACGCGACGTTCTGGGCGCTGGTCTCGACACTGGTGATCGGGCTGGTGCTCGGCGTGATCGCCCGGGTCATCGCCCCCGGTCGCAGCCGGACCGGCCTGCTGTTCACGACGCTGGTGGGTGTGGCCGGCTCGCTGGTCGGCACCGCCGTCGCGCGCGGGCTGCACACCGGGACGGGCGGACGCCTGCTGCTGCAGATCGGGGCGGCGGTGGCGCTCGTGCTCGTGCTGCGACCGTCGAAGGGGATCCGCGCATGAGGCTGGCGGTGTGCTCGTCCAAGGGAGGGGTCGGCAAGACCTCCACCGCCGCCAACCTGGCCGTCGTACTGGGCCGCACCGGCCGGGTGCTTGTCGTGGATGCCGACCCGCAGGACTCTCTCGGACGGGCCTTCGGCGTCGTCTCGAAGAGCCGCGAGGACTCCCTGGCGGGCCTACTGGAAAACCCTGACGCGGATCCGCGGGCGGTGCTGCGCACCGAGGTGGCACCGGGCCTGGACCTGATCCCCGCGCACCCCTCCCTCGAGACGGTGGGAGTCACCCTCGCCGGCCAGGGCGGGATCGTCACCGGCATCCGGCGGGTCCTGCGACCTCTGCTGGCCGACTACGACCACGTGGTGCTCGACACCCACGGCGACCTCGGCAACCTCACGCTGTCCGCTGTCTGTGCCGCCGACGCGGTCCTCACGGTCTTCACCAGCGACCCGGGCTCGGCCCTCGGTGCCGCCCGCGTGACGGCCTTCCTCGACCTGCACCGGCGCTTCGAGAACACCGTTGCCCAGCTCGTGGGCGTCGCGTGCTCCATGTGGGACAAGGACGGCAAGGCCGCTCGCGAGGTCCTCGGGGCCTTGGAGGGCACCGACCTGCCGCTGCTGCCGACCCGGATCCCGGTCTCGCGGCGGGTTCCCTCCTCGACGCTGGCCAAGCGGCCGGTCGTGCTGTCCGCTCCTTCGACCCCGGTGGCCGTGGCCTACGCCGCCCTGGCCCAGGACGTGCTCACCGCCTACGCGTCGATGCCCCGAGGAGCCTGATGGCCACCCCAAGGACCCAGAAGGACCTGAAGGCCGACCTGCAGGCGGACCTGCTGGTAGATCTCGCCGGACCGGCCGTCGAGGAACCGCCGGCCTTGGCCGTCCAGCCCTGCCCACTGCCGCCGGAGCTGTCGGACGCCACCCCGTCCCTTTCCCTGGCCTTGACCCCGCTGCGATGGTCGCGCCCAAAGCTGGTCTCGGTGAGAGACGGCCTCGGCAAGGCCGTGAGGGTTGGCCCGCTGCGGGTCGAGCTCGCCATCAAGGAGTAAGGCATCAAGGGGTAGCCGGTGGCTCACGTGCTTGAGGGCCTGACGTCCAGCCCCCGGGCCAGCGCGAGAGTCACGGCCTGATCGACGGTGATGATCGCTCCTCGCAGGCGGGTCGTCGCGGGGTCCACCGCCGACAGGTCCGTGCCACGCAGGTCGCACCCACTCAGGTCCGCCCTGTCCAGCACCGCCCCGGACAGGTCGAGCCCGGTGAGCGTCCCGTTGACCGCTTTCGCCCCGCCGAGGTCCGCCTCGCGCAGGCGCACCCCGTCGAAGCTGGCCCGCCCCAGGTCCGCGCCGCGCAGGCTGACGAACGACCAGTCGCCGCCGCTGACCCTCAGCAGGTCCAGCGCGCACTCCTCGAAGCGACTGCCCACCAGCTTGCACCCGGTGAAGGACGCGTCGAAGAACGAGCAGCGGCTGAACGTGCAGTTGACGAACGCCGACGACCGGTGCTCCGACACGTTGAACCGCACCCCCCGGAAGGTGCACCCGTCGAAGACGGTCCCGTCGGTGACCGCCTCGGTCAGGTCCACCTCGACGAACAGCACCCGCGTGTACGTCGTCTGCCCCAGTTCGTCGCCGCCCCAGTCCTCGTGGCGGACCTCGGCGTCGGTCAGGCCGTCGGTCGGGCCGTCGGTCGGGCCGTCGGCGTCAGCCACGGACGACGGCGAGGGCTTCCGGGAGGGTGAAGGCCCCGGCGTACAGGGCCTTCCCGACGATCGCGCCCTCGACTCCGGGGACGCCGGCGATCGCGACCAGGTCGGCCAGCGACGCGACTCCCCCGCTCGCGACGACCGGCTTGGTGGTCGCCGCGCACACCTCCGCCAGCAGCGACAGGTTCGGCCCGGTGAGGGTCCCGTCGCGCTTCACGTCGGTCACGACGTACCGCGCGCACCCGTCAGCGTCCAGGCGCGCGAGCACCTCGAACAGCTCGCCGCCGTCCTGCGTCCACCCGCGGGCCGACAGCGTCGTACCTCGCACGTCGAGCCCCACCGCGACCTTGTCCCCGTAGCGGGCGATGGCAGAGCGCACCCAGTCCGGGGACTCGAGGGCGGCGGTGCCGAGGTTGACGCGGGCGCAGCCGGTCGCCAGCGCCGCCTCGAGGGAGGCGTCGTCGCGGATCCCACCGCTCATCTCGACCTTGACATCCAGCCGACCGACGACCTCGACGAGCAGCTCGCGGTTGGAACCGCGACCGAACGCCGCGTCCAGGTCGACCAGGTGCACCCACTGCGCGCCGTCGCGCTGCCACTGCAGCGCCGCCTCGAGCGGCGAGCCGTACGAGGTCTCAGAGCCCGCCTCCCCCTGAACAAGGCGGACCGCCTGGCCGTCGGCGACGTCGACAGCGGGCAGCAGCTCGAGGGTCATGTTCAGTAGCTCCTTCGGGTGATGACGAGGACAGCGAGACAAGCCGCGGTGAGGACGGCGAGAGACAGGCGCGCACCCGTGCCTGGCAGGAAGTACCAGCCGACGGCCTGCACGACGAGGAACGAGACCACGACCTGGTAGCGGACGCGCGCGGGCAAGGCGCCGTACCTGCGCCTGCGAGTCCGGGCTGGGAGCTTCGGGACGACGGCCTGCCGACGGGTGGCCCTCTGGCGCTTGCGGGCGGCCTGCTCGACCTCGACCTGGCGCGCCACTTCCCGTGCTGCGCGGGCCTTCTGGCGCTCGCGGCTCACAGCACCGCCTCCCCGCAAAGGCCCGCGTTCGCTGCGCTCACAGGCCGCGGACCCAGTTGGCCAGCAGGTGCGCGCCGGCGTCACCGCTCTTCTCCGGGTGGAACTGCGTCGCGGCCAGTACCCCGCGCTCGATGGCTGCGGCGAAGACCTCGCCGTGCTCGGCCGTGGTCAGCAGCACGTCCGGGACGGCGCGGGCGGCGTAGGAGTGCACGAAGTAGAACCGCTCGCCCTCGACCCCCGCGAACAGCGCGCTGCCCTCGGCCACGTCGACCGTGTTCCACCCCATGTGGGGTACGACGGGCGCGTCCAGCCGGGTCACGTCGCCGGCCAGGATCCCGAGGCCGGCAGTCTCCTGCCCGTGCTCCAGTCCCCGCTCGAAAAGCACCTGCATGCCCACGCAGATCCCCAGCACCGGCCGCTGCTTGCGCAGTCGGTCCCACATGACGGTCCCGCCGCGGACCGCGTTCAGCCCGCGCATGCACGCGGCATACGCCCCGACCCCCGGTACGACCAGCCCGTCCGCCTCCGCGGCCAGCTTCAGGTCGGCGGTGACCGTGACGTCGGCGCCGGTGCGGGACAAAGCCCGCTCCGCCGACCGCAGGTTGCCCGAGCCGTAGTCCAGGACGACGACCTTCACGGCAGGTCCTCGTGCGACCCCGGCCGAGGCCGGCCGGCCCTGCGGTTGGCCAAGGCGGTTTTGACGACCTGGCCGCAGCCAGCCGTCGCACCGGCCAGGAACAGCAGGTAGAGCGCCCAGATCATGCTTAGAGCACGCCCTTGGTCGAGGGGACTCCCAGCACGCGCGGGTCGAGCTCGCACGCGGTACGCAGCGCCCTGGCGACGGCTTTGAACTGGGTCTCCACGATGTGGTGGGCGTTGCGGCCGCTCAGCACCCGCACGTGCAGGGCAATGCCGCTGGTCGCGACGAAGCTCTCCCAGATGTGCCTGGTGAGCGACGTGTCGTAGCTACCGATCAGCTCGACCAGCTCCGGCTCCTCGTGCACCAGGTAGGGCCGGCCGCTCAGGTCGACGGCTGCTTGAACCAGGCACTCATCCAGGGGGACGGTGGCGTCGCCGAACCGGCGTACACCTGCCTTGTCGCCCAGGGCCTGTTTGAGCGCGCTGCCGATCGCGAGCGAGGTGTCCTCGACGGTGTGGTGCGCGTCAATGTGCAGGTCGCCCTTGGTGACGACGGTCAGGTCGAACCCACCGTGTCGCCCGAGCTGGCTGACCATGTGGTCGAAGAACGGCACGCCGGTGTCGCTCGACCCCTGTCCGGTGCCGTCGAGGTCGAGCTCGACGCGGACGTCGCTCTCCTTTGTCGTGCGCTCCACCAGAGCCTTGCGTGCCATGCCGGTAAGGCTATCGGTCCTCTGGGCAACCCCTGTTACGCGCAACGACTGGCTCACGTCCGGCTCCTCGTGCGCACGTCCTACCCAGCTGCGTCGGGAGTTTCTGCCGAGAAGTTGCTCGGCGCTGCCGGAGGACAACGAGGGACGTTCGACCCGAACGGGTGGTCATCGGTGGGTTGGGTCCAGGTTGTTGAAGTCGACGGCTGATTCCGCGCCTGCCGCAACGCGTTATTGAAGGGGCTACCAGCCTCTGAGGAGGGGTCGGGGTTCGCGGGTGGTGGTGAGGCCGTTCTTGGTGGTCCAGTGCACGCTGCCACCGCCGTTCTTGCCCGTGCTGCTGCGGGTGATGGTGAAACGACCGTCTGGTACCCGCCGTGCCGTCGGTCCCCAGGGCCGTGCTGTGGGGCGCGCAAATACGGACCGGTACTAGCGGAAACGTTTGGATCACCCGCCCATACGAAGAGCTGATGAAACGGGGCTGCCAGGACAGATACGTGCGCGGTGTTGAGCGCAGCTCGGCCTAGTGGCCTAGGTTGACCGAGGTGGGCGATGCGCTGGGACGGTCGTGATTTTGTTCGACACTGACTGCTATGAGGGAGTGCGTCATGGGACTGTTTGATGAGTTGAAGGGCATGGCTGATGCGGTAGAGAAGGCCGCGTCTGAGCATCCTGACCAGGTGAAAGCCGCCCTAGCGAAGCTTGAGGGCGTTATTGATGACCAGACTGGTGGTAGCCATCACGATCAGATCGCCCAGGCCGCTGCCAAGGCTGAGGAGTACATCGACAAGAACGCCACCCCCAAGCCTTGACCTGCCTGCCGCGTCACCGGGCCTGACAGTGGACTGAACGTCACTGCTGATCTTGGTTGTCGCTGCCGGACTACGGGCAGCGCGCAAGTGGTCGCCGAGTGGCGCCGTCCAGCCGTTTAGGAGCTGATGCGTTGTGCGCAAAATAGTGGTTCCCCTGATGATCAGCTTGGCGCTGCTGGCCGGCGGCTGCAAGAGCGGCGGTAGCTCCAGCGCGGCTTCCTCGGCAGGGCCACAGGCCAGTGCGGTGGCCACGCAGGCCACAGGCACGACGCCGGCAACGAGCGCGAATGGCTGTCCCACCGGCAACACGACGAGCTTTGCCAAGACCAAGTTCGTGCTGCACACCGGGCTGGCCTTCGGTGCCTTCCACCGTTACCTGTACAAGCCGTTCCGGGCCGGCACGTTCACGGCCGGAAGCAAACTCCACCGGGTACTCGTCTTCGGCAAGGCCGGTGCTGCAGCGCTGTTCATCAAGCGCGAGGTGAGGCTCGCCATCGAGGACGTCAAGGCAAACCCCATGCTGTGCAACACCCTCGTCGCCCCTCTGAGCACCTTGAGCGACGGCATAAGCGGGGTCGTCACCAAACTCAAAGGCGGAGACACCACCGCTATCGCGGACGCTGAGAAAGGCGTGACCGCGATCGAAAGCGCCGCATCCAGTGGCGGGGCCACCATTGTTGAAGACGCCAAGGCCAGCATCGGCTGACCAGCAACAGCCAGCCCTGTACGGTCGCGCTGCCCGTGCAAAGCCCGGTAACCGCACCACCGTCAGGTTGGCTTGCTCCTCGCTTCGTACCGGTCGATTCGCTGCTGCGGCCCTTACGGGCCGTCCTGGACAGGGCCGTCCTGGGCTCAATAGCCCCTTGATGTCGGCGGCGTTCCGGAAGTTGAGGGCTTTGCGATCCTTTCAGTTACTCCAGGACCCTGTCCGACCCGGATCGAGATGATCCCGTGACCCCTGCCGGGGACATACCCGTGTCAACGGCCGGCGATTCGGGTGTTCTGGATCCCGGCGATCACGGCCGGCGTGGCGACATCACAGCATGCTCGGGGCTTGACCTCACCATGTCCGCTGGGCAGCAGTCTCGTGCTGGCCCTGCTGCTGCCCATGAGTACTCCCCGGCTTCACCGACGTTGTTGACCGCCAGGCAGTGTGAGGATGACCCCGTCATCTCATCCAGCGTGGCGGCCTACGGCGGACCGGCTGACTGGAGGCGTTCGCCGGTGTACGGGTCAAAACGGCACACGGGTTGAGCGGGACCGAGGGGGTCCGAGCGGGTACCGGCCGGCACTGCGCGACTCGCGAATTCAGGGTCTGACCCATCCTGGTCATGCAGTCCCCGCGTCTCCTCCTTCAAGATGCGCAGCGACTTGCCCAAGGCCCTCGCACTATCGGGAAGCCGCTTGGACCCGAACACGACGAGCGCGATGAGGAGGCAGATCAGCACTTCCGAACCGCCTGGCAGTTCCATTCTGTCCCTCCAACGTCCCAGTGGAAAGTGCCGTAACTTGGCTCGTGGGGGGCAGCCGGGCTGTTCGAGCGCGTCGAGCTCGCAAAACATCCCAGCCAATAAACCAGCAGGCCGGCCCGCCACAAAAATGGTGCTCTCTACTGGTGTGGTGGCTGGGTGTCAGAAGAGGCCGAAGAAGGGCAGTTCGTATAGGCCAGCTCCAACTCCGCGGACTGCGCACGGTCAGGCCGGCGACAACGTCGTCGTCTTGTCTTGCGCCTGCCTGGCCTTGTCTTGGACGAAAACCGAACTCGAACCGAACGTTTCAAGGACGACCCGGTTCACCGCGGCCTGACTGGCAACTGAGCGCTCTGCACTTGAAGAAAGCGGGTTGGCCTACCGGCGGCCATACTCATATCATGGTAACCGGCCTTGGTCTTGGCGAGTTGCTTAGCGCCCAATGGCGCCTCTGATGGCTGGCTTACCGCTAACCAGTCCGCTGCTGGCGGTCGTTATTGGGGTGGTGGCTGTTGCTGTGATGCTTCGAACCGTGCCGCGGTTCGGAGGACACCACGGTCGGTTTCTAGCTATCGGCCTGCTGATCATGGCTATGGCCAGCTACGCCAACGCCTACTTCGCCTACTATCCGCACGTCGGCGACGTTGTCGGACCGCCACCGTGGCCCGTCGGCAATTCCCTTGAGGTGAAGGCAGCCTTCAGCCAAGTCACTCCACCTGCGCGGGCCGGCGGACGTGGTGTGGTGTTGTCGGTTCCCGTGCCAGGACGGCAGAGCGGGACCTCAGCGCATTTTGCGGTCGTGTACCTCCCACCGCAGTATTTGGAACAGCCACTTGCCCATTTTCCGGTTCTGTATCTGATTCACGGATCGCCCGGCGTGCCGCTTGACTGGTTTCGTGGCGGTGAGGCCGCCGAAGCTGGTCTGGCAGCGGCGCGCGCTGGTGTACCAGTCATCCTCGTGGCACCGAGGATGTCGGCAGGTTGGCTGGATGACTCCGAATGCGTTAACGGCAGCACGGGGCGCTGGGAGACCTACCTGACCGCCGATGTTGTCCCAAGCATCGATGCACGGCTCCGAACCCAGCCCACAGCCAGCAGTCGCGGTGTAGCGGGAAATTCTGCGGGTGGCTTTTGCGCACTAGCCGTGGGGCTTCGCTACCCCGGGCTGTTCCACCACATCGCGGCGCTGTCACCTCTGACCAAGCCGACCTATAGTTACGGCAGTTTGAAGGACCTGTTCGGCCACCAAGCCGACCTGCCGGGCACGATCCGAGAACACACCCCACTGTGGCTGCTGCAGAACCGGGTGGCTGCGCGTGGCGTTGACCTGCGCCTCGAGGTCGGTCAGGACGACCCAGCCGCGGCGGACGTCCGTCGGTTCGCCGCCTCCGCCAGAGCGCTCGGTAGCGGTGCATTGCTCGTTGTCCGCAAGGGTGGCCACACCTTTCGCTTCTGGCGACCGGCGCTGCAGGAATCTGTGCTGTGGTTCGGCTACGGCGCTCAGCAGGCCTCACCCGGTCAGTTCCGGCTGCGAGATGCTGGCACCGCGACAAGATGAGCAGGGCGGCTCTTCTGACTCATCCGAGGCCGGCCCGGTCAGGGAGACGGTAAGAGAACGCACAGGTTCGCTCGCGTACGTTGCGACCGGTTCCCGGCCGGGATCTGTGTCGTTCGAGGTGCGTTGGGAGTGCGAAGTGAGTCGGACCAGGGCCACGGGTGGTCGCGTGCTGCGGGCTGCCGGGCTGCGAAAGCCCTTGGAGCAGCACGAACCAACCTTTCTGGACCTGCACGCAAAGACCGCACCCTCGGCGCAGCTTGCCGTTGACATCTTCAACGGCGACTGGTCCTCGCACCTGCCCGATAAACTCGGCGTGGTGTCAGGCTCAGCGCGGCTGTTTGAGGATCCGCGGATCGCGGCCGTAATCGACTGGTATGGCCCCGGTATCGTCGGCGCGCGCGTCCTGGAGTTGGGACCTCTCGAAGGTGGCCACACCGCCATGCTCGACCAGGCAGGCGCGGAGGTCCTCGCAATCGAGTCCAACAGCCAGGCCTTCCTCAAATGCCTGGTCGTCAAGGAACTCCTGGACCTGCGCCGTTCGCGTTTCGTGCGTGGCGACTTCACCGAGTACCTCCGCGGCAGAGACCACACCTTCGACCTGGTACTCGCCAGCGGCGTCCTCTACCACATGGTCGACCCGGTCGCACTGCTTGAGTTGCTGGCTTCGGCCAGTGACCACCTGGCGATCTGGACGCACTACTACCGCGAGGAGCTGGTGCGGGCCCTGCCCACCAGCAAGCAGTTCGGGCCAGCATCGGAGCCGTACGTCTTCGATGACGCCAGGTACGTCCTGCACCCTCGTCAGTACCACGAGGCGGTCGGCTGGAGCGGCTTCTGCGGCGGCACCGAGACCTACGCGCAGTGGATGGAGCGCGACGACATCAACGACTGCCTGACCCGGCTGGGGTTCACCGACATCGAGGTCGCCTTCGACCAACCCGAACACCCGAACGGCCCCAGCATCCTGCTCATGGCTCGTCGCTAAACAAAGCCCTCGCCCGAGCTCGCGCCGTGCCTGCCACCGACGACGACCAACCGAACCGTGGACCCTTCCCCGCGGGGCGGCGACCTCGCCATCATCAGAGCCAGCCTCCGGCGAGGCGGTGGCCGGGGACACCACCCGCCTGGCGGGAGTTAGCCAGCGTCACGCCACTGGCCAGAAGGCGTTGATCGCCGAGGTCCTCTGCGCAGGCGTCGCGATCGGCCCGGGTCTGCCGGTGCCCGAGCTGGTCCTCGTCGAGGTCGACCCACTGCTGGGCCGGTCCGAGCCCGACGAGGAGGTGCAGAACCTGCTGACGTCGAGCCCCGGCCTCAACCTCGGTATGGACTTCCTGCCCGGCGACCTCGGCTTCGACCGCGCGGACCTCATCCGGGGAGGCAAACCCCGACTGCGGACCTGGCACGCCTGCACGCGACCCTGATGCTCTAGGACTCAGCGGTCGGCAAGGACAGCGGCGAGGGCGGCCAGGAACGCGGTCGTCTCCGGCTCCGTGCCGGCGTTGACCCGCAGCCACCCGGACAGGCCCGGCGCGGACGACAGGTCCCGTACGAGGACCCCCCGGTCGAGCAGCGCCTGCCACACCTGGCCCGGTGACGGGAACGGCCCGAACAGCAGGAAGTTGGCTTCGGTCGGCACGACGGACAGCCCGAGCGCGGGGAGGGCGGCCAGCATCCGGTCCCGCTGCGCCTTCACGGCCTCGACCGTCCCGAGCAGCTCGTCGGTGTGGGCCAGCGCGACCCGAGCGGCAGCCTGGGTCAGGGTCGACAGGTGGTATGGCAGTCGTACCAGCCGCAGGGCGTCGACCGCCTCGGCGGAGGCCGCGAGGTAGCCCAGGCGTAGACCCGCCCCGGCGAAGGCCTTCGACATCGTCCGGGACACCAGCAGCCGCGGGTGCGCCGCGAGCAGGGTGACGGCGGAGACCGACGTACCGAACTCCGCGTAGGCCTCGTCGACGACGACCACTCCCTGAGACTCGCCGCAGACCGCCTTGACGACGTCGAGCCCGGTGACCGTTCCCGTCGGGTTGTTCGGTGTGGTGAGGAAGGTGATCGCGGGCTGGTGTTCGCGCACGGCCGCGATCGCGGCGTCGACCGACAGCGAGAAGTCCGCGGCCCGCGGAACGCCGAACCAGCCGGTGTTGGTCCCGCGCGCCAGCAGCGGGTGCATCGGGTACGACGGCTCGAAGCCCAGCGCCACCCGTCCCGGGCCGCCGAACGCCTGGCACACCTGCTGCAGCACCTCGTTGGAGCCGTTCGCGGCCCACACCTGCTCGACCGTCAGCGCGACGCCGGTGACCCGGGTCAGGTAGGACGCCAGGTCGAAGCGCAGCCCGAGGGCTTCCCGGTCGGGGTAGCGGTTCAGCGAGGCAGCAGCCTCGCCGACGGCCGCGGCGAGATCGGCGACGAAAGAGGCCGAGGGCGGGAAGGGGTTCTCGTTGACGTTGAGCTGGATCGCCTCCGGCAGCTGCGGGGCGCCGTAGGGCTGCTGGCCGACCAGGTCGTCGCGGACGGGCAGGCTCACGCGAGCCGGACCCGTACCTGGACCGCCTCGACGTGCGCAAGCAGGTCCTCTGCGCTGCCGAGGGCGCTGACGTGGGGAGCGACGGTGGCAAGCGCCTCGGCGGTGTACTCGACCAGCGACATCCTCTTCAGGAAGCTCTGCGCGGACAGGCCGGCCGAGAAGCGCGCCGTGCCACCGGTGGGCAGGACGTGGTTGGAGCCGGCGAGGTAATCCCCCAGCGACACCGGCGTGTAGCCCCCGACGAAGATCGCGCCGGCGTTGCGGACCCGGCGGGCCCGCTCCGGTGCGTCGGCGGTGATGACCTCCAGGTGCTCGGCGGCCCACGCGTCGACGACGGCCAGGCCGTGGTCGAGGTCCTCGACGAGCACGTGCGCGGATTGGCCGGCGAAGGCCTCCTCGACGCGAGCACAGTGCTTGGTCGCGGGGACCTGCTTGTCGAGCTCAACGTCGACCGCGTCGGCCAGCGCGACCGACGGCGTCACGAGCAGGCACGCGGCCAGCGGGTCGTGCTCGGCCTGCGCGATCAGGTCCGCCGCCACCACAGCGGGTACGGCGGTGTCGTCGGCGAGGATCGCGATCTCGGTCGGTCCGGCCTCGGAGTCGATGCCGCACCGGCCCTGGACCAGGCGCTTGGCCGCGGCGACGTAGACGTTTCCCGGACCGGTGATGACGTCCACGGGCGCCACCCCCGGATCACCCGGGAGCCCGTAGGCGAACATCGCGATCGCCTGGGCACCGCCGACGGCGTAGACCTCCTCGATCCCGAGCAGCGCGCACGCAGCCAGGATGTAGGGGTTGGGCAGCCCACCGAACTCCTGCTTCGGGGGCGACGCGATGGCCAGCGAGCCCACGCCGGCGACCAGTGCGGGGACGGCGTTCATCACGACCGACGATGGGTAGGCAACCCGTCCACCCGGGACGTAGAGCCCGACCCGGCCGACGGGCACCCATCGCTCGGTGACCGTCGCGCCGTCGACGACCTGCACGACCTCGTCGGCGCGCAGCTGTGCGGTGGACACGGTCCGGTTGCGCCTGATCGCCTCCTCCAGGGCTGCCCGCACCGCGGGGTCGAGCTCGGCCAGGGCCGTGGCGAGGGCAACCGCGGGGACGCGGAGGTCGGTCAGCGTCACGCCGTCGAAGCGCTGCGTCGCCTCGCGGACGGCGTCGGCGCCACGATCACGGACAGCCTCGACGACCGGCCGGACCTGCTCGACCGCGACAGCAACGTCGAGCTCGGCCCGGGGCAGAACGGCGGTCAGGTCGGCGTCGCGGCGACCACGCAGGTCAAGGCGGGTCAGCACGGTTGAAGCTCCTCGAGGCAGCACGGATGGGCCTGCTCAAGCCTAGCCGCGAGCCCTCGGGCAGGCCCTGCTCAGGGCGGCGGAGCGGCCGTGAGGTCGAGCCTGCTCGGCGTCGCGGTTGCGTCGAAGCCGATCAGGACCGACGTCGCGTTGATCGACCTGGACGAGGGACCTGGACGTCACGGCGTGGACGTACCGTAAGGACGTGCTCCCTCTCTTCCCGCTCGGGACCGTGCTGTTCCCGGGGCTCGTGCTGCCTCTCCACGTGTTCGAGGAGCGCTACCGCCAGCTGGTCCGGGACCTGCTCGTGCTGCCCGAGGCTGAGCGGCAGTTCGGCGTCGTCGCGATCCGGGAGGGGCGTGAAGTCGGCAGCGACGGTCTCCACGCGCTGTACGACGTCGGCTGCGCCGCCCAGCTGCGCCAGGTCGAGACGTACGACGACGGACGCTTTGACCTCGTGACCGTCGGCGGGCCGCTGTTTCGGCTGTCAGCGCTGCACGGTCCCGAAGGAGGGGGGGATCGGCCCTACTTCACCGGAGATGTCCAGTGGCTACCGGACCAGCTCGGCGATCCCGCGCGGGGGCGGGGTCTTGATGCCCTGGTGCGGGCCGCGTTCGGGGATTACCTGGCCGCGCTGGGCGGGGCCAGCGGGCAACAGATCGAGACCCCCGACCTCCCCGACGACCCGCTGGTCCTGAGCCACCTGGTGGGAGCGACAGCTTTGCTGGACCTGGCCGACCGGCAGGACCTGCTCGAACAACCGAACGGCTGCGACCGGCTGCGCCGGGAGCTGACGTTGCTGCGGCGGGAGGCCGGCTTCCTACGGGCTCTGCGGGCCGCGCCGGCCCCTGACCTGGCACGGACCCCGACCAGCCCGAACTGACGCGCCGGCGCCGACCCTTTCACCGCTGCCTGAGCTCAGTCCAGCTCTTCGGGTCGGCGCAGCGCGAAGGACAAGAACGCAGTCAGCGCCCCTACCGGCCAGGCGACAGCAGCCCAGGGCGCGCGCAGCGTCACGTCGGTGCCGGTCCGACGACCAAGGAACAGCTCGACATGACCACGGATGGTCGAGCCCTCCCGCAGGGCCTCGATCGCGTGCTGGGCACCCGGGCGCAGGCCGACCGTCGCGGCGATGAGGGCGGCAAAGGTCCCGCCGACAACCAGCGCCACCACGGTCCACGGACCGGAGCGCCGGGCCAGGAACCAGGCGAGGGTGCCGCACAGCAGCCCGAGGACTGCCATGACGACCAGGTAGCTGCCGTCGGCACCCACGAAGGCCTTGCTGCTTTCCAGGCTGGGCACCTGAGGCCCCTGGTCGGTGAGCGTGACCTGCAGCCGGGGGGCCACGGCCGACCACAGCAGGCCAGCCGGCGCGCCCAGCAGAACGCAGGCCGCGACGACCACGCCGGCGACGCGGACGTCATACCGCCAGCGGGGCGGTCCGGTGTCGTCGACGGCCGGAGCCTCGATCCGGTCGTGCGCCGCCGGGGGCGCCCAGACGCTCACGCCCGCACCGCCCGGCGGAAGGCCGCCGACGCAAGAGACAGGGCAAGCACGGCAACCACGAGGCAGACTCCCACATCGGTGAGCAAGGCAGCGACATCAAGGTGCCGGGCGAAGGAAGACGCAAACGCGTCGGTGGCGTAGGTCGAGGGCACGGCGGCGCGAACGACCTGCAGGACAGCCGGCATCCGGTGCTCCGGGATAATCCCGAGAAACAGGATGCCCGACATGCCGAGCTGTCCGGCGACCGTCGCCAGCTCCGGCCGCGGGGCAAGCAGGCCGAGGCACGCCCCGAGCCCGGCGAGGGAGGCTCCGGCCAGGGGCAGCACGACAAGCAGGATCCACAGGTGCCCGAGCGGCAGGCCGTACAGGAGCGCACCGACGAAGGCCGTGAGCACCGCACCCGGCACGGTGAACGTCGCGTAGGACGCGGCGGTGGCGAGCACGACGAGGGATCCGGAGACGGGCAGCGTGGCGTAGTAGTCCAGCGCCCCCGTGCCGCGCAGCATCCCGAAGCGCTGCGCGAGCAGGTTCAGCGCAACGAACGCGACGACCAGCACGGTGGAGCCGGCCACGACCTGCTGGGCGGTCGTGTCGCTGCCCTCGTCGACCACGCCGCGCAGCAGCAGCAGGATCCCCACCGACTGCAGGGTGGCCACGAACAGCAGCGGCCCGCGGGCGGCACGGGCCCGGCTGACCTGCCCGACGTACAGGGCGAGGAAGGCGCTCACGAGCGCTCCAGGTCGTGGGCACGACCACCCAGCGAGAGGTAGACGTCCTCGAGGGTGGGCGTGGCGAGGGTGAAGTCGTCGAGGGCGGCGAGGGCGGGTCCGGCGGTCAGTCGACCCAGGGCCTCGCGGGCGTCCGCGGCCGGCAGTCGGGCGCTCCAGCGACGGCCGTCGACCTCGGAACGCGCCAGCAGTGCGGCGACGGCGGGCTCGCCGAGCGGCGGCTCGTCGCGCCACACCAGGTCCAGCCGGACGTCGTTGGACACCAATGCCTTCAGCCGCCCCGGGGTGTCGCAGGCGATGACCCGGCCACGGTCCAGGACGGCGACCCGGTCAAGGACCTGCTCGGCCTCCACCACGTTGTGCGTGACGAGCACGACGGTGACCCCGGCCTCGGTACGACGCCTGCGCAGAATCTCCCAGACCGCCCGGCGGGCGAGGGCGTCCAGGCCGGTGGTCGGCTCGTCGAGCACGAGCAGCGGCCGGTCGGCGATCAGTGCGGCCGCAACCTGGGCGAGCCGGCGCTGGCCGCCGGACAGCTTGGTCAGCGGCCGCTCCTGCACGTCCGCCAGGCCCAGCTCGTCAAGCAGGTCTGCTGTCTGCGAGCGGGCGTCGCGACGGGACAGGCCACGGAGCCGGCCGGTGGTCTCCACTGCCAACCCGACGGGCAGCTCGTTGAGGGCGGGCTCGTCCTGCGCGAGGTAGGCCAACAGGCGACTGGCGGCGCGCGGGTCGGCGGTGACGTCCTGTCCCAGCAGCGAGACCCGACCGGCCTCGGGCCGGAGTACGCCAACGAGCAGCCGCACCAGGGTCGTCTTGCCCGCCCCGTTGGGACCCAGCAGACCGAAGACCTCACCTGCAAGGACCTCAAGGGACACGTCGTCTGTCGCGAGGACGTCGCCCCGATGGCGCCGGAGGCCCTCGAGCGACACCGCGACGGTCCGCACCGGTGCGGCAGCCACCACCGTCACCGTAGGGCTCCTCCGGGGTCGTGCCTGAGTGGGGTCGAGCAGATGCGGGGACCACGGTACGCGGCGCGGCAGGCAGCCGCCCGTTCGGACCGGGCTGTCAGGGCTGTCCCCAGGATTGCTTACTGCCAGGAGTCGGAGGCCCGCCAGACGAGGATGTCGAGGATCCGGAGCTTGCTGACGGAGGCACCGGCGTCCTCGGCAGCCAGCTGCAGGTCACGGAAGGCGTCCCGCTCAGCCAGCAGGTCGGCTCGCATCTGCGTGCAGAGCAGCCGCATGAACTCTTGCCACGATCGGTCGAGGGTGCGGGGAAGCACGCCCGGAGCGGTGTAGGCCTCAAAGATCCGGCTGTCGTAGATCGGAACCAGGTCGGGGCGCTTACGGTGCAGCACTTTGGAGACGATCGTCCCGCGGACGCCGCGACCGGCGTACCGGGGCTCGTCGAGGATCCCGAACAGGCCCGCGACGCACATGACGTGGTCGTCGTCGGCGTCCTCGAGAGACACCTCGGGCAGCTCGGCCACCGCCTCCAGGGCGGGCAGCATCTCCCGCAGCAAGCTGAAGCGCCCGGCGTCGATGTGGACCCCCATCAGCGCGGGTGCGAGCAGGTCACCATCGACGAGGTCCGGTGACCCGTTGGTGATCAGCCGGTCGTACGCCGGGTAGCTGTAGCCGTTGCGCGGGTCGACGTAGTCCAGCAGGACCTCATCGGGGTGCTCGACCAGCAGGGTTCCGCCGCACAAGGTGATCGCGTCCACGAACGACACACTAGCCACGGCTCGGCGCAGCAGGTGGGCCCTGACACGGCAACCCCTCAGCGGGTGATCTCGGTGCCCGCCCGGCCGGCAAGGACGTCGACCGCCTGGGCCAGGGCGCCGATCGCCGCCCGGCCACCGGCCTCGACGAACGTCACGCAGGCCTCGACCTTCGGCCCCATCGAGCCTTCGGGGAACTCCCCCGCGGCCAGCAGCGCCTTGGCCTCCGCGACGGGCAGGGTCAACAGGGCCCGCGCCGACGGGGTCCCGTAGCCGACCTGCACCCGGTCGACCTCGGTCAGCACCAGCAGCAGGTCCGCCCCGACGACGGTGGCCAACAGCGCCGCCGTACGGTCCTTGTCCACCACCGCCTCGACACCGCGCAGCTGCCCGCGGTGCTCGACGACCGGCACTCCCCCGCCACCTGCGGCGACAACGACGTGGCCGGAGTCAACCAGGCCTTTCAGTGGCCCCTGCTCGACGAACCGCAACGGCTTGGGCGACGCGACGACCCGGCGCCAGCGCCCGTCCCCCTGGATCGCGAAGACGTGCCCTGACGCCTGGGCGATCTCGCTCGCGACCGGCCGCTGGTACGACGGCCCTACGGGCTTCGTGGGTCGCCGGAAGGCCGGGTCGCGGCCGTCGACGACGACCTGCGTGACCAGGGTGAGCACCCGAGTGTCGAGCCGGCGGCGGCGCAGGGCGTTGTCGAGGGCCTGGGCGACGAGGTAGCCGATCTGGCCCTGCGAGAGGGCCCCGCAGACGTCCATCGGCATCGGTGGCACCTCCGCGGCAGCCAGCTCCTGCTGGAGCAGCAGCCGACCGACCTGGGGACCGTTGCCGTGGGTGAGGACGAGCGACGTCCCGGTCGCGACCAGGTCTGCCAGGGCCGAGGCGGTGTCGGCCAGCGCCGCGCGCATCTCCTCGACCGAGCCGGTGCCGCCCGTGGGTGACAGGGCGTTGCCACCGAGTGCCACCACGACGCGCATCGGTGCAGGTTAGGTGGCCCGGTGTCGCCCGGCCCGGTGGCGCGCCCTACGAGCCGTGCACCATGAAGACGGACAGGACGTCGTCCCTGTCGAGCGGCAGGCCATCGCGGACCCACAGGTGACGTCCGCAGAAGGCACAGCTGTGCAAGGCGACCTTGGCGGCGTCGACATCGAGCCGCCTGGTCACCTCGATCACGCTCATCGGACGGCGGCAACAGGTGGGCATGAGCAGATCGTCGGAGAAGACGCGGGCCCGGGCCATGGCCCGTTGAGGCCATCTTGGGCACCACCTGTGGAGCCTGGTCAGCCCAGTCGGGCGAGGTCGGCTGCGCCGACCATGCCGGCTTCGTTACCGAGCGCGGCGAGCCGGATCTCGGCGTGCGGGCGGTGGGTGGTGCCGGTCAGCCGCTCGGCATAGATGCGACGGGCCGGGGCGAGCAGCAGCTCCCCGGTGTCCGCGACACCGCCGCCGATGACGAACACGGCCGGGTCCAGCGTGGACGCGAGGTCGGCCAGGCCCTGGCCGAGGGAGCTGCCGACCGCCTCGAAGCAGGCCAGCGCGGCCGGGTCGCCCTCCTGGGCGGCGGTGGTGACCTCGAGGGCCTCGATTCCCTCCGGACGCCCGTCGCCGAGCTCGAGCAGGCGCTTGCCCCACTCCTTCTGGACGTCAGCAATCTCGCGGGCCTCGTGGAGCAGCGCCCGTCCCGAGCAGTACTGCTCCCAGCAGCCGCGCTGGCCGCAGCCGCAACGCCGGCCGTTGGGGACGACCTGCATGTGGCCGAACTCCGCGCCGATGCCGAAACGGCCACGGTAGAGCCTGCCGTCCAGGACGATGCCCCCACCGATGCCGGTGCCGACCGTGACGCACACGAGGTGGTCAAAACCGCGACCGGCCCCGAACCGGTACTCCCCCCAGGCTGCGGCGTTCGCGTCGTTCTCGACGAAGACGGGCAGCCCGATCAGCTTGGCGACCTCGTCGCGCAACGGCTCATCGCGCCAGGCGAGGTTGGGGGCGAACAGCACCGTAGAGCGCTCGGCGTCAATGAAGCCAGCGGCGCCGATGCCGACAGCGGTGACGTCGTGGCCGGCACGCAGGTCGGCAACGAGGTCCGCGATGGTCTGCTCGACATCCGAAGGCGATGCGGAGGGCGTCGGCCGCCGGCTCTTCGCGATGACCACGCCCTGCTCGTCGACAACCCCCGCCGCGACCTTGGTACCCCCCACGTCGACACCGATGGCCAAGCTCACGGATCAACCCTCCCGGATGTCGATGTGCTGCACGCGCGAACCTCCCGGCGGCGCCGGGTGCGAGGTGACCGTAGTCCGCAGGGCGGCCACGAACGACGACGCCGCGTCCAGAAGGTGCTCGACGGTCTCGGGCGTCACCTGGCGCAGGGCGGCAACCACCTGACAGACCGGGCAGACCTGGCACTCGGCGGACCCGGTGGCGAGGTGCTCGCTGTCGAAGCGAGTCCTGGTCCATTCCTGGGCCGCGGCCAGCAGCTTCATGGCTTCCTCGGCCGCGCTGCCCAACGGGTCGGTCATTGTGATCCCCCCGGCCACAGGTCGACGTCGGGCTCAAACCGTACGACAAGGCGGCCGTCGACCAGCCGCGCGCCCACGACCTGGCAGCGTTGCAGGGCGCTCGGGAGGGCGAGCAGCCGCCGGTGACCGCCGACCGTCACGACCAGCTCGTCACCGCTGCGTGAGAGGTCGACGTCGGACAGCCCGGCGAGCGGCAGGGTGAGACAGAGCAGGAAGCCGTCGGCATCGCGCTCGACCACCAGCAGCTCGGTCCCGGGGACGACCTCGGTCGGGTCGGCGTCGCCGTACAGGGCGGTGGCGAAAGCAAGGAGCGCGTCCGGCCCGACAGGTTCGGCGGCAGCGTAGGACGACAGCAGGACTGGGAGCGGAGCCACGTCGGCCTGGACGCTGGCGAGTTGGGCGGCTTGGGCCGTCACCCAGCCGCTCACCCACGGGTCTGACGAACAGGCGGGCAGGATGCGGTTGGCGACGAGGCCGTCGACCCGGTAGCCGTACAGAGCCAGCGACGTGAGTGTGCGGCGCGCCTCGGCGACGACCACGGCTTCCGGGGTGAGGACGAGCCGAACGGAGGTGGTCGGTGCGGTCAGCAGGTCGCGTACGTCGGTCAGCTCGGCGTGCAGCCGGGTGACGGCTTCGAAGACCCCGTCCTCAGGCACTATCGCCACCCGGGCGAGCAGCGGACGGACCGCCTTGAGTGCGCGACGCTGCGCGGGAAAGACCTTGTCGACGTACCAGCGCAAGGCCTCGGGTAGCGCCAGCAGGCGCAGCGTCTCTCCCGTCGGCGCACAGTCGACCACCACCAGGTCATAGCGTCCCGACGCGGCCTGTCGGCGCAGCTCCAGCAGCGCGAGGACCTCCTCCGCGCCGGGCAGGACGGTCAGCTCGTCAGCCTGCAGCGCATCGACACCCGCCCGTTCCAGGACGCCCCGGAGGTAGTCCTGTACGTCCCGCCAGGAGCGCTCGAAGGCGCCCTGCGCGTCGACCTGCATGGCCAGCAGGCCGTCCTCGACGAGGGTCGGCTCCGGACCGAGGGGCAGCCCGAACGCGTCGGCCAGCGAGTGCGCGGGGTCGGTCGACAGAATGAGGGTCTTCAGGCCGCGGGAGGCGGCGAGCACGGCGGTAGCGGCAGCTGTCGTGGTCTTGCCGACGCCACCCTTGCCGGTGAACAGCAGGACCCGCATGGCCGCAGGCTAGCCGAGCGACTCGACGCGCTTCTTGAGCTCCTTCAACGCCGAGTCGATGATCATCTTCTCCGCCTTGCGCTTCATCAGTCCAATCATCGGGATCTTGATGTCCATCGTGAGCAGGTAGGTGACCTTCGTGGCCGCCCCGTCGGCGCTGAGCTGGTAAGAGCCGCGCTGGCTCTTCTGCACCTTGCTCGGCTCGGCCAGGGTCCAGGACACCCCGTCGCCCTGCCAGTCGTAGACCAGCGTGTACTCGTCACTGAGTCCGCTCTGGTTCATGCTGAAGGTCACCTTGGCCGGCCCCGCCGGGCCCGGCTCGACAACGACGGCCTTCGAGATCCCGTTGGTCCACGCCGGGTAGGTCTCGACGTCGCGGATCACCGCGAGGATGTCCGCTGGAGCGGCGTTGATGGTGATGCTCGAGCTCGCCTGGTCAGCCACGGTGCTGTCTCCTTCGTCCGGCACGACCCTATCCGCAGTCCCATGCCGTCGAGCGTCAGCAGTCCAGGATCACGCACCCGGTACGCCCGACCCACAGTCGGCTCTGCAGCGGCTGGTGCCCGATTTACGGGGTGGCCACCGGGGATGGCTGGTTGACCACTGTCCTGTCCGGTGGCGGGGACCCGGTGAGCAGCAAGGTGATCAGCGCCAGCGGGGCGAGGACGACACCGACGGCCGCGAACGCCAGGCCGATCCGCTGGCCGCGGCTGAGCTTGCCGATGTCACCCACGATGGGCAGCACGAGCATCGGGGTGTTGCCGCTCCGCTCGGCGGCCAGGAAGTCGATGCCACAGTCGGTACAGGCCATCAGGGTCATCGAGTTCGCGGCCCCGCACTGGACGCACGGCCAGGTGACCGGCACCTGTCCGGCGACGGCCACCACGGCGGGCGTCACCTGGGCCGGCGCGGGCACCTGGGTGGGGACCGGCGGCAAGAAGGCGAGCAGTGGCTGGGTCAGGGGGTCGCCCGCCGGCGCGCCGTACGTCGCAGTCGCGGGTACGACGGTGGGGACGGGTGTCGCGAGCGCGGCCTTGGGCCGCAGGTCGGCGTAGCAGAGGGTGCACCAGGGCGCGTCGGCGCGCAGCGAGGCGCCACACGACGGGCAGGCAGCCGTGCGGGGCAGCTGCGTCAGGTCAGGTCCCACGGTGGGTGACTCGGCACGTTCGGTGCGGCGCTTGACCTCGCGCGCGAGGTGCGGACCGCCTGGGCAGGATCACCGCGCTAGGTTGGTTCGCAACCAGTAGCAGGGAGACCAGCCGGTGCAGGAGTACTCCAGCCCTCAGGTCATCGAGGTCAAGGACAGCGCGTCTCTTCTCGACGCCGTCCTGCAGCATGCCGAGCGCGGCCCCGACGACGTCGTCTTCACCCGACGCGTCGACGGCCGCTGGGCGCCCGTCACAGCCAAGGAGTTCGCCACCGAGGTCCGCTCCCTGGCTGCCGGGCTCGTCGCCGGCGGAGTGCAGGCCGGGGACCGGGTCGCGCTGATGAGCAAGACCCGCTACGAGTGGACCCTTTGCGACTACGCGATCTGGGCCGCAGGTGCGGTCACCGTCCCCATCTACGAGACCAGCTCCGCCGAGCAGGTCTCGTGGAACCTCAGCGACAGTGGTGCGGTCGGCGCGATCTTCGAAAGTGCGGTGCACCAGAGCACGTTCGAGGGCATCCGAGACCAGCTTCCGGACCTGCGGGGCACCTGGAACATCGATGCCGGCGGGCTCGAGGAGCTCGCCGCCGCGGGCCGGGAAGTCCCCGACACCGACCTCGACGCACGGCAGGCCGCCTTGGGCGCGCACAGCCTGGCGACGATCATCTATACCTCGGGCACGACCGGCCGCCCCAAGGGCTGCGAGCTGACACACGGCAACCTGCTCGGCACCGGCCGCTCCGCGAGCAAGGTCATTCCGGAGCTGTTCAACGCCGACGGCGCGACGTTGCTGTTCCTGCCGCTCGCCCACGTCTTCGCCCGGCTGATCCAGGTGGCGTGCGTCGAGACCGGCGCCCGGATGGGTCACACCGCCGACATCAAGAACCTGCTGGCCGACTTCGCGACCTTCCAGCCAACCTTCATCCTGTCGGTGCCGCGCGTGTTCGAGAAGATCTACAACACGGCAAAGCAGAAGGCCCACGCTGACGGTAAGGGCAAGATCTTCGACCGGGCAGAGAAGGTCGCGGTCGCCTACTCCGAGGCGCTGGAGACTGGCTCGGTCGGGCGCCCTCTGAAGCTGCAGCACGCCTTGTTTGACAAACTCGTCTACGTCAAGCTCCGCGCAGCCTTGGGCGGCAAGGTCGCCTGGGCTGTGTCCGGTGGCGCGCCCCTCGGGGCCCGGCTCGGCCATTTCTTCCGCGGTATCGGCGTGACGATCCTCGAGGGCTACGGCCTCACCGAGACGACCGCCGCCGGCACGGTTAACACACCGGCCCATCTAAAGATCGGCACCGTGGGCCGCCCGTCGCCCGGTGTCACGGTCAAGATCGCCGAGGACGGCGAGATCCTCATGCGAGGCGAGCACATCCTGCGCGGGTACTGGCACAACGAGACCGCCACCGCGGAGGTCATCGTCGACGGCTGGTTTCACTCCGGCGACATCGGGATCATCGATGACGAGGGCTTCGTCAAGATCACCGGTCGCAAGAAGGAGCTCATCGTCACCGCCGGTGGCAAGAACGTCGCTCCCGCCGTCCTTGAGGACCGCCTGCGCGCGCACCCGTTGATCAGCCAGTGCATGGTCGTCGGCGACCAGCAGCCGTTCATCGCCTGCCTGGTCACCGCCGACGCCGACGCCGTCGCGCCGTGGGCGAAGGCGCACAACAAGAGCCACCTCATCCCCCACCTGGTCGACGACCCTGACCTGCTCGCCGAGGTGCAGGTCGCCGTCGACGAGGCCAACAAGGCCGTGTCGAAAGCCGAGGCGATCCGCAAGTTCACCGTCCTGCCGATCGACTGGACCGAGGAGGGCGGGCAGCTCACGCCGTCCCTGAAGCTCAAGCGGTCCGTCGTCATGAAGGAGTTCGCTGCCGAGGTCGCGGCCCTTTACTCCGGTGCCAAGGGCGACTAGCGCCACCTTTGCGGTAGGTGGCTCCCGGGCCCCCGCCGCTGTCTTTCAGGCTGCCTTGATTGCGGTCTGCGGGCTGCTCAGTGTGCTGCCCCCGCACCACACCAATGCCCTCGTGGTGCTGCTCGTGCTCGGAATCGGTGCGTGGGCGGCGTACCGATACCACCAGGTCGCGACATGGTGGGTCTACGCGGCCGCGCTGATCACCTCTTTGGCTGTCCCCTGGACCGGAGGGGCGCGGAGCCCTCTGCTGCCCTATCTGTTGGCACCCGGTCTCACCCTCGGCCTCGGCCTCGGCCTCGGCGGCGGCCTGCGCTTGCTGTTTGTTGTCCTCGGCCTCTCAACGGCGACGCTGCTCGCCGGCTTCGCGTTTCCCGACGCCAGCACCGGCGGGGACTATGCGATCGCCGGGACCCAGTGGCTGCTGCTCTCGTTGGCGCTCGGGCTGGTCGCCGCCTGGGCCAGCCGACTGTCGGCGCAGGCCTACGTCGTGCCCGACCGGTTCGCTCAGGTGCGTCGGGTCCTCGAGCAGCTCCGCTCCCTGACAACGCAGTTCCCGGGAGGGCTCGACGCCCAGACCACCGCCGAGGCAGTCCTGGACCGATGCGCGGCGGTGATCGCCACGAGCCGTTCCGCGGTGCTGGTCCAGCCCGCCGGCAGCGCCTTCATCCCCCTCGCGGTCCGCGGGGCCACCCGGGTGCCCTGGCGCGCCCCCCTCGACGAGGACGGCCCGCTCCGAGAGGCGTGGGAGACCGGTCGAGCCGTCCTGGACGTCCGACCCCCCGACCAGGACGGCCGGCGCAGAGGCAGCGTGCTGCTCGCCGTCCCGATGCTGTTCGCAGGCGAGCCCTTCGGGCTCGTCGTTCTCGAGGCGGCTGAGGCCTTTCCGGAGGAGGCGGTCGAGGAGCTAGGAAAAGTCGTCGAGGAGTCGTCCTCACAGCTCGAAGCCGCCTTGCTCTTCGAGGAGGTGAGGATGCTTGCGAGCATCGAGGAGCGGGACCGGCTCGCCCGTGAGATGCACGACGGCATCGCCCAAAACCTGGCCTTCCTGGGCTACCGCCTCGATGATCTGCGTGGCCGGGCCACCGAACCCGAGGTCGTACAGCTGGCCGGCGAAATCCGGGGCGAGCTGACCACGCTGATCTCCCAACTCCGGCTGTCGATCGTGGCGCTCCGAACCAGCTCCCACCCCACCCGCGGACTTGGGGCAGCGCTCAGCGCGCACCTGCAAGCCATCTCCGCCGCCCAGGACTTGGCCCTGCGGTTGTCGTTGCACGAAAGCTCATTCCGGTTACCCGTCCACCACGAGGTGGCGCTGTTGTCCGCTGCCCAATGTTTCACCCAACACGTCCGCGGCGCCAACGACGTCACGTCCCTGACGGTGCGGCTGAGCGTGGATCCACCGTCTGCCACCCTTGAGATGTCCTGTGACGGGGATATTGCGTCCGTTGAATTAGGCCAAACACGCGACGCGTTGCACGACATTGGCGCTACGGTGATTGAATTCCAGGACAAGGCTGGGGGGCCGGGGTTATGTATACGTCTTGGGAGCGCTGATGGCGATCAGCGTTTTGCTGGTCGACGACCACGCACTCATCCGGCAGGGGCTGCGTCGGGCGTTCGAGCAGACTGACGACTTTGAGGTCGTGGCGGAGGCAGGCAGCCTGGCCGAGGGTTTGGCGTTGGACCGCGCATACGCGACCGACGTGGTGATCATCGACGTCAACCTCGGCGACGGCAACGGCATCGACTTGGTGCGCCACATCCGGGCCGAGCGGCCTGATGCCGGCTTGGTGGTCTGCACGATGTACGACAAAGACGACTACTTGCTGGCGGCGCTGGAGGCGGGCGCGTCGGCGTTCGTGCTCAAACAGGCCCCCGCCGACCAGGTCATCAGCGCGGCGCGCCGGGCGGTTGCTGCCCCGATGGCATTCACCGCGGCCGGGCTCGCCGAAGCGATGCGCCGGCGGTTGGCACCTCCGACAATCCAGCTCAGCCCCCGGGAGGCAGAGATCCTCGCCCTGCTCACCCAGGGGATGTCGGTCGTCCAGGTCTCCCAGCAGCTGTTCGTGAGCAGTTCCACGACCAAGACCCACATGGCCAAGCTCTACGAGAAGCTCGGCGCCGCGAACCGCACCCAGGCCGTGATGACCGCGGTCCGGTTGGGACTTGTGGATGTCCCCGCATGACTGTCAATAGGGCGGTCGGCCCGAGATCTGACCTCCACGCCTGATGTCGACCGCGCTTGCCGGCCGCCAAGCTACGTGGGTGATCCATGACGACCGCGGCCCCCGCCCCGCATTTCGCGTGCTCGGCGCCCAAATCTCCGTCCAACTCGTGCTTATGCTGCTCTCGTTCGTGCTGGTGGCCAGCCTTATCGTGTTGTCCCTGGCCGACTGGGCGGGCCTGTGAAGCAACGGTCCGGTACGACCGAGCCCAACCCGTGGGGGCCGACGGGTCAGTACGCTCGCGCCGCGAAACAGGCGCCCCGCAGCTCGTCACCCAGGCTCTGCTCCAGCAGTCGGCCTAGGGCAAGCGGATCGGCGCACTACTTGTCGACATCGGCGCCCTCGACAACGCCGACCTGGCAGAGGTCCTCTCCGAGCACTTCGGGCTGGCGGTCGTGGTCGGGGTCGCCGACCCGACCGCGGAGGTGCTCCAGTAGTTCGTCCTGCACATAGCCCGGTCGTGTCCGCGGCCGCCCCCGTGACCGACGTCCGCAAGGCCAGCGACTCCAACTGCCGCTCGACGTCAGATGTCGACACGTTCGTCATACCGTTCCAGGCAACCTCCACGACCCACAAGGCCTCGACCCTGACTAGCGACTCCGCGGCCCAAGACGTTTGTGTCGTTTAGGTCGTGAACCGGATCATCACCCAGGCGCTGCGCGACCGCACCTCGGACGTCCGACATCGAGCGGCACCCCCGCGGCCATTCAGACCGCCGTCGGTCTCGCACCACCAGGCCATGTAGGTGTCAGCCTTGTTCGCCGTGATGGCCCCCCTCACCTCCGGCGTCGGCAACGAGATCATCCCCCCGACCAGGTTGTGGCCTTCTTGATCCGACCCAGGACGAACTTCTTCGGCGGGATGCTGCTCGTCCGTTGAACCGGTCTGGCTGTTCCAAATCGTGGCCATCATCGCGGAGACGGCCTGCCTCGCCTAGCGGGTCGTGGGCTTGCCGGCGTGACGACGGCGGTGCCTACGTCGGTGCGACGACGGCCCTTGGCCAGTCGTTTGCGCGGATAATAGTGGGATATCGGGGCTCTCCAGTGGGCGGCGTTCGGTGGCCGCTGCCGGTGCTGCGGTCGTCGTCCCTGCCTTGACCCTCCAGAGCCACGGCAACCCTCGGGGACCTGCTGGACCACAGCCCTTCCCGGCTGGTCATCTCTGGCATTTCAGCCGGCGCTCAGGCGACTGGTCCCACTGGGACTTTCGACCGGGTAGTCCTAGCGATCATGTGCCTCAGCCTCGCAAGAGGCGACACGGACCTGCGGCTGGGCCTTGCGGCGACCGGGCGATGTCGAGGCGACCCGCGAGTCGAGGCCGGTTGCGCGTCGCGCTCCGCGCGCCTCCGCCCTGCGCAGTCTGATCGCAGTCGACCGGGCCAGCGTCCGGCGAGCCCCGGCCCTTCGCCCCGGCGGCTTCGTGTTGGCAGTGCTGCCCGGCCTCGCGGCAACTGGTGCCCAGGTGCCGTTCCAGTCACTCGTCGTCATGCCCGGTCTCGTCGATGCGGGCACCGGCCTGCTGTTCGGAATCATCGCCTTCAGCCTGGACGGCTCCAGTGCCCTCTTTGTGGCCACTCTCCCGCGGGACCCGCGGCTAGTCGCATGGTCCAAGCTGTTAGTCCTCGCGGAGGTGACGCTCGGTGCGGTGGTAATCACCACCGTGCCGGCTCGTTGCG
>JANXUE010000276.1 GCA_025352005.1 Frankiales bacterium
GGCCGGCCCGGGACGGTGCCTGCGTCGGTGTGGGCGGGTCAGAAGGACAGGTGGAACGCCCGCGAGATCACCGCCTTCAGCAGGTCGAGAACCGTCGGACTGGTGATGACCTTGTAAAGCACCCCCGAGAAGCCACAGGCCGCGACGGTCCCGACCGCGTATTCCGCGGTCGTCATGCCCGCGTCGCCGCGGTCGGCGTCGGCGGTGCGGGACTGGACAGCCGCCGCGAAGCGGGCGGGGGCGAAGCGGGCGGGGGCGAAGCAGGCACGGGCGAGAGCGGTCATGTCGGAACCTCCTGGTCGGCGCCCCACGACGGGGCGGGCACGTCCCACGCTGGTGCCGATCAGGCCCCAGCGGACCGCGCCCGTCACATCTGTGGACGCCCCCGCCCGCTGTGGACGACCAATCCACACGGTCGCGCCCAACCTCCGCTCAGAAGGAGGCGAGCAAAGGTGTGGCGAGTCCGACGACGGCCGGCACGACACCCAGCAGCAGGAACGCCGGCAGGAAGCAGATCCCAAGCGGCCCGACCGCCAGGACCCCCGCGCGACGGGCCGCTCGCTCCGCGCGCGCTGTCGAGGCGCGCCGGGCATCCTCAGCCACCCGCAGGACGGCAACCGCCACGGGTGCACCTCCGACGGCCGCACGGGTCAGCGCACGGGCAACCGCCCCAGCCGGGCCGGGACCGTCGCCGAAGGCCCGCCAGGCTTCGCCCGTCGGGGTGCCCACGGCCAGGGCGGCCCCCACCCGCGCCAGCCGGGCGCCGCACGCACCCGGGACGGCTGCGGCGACGGCCCGGACGGCATCAGGGGTGGTTGCCCCACCGATCAGGCAGGCCGCGAGCAGGTCAAGCGCCAATGGCAGCTGCGCCGCCACGTCCCTGTCGTCACCCGCGGTGTCGTCCAAGCGCCCGAGCAGACGTGGCCCGGCGACCGTGGCAGAGAGCCCGAGGACCACCCCCACCAGCCCACCGACGACCCACCACACCGCGAGCCCGGCCATCCCGGAAGCACCATGGCGCGCCCAGGGCGGCAGGCCCGAGGCGCCACTCGTGCCGCCGGCCCGACTCCGACCGGTCACCCTGCGAGCGTCGAGTGGCCCTGCAGGACCGGGTGGCCCCGAGCCCAAGCCGCGCCCGGAGCGCACGACATCGGACAATCGGTCCGGCCGCACCGGGCTGGCCACGGCCACTCCGGCCGCCATCGCCGCGAGCAGGGCGGTGAACAGCATCATCCTGGCCCCCAGCACCCGAGCAGGGCTGCCGACTGGCGCCGTCCCGTCAACGCACACCGCCGGCCGCCGCGACCAGCCGCCCGGTCCACCACACCCCCAGCAGGTCCAGCCCGACCCCGACAACTAAGCAGGCCAGCCCGATGGGGGTGTGCAGCAGCACGTGCACCGGCCGGGCTCCCAGGCCCGAGGCAAGTGCAATCCCGGCCAACGGCAGTCCAGCGAGCAGCACGGCAGTCGCCCGCGGACCGGCGAGCTCGGCGTCCACGGCCTGCCGTTGCACCTGCTCGGCCCGCAACGCCTCCCCGAGCCGTTCGACGGCGGCGGCCAGCGAGCTGCCCGTCCTACCGCAGACCTGCCAGCAGGCTCCGAGCCCTCGAAGCAGGTCGGGTACGGCGGACTCCTCCGCCGACCGCACGAGGACCGCCCCCGCGTCGGCCCCGTAGCGTGCCCCCGTCGCAGCCACCGCGAGGGTCAGACCCAGCGGCCCGACCGCGACCGCGGCAGCACCGTCGAGGGCGTCAGCGGGTGGGCGACCGGCCCGCAGCTCGGCGCCCAGGACGGCGAGCGCTTCGGTCGCACCAGCCCGTTCGAGCTCGCGGGTGCGCGCGGCCGCACGACGGGTCCACGCACGCAGGCCGAGGACCGCACCGAGGGCCGCGACGGCGGCCCCTGCCAGGCCGACGCTCATCACGAGCACGATCCCCACGGTGACGACCACGGCCGGGCGGGCGCCGCGGGGCGCATCCCTGCGGCGCGCTGCACGGGCGAGCCTGGGTGGTGCCGGGACGCCGACCAGCGACACGACTGCTGCCGCAGTGAACAACGCCGGCAGCAGGACCGTCATGAGCTGCCGCCGTGGGGCCGGCCCGGGCCCGCCTTGCCGCCCGCCTTGCCGCCCGCCTTGCCGCCCTCCTGGACGCGCGCCGGACCGGGAGTCCAACCCAGTAGGGCCTGCAGCACACCCGAGCCCGGTCCTGCGAGTCCTGCCGGAGCAAAGCCGTCCCATGACCAGGCGTCCAGCGCTCGCACCAGCCCGTCAGGGTCCCGAACAAGCACGCACACCTCCCCTACCCGACGCGGGCCCCCTCCGGGCGCACGGACGAGGTGCACCACGACCCGCAGTCCTGACGCCACCTGGCTGTGGAGAGCCTCCCGACCGACACCGGCGACAGCCGCGAGCGCCTCGAGCCGCGCGGGCACATCAGCAGCACCATTGGCGTGCAGCGTGCCGCACCCTCCCTCGTGACCGGTGTTCAGGGCCGCGAGCAGGTCCACCACTTCCGCGCCGCGGACCTCTCCGACGACCAGGCGGTCGGGGCGCATCCGGAGCGCCTGCCGAACCAGGTCACGCAGGGACACCTCACCGGCGCCCTCGATGTTGGCCGGGCGGGCCTCGAGCCGGACCACGTGGGGGTGGAGGGGGGCGAGCTCACCGGCGTCCTCGACGAGCAGGATGCGGTCACCGGCGTCGACAAGGGACAGCAACGCCGACAGCAACGTCGTCTTGCCGGTACCCGTACCGCCGCTCACCAGGAACGCGACCCGTGCGGCGACAAGCCGCCCCAGCAGTACCGCCCCGTCACGGGGCACCGTGCCGGACGAGACCAGCTCGGCGAGGGTGAAGGGCCGCCGACGCGGCACGCGTAGCGACACGCACGTCCCACCCGTCGCGACCGGAGGCAGGACTGCGTGCAGGCGCACGCCGTCCCGAAGCCGAGCGTCCACCCACGGCTGCGCGTCATCGAGCCGGCGGCCGCTCGGGGCCACCATCCGGACCGCGAGCCGGCGCACAGCTGCCTCGTCCGCGAAGCGGACCGCGACCCGTTCCAGGCCACGACCACGGTCGACCCAGACCTCGTCAGGACCGTTGACCAGGACGTCCGTGACTGCAGGATCGGCGAGCAGCACTTCCAGCGGCCCGGCCCCCACGATCTCGCTCTGCAGGGCCCGTAGGACGCTCAGCACCTCGACGTCCCCGAACAGCCCACCGCCCTCCTCGCGCAGTGCGCTCGCGACCCGCCCGGGTGTGGGCGACCCACCCTCCCGGGCCAGCCGCCCGCGGACCCGCTCCAGCAGCACCGGGCCGACGTTCACGCGACCCTCCGCTGGTCGTCCGTCACCAGGTCGTCCAGCAGCTGCTCGCAGAGCCGACCGAGAGGGGAGCGGTGCCGCCGACCCGGGACCTCACCGCGCTCCAGGGCGAGCTCGAGCCCCGGCTCGGCGCGGGCCTGACCAGCCAGGGGCAGCCCCAGCGCACGCTCGACGGCAGCGGCGGTCAGGCCGTCCGGTGCCGGCCCGCGCACGACCAGACGTAGGTCGCGACAGAGCAACCCGGTCCGGCCGGCCACCCGCGCCGCAGCGGCCGTCGCCCGCACCTCAGCCGGTACGACGAGCAGCGTCGTCGTCGCGCTGGTGAGCACCTCGCGGCTGGCGTCGTCGAAGCTGCGGGGAAGATCCACCACGACCAGGTCGCGGGTGCGTCGGGCGGCCGCCAGGACCGCCTGCACCGCCTCGGCGGGCAGGTGCGCCGGCTCACCGCGGTCCCAGGACAGGACCGACAGGTCCTGGAGCAGCGGCAGCGCCTCGGCCAGCGCCGCCGCGGGGACCCGACCACGGGTCGCCCCCAGCTCCGGCCACCGCAGACCCAAGGACTCCTCACCCCCGAGGACCAGGTCGATGCCTCCCCCGAGCGGGTCGCCGTCGACGAGCAGGGTCCGCAGGCTTCGGCGTACCGCGGACTGGGCCAACGCGACGGACAGCGTCGTCGCGCCGGCACCCCCCCGGCCGCCAATGACCGCGACAAGCAGGCCGTCGCTGCCGGTGCCCTCCACCGCGTCGGCGAGGGCGTCGACGAGCCAGCGCTCGCCGTCGGGCAGAAACACGACGTGCTCGGCTCCGACCTGCACGGCCCGCTGCCAGATGGTGGCGTCGTCGAGGTCCTGCCCGAGCACGACGACCCTGCCGCGACGCCCCAGTCGAGCCGCGCTACATCGGTCCACCAGGTCGGGCCCGAGGACGACGAGTGGCGCGGCGTTCCAGCACCGACGGGCGGCGGGGAGGTCGTGGGCGACATCGACCTCAACGCCTGCCGTCGCCGCCAGCCGGAGCAGGTCGTCGAGGATGCTTGGGTCTGCGGTGACCAGAAGCGGACGGGGCACGGGGCAACTCCAGCGCGAGGGGAAGCACCCACCGTGCGCGCCTGAAACCTCCGATGGCCGCCGCGCACCCGATCTGTGGACGAGTTCAAGCCCTGTGGACACGCAACGCAGAAGACCCCCGACCACTGGCCGGAGGTCCTCTGGCGAGCCTGACCCTCGGGGGGGTGGGGCCAGACCCGTACATGAGAGCAACAGGGGGATTGTTGCTCTCGTGGAGCCTGATTCCCGGACAGGGAGGTGCTCAAACCTGCCGAGCGAATATCGTGGGTGAGATGACGGCTGCCGCGTTCTTCGACCTGGACAAGACCGTGATCGCCAAGAGCAGCACCCTGGCGTTCGGCAAGCCGTTCTACAAGGGCGGCCTCGTCAACCGCCGAGCCGTCCTGAAGAGCTCCTTCGCGCAGTTCGTCTACCTGCTTCAAGGCGCGGACGAGGACTCGATGGACAAGATGCGCGACTATCTCAAGGCATTGTGCGCAGGGTGGTCGGTGCAGCAGGTGCACGAGATCGTGGCCGAGACGCTGCACGAGCTGATCGACCCGCTGGTTTACGCCGAGGCCGTCGAGCTGTTCGACGAGCACCGCGCCGCGGGCCGCGAGGTCGTGCTCGTCAGCAGCAGCGGCGAGGAGGTCGTCGGCCCGATCGGCGAGATGCTCGGAGTGGACCGCGTGATCGCCACCCGAATGGTCGTCGAGGACGGGCGGTACACCGGGGACATCGCCTTCTACGCCTACGGCGAGGGCAAGGAGGTCGCGATCCGCGAGCTCGCCGACTTGTGCGGCTGGGACCTCGCCGACTGCTACGCCTACAGCGACTCGGTCACCGACGTCCCGATGCTCACCGCGGTCGGCCACCCGGTCGCGGTCAATCCTGACAAGGCGCTGCGTAGGCACGCCACCACGCAGGAATGGCCGGTCCGGGTCTTCGCCAAGCCGGTCCGCGCCTCGCGGCGGGTCCCCACCCCTGCAGGATCTGCCGTTGCGTATGCCGGGGTAGGCGCTGCGGCCGCCGTGCTGGCCCTGGCCTGGCTGCTCAGCCGCCGGTCCTCGCCCTCGGCCTGACGCCGACACCCTCACAGGAACCTGACGCAAACCCTTGACAGCAAGGGGATCGAGGCGGACGCTCGGTAGTACGGAACGCCGCCAAGCGGGCGGACTTGTCCCCCCGACGGTGGTCCGTGCAGTACGCGTCCGAGCACCCACGTGCGATCAGCCGCGAGAGGCACATCGAGCGGGTCCCTACGGTTCACGAAAGGGCAGTGTCCTGGATGGGACGGGACCCAGTGCGATGACGAAGATGCATGCTTTGGTCACTCGGCCGTAGTGCATGGCGACGGGGTCCTACCTTCGGGTAGGGCCCCGTTCCCGTTGCCCTCTTTGGCGCAAATCCACACGGCCCTGGGCGTGTG
>JANXUE010000297.1 GCA_025352005.1 Frankiales bacterium
GCCTTGGCCATGTTGGTGTGCGGGTGGCCGGCCCCCTTGTACCGGCGGCTGAACTGACCCTCCATCGCGGAGACGTTGACGACGTAGGTGCGCCGAAAGCCCGATGCCGCTAGCGAAGGACGCAGCCGGCTGATGAGGATGAAGGGCGCGACGCTGTTGCACAGCTGCACCTCCAGCAGCTCGACCGGGTCGATCTCGTGTACCCGCTGCGACCAGCTGTTGGCCGGAGCCAGGTCGGGCACGAGGCCGCCGGCGTCAATCGCGATGCCCTGCTCGACCCGGACCAGCGAGGCCGAGCCGGAGGTGAGGGCAAGCGCCGTCACCGCCTCCGGGGTCATCCGGCGGCCGATCGTCCCCTCGATCTCGGCCGCCGCCGACCGCAGGTCGATGATCGGCACCGAGCTCTCGATCGCCTCCGCGGCGTGTTCGGCGGCCGCGAGCTGGGCGTAGGACGCCGCCGAGCGTCGTACCGTCTGGGCGGCGTTGTTGATGAGGACGTCCAGGGGGCCTTGAGCGGCGACCGAGGCGGCGAGCTCGATGACCTGATGAGGGTCGCGCAGGTCGATCCCGACGACGACAAGGCGGTGCAGCCAGTCGGCGCTGTCAGGCATGGCGCTGAAGCGGCGGACGGCATCGTGCGGGAAGCGGGTCGTGATCGTGAGCTGCGCGCCGTCACGGAGCAACCGCAGCGCGATGTACATCCCGATCTTGGCTCGGCCGCCGGTGAGCAGCGCGCGCCGGCCGGACAGGTCGACGCTGTTGTCGCGCTTGCTCCTGTTGAGCTGGGCGCAGGAGGGACACAGCTGGTGGTAGAATGCATCGACGTCGCGGTAGCGGTTCTTGCAGATGTAGCAGGAGCGGGATCGGTGCAGCGTCCCGACAACGGCCGTCTCAACGGAAGCTTCCAGCAACACGCCGCGGGTCTCGTCGTCGATCCGGTCGGCCGCGCCGGTCGCTGTGCGGTTCGTGACCGCCTCATCCTCGGCCGTCACGCGAGCCTGCCGCTCGCTGCGCCGCCGGAGCTTCACGCTCTTGTAGACGTGGGCCGTGGCCTGCCGGATCGCCACCGCGTCGGGGTGCTCCGGCGCGAGCTCGTCGAGCTCCTTGAGGACTTCAAGGACGACTGCCAGGCGGGCTGGGTCGATCCCGTCAGCGTCCATGTGAATCCATTTGAGTAGCCTACGGATGCACTGGTGTTACATGCGTCCTATGAAGGTGCCCTTCACCACAGCTGATTTCCTGTACCGGGCCGAGCTCTGCTACGGCGACCGCCTCGGCCTCGTTGACGAGCCGGGCGACTTCCAGGACGGTGGCCTGGGGTCGCAGACCTACGCCGCTGTTGCGGTCCGGGCCCGTGCGCTGGCAGCCGGCCTCGACGCCCTGGGAGTAGGCCGGGGGGAGCGGGTCGCCGTGGTCAGCCACAACAGCGCCCGGCTGTTCGAGGCCTTCTACGGCGTCTGCTCCTATGGCCGGGTCCTGGTGCCGGTCAACTTCCGGCTGTCGGCCGCCGAGGTCGCGTACATCGTCGAGCACTCCGGAGCCACCGTGCTGCTCGTCGACCCGGAGGTCGACGAGGCTCTCGCAGGCGTCACGGCCCAGCACCGGTTCGTCCTGGGCAAGCAGTCCGACGACGCGCTGCTGCGCTTCGGCACCGAGCCGGTCGCGTGGGAGCAACCGTCCGAGGACGCCACGGCCACGATCAACTACACCAGCGGTACGACGGCCCGGCCCAAGGGGGTGCAGATCACCCACCGCAACATCTGGGTCAACGCGGTGACGTTCGCCCTGCACGCGGGCGTCACTGACCGCGACGTCTACCTGCACACGCTGCCGATGTTCCATGCGAACGGCTGGGGGATGCCCTACGGCATGACCGGCATGGGCGTGCCCCATGTCGTCATCCGCAAGATCGACGGCGCCGACATCCTGCGCCGAGTCGAGAGGTACGGCGTCACGGTCATGTGCGCGGCCCCTGCTGTGGTCACCTCGATCCTCGACGCCGCCGCGACCTGGGAGGGCCCCGTCCCCGGCAGGGACAAGGTCCGGGTCATCTGCGCCGGCGCTCCTCCGCCGTCCCGCACGATCCAGCGCATCGCCGACGAGCTCGGCTGGGAGTTCCTGCAGATCTACGGTCTGACCGAGACCTCCCCGCTGCTGACCGTCAACCGTCGGCGCGCCGAGGAGGACGCCCTGCCCACCGAGGAGGCTGCCCGCCGGCTGGCCCGGGCCGGTATGCCCGCCATCGGGGTGAGCCTGTCGATCTCGGACCAGGGCGAGGTCCTGGCTCGGTCCAACGTCGTGCTGGAGGGCTACTGGGAGCAGCCGGACGCCAGCGCGGACGCCCTCGAGGGCGGTTGGTTCCACACCGGTGACGGCGGCACGATGGACGACGAGGGCTACCTCACCATCGCCGACCGCCGCAAGGACGTGATCATCACGGGTGGGGAGAACGTCAGCTCGATCGAGGTGGAGGACTGCCTGTTCAGCCACCCGGCCGTGGCGGAGGTCGCGGTCATCGGCGTACCGAGTGAGAAGTGGGGCGAGACGATCAAGGCGCTCGTCGTGCTCGACGAGGGCGCGGACGCGTCCGAGGCGGAGCTCATCGCGCACTGCAAGGGTCGGCTCGCGGGCTTCAAAGCGCCCACCTCTGTGGAGTTCCGGGAGGCGATCCCGCGGACCGCTACGGGCAAGGTACAGAAGTTCAAGCTCCGTGAGCAGTACTGGGCCGGCTACGACCGGCAGGTCAACTGAGGCCACCTAGGCTGGGGGCGTGACACGGCGCGGGTGGGTCCTGTTCGGCACGATGTGCGTGCTGTGGGGCATTCCGTACCTGCTGATCAAGGTGGCGGTCGAGGAGCTTTCGGCGCCCGTGATCGTGCTCGCGCGATGCGGGATCGGGGCGTTGGTCCTGCTCCCGGTCGCCGCGCACAAGGGCTACCTGCGGCCGCTCCTGCCGCATTGGCGGGCGCTGGTCGCCTTTACGGCCCTCGAGATCGCCGGGCCGTGGCTGTTGCTGACCGACGCCGAGCGCTCGCTGAGCTCCAGCCTCACCGGCCTTCTGGTCGCGGCGGTGCCGATGGTCGCGGCCGTGGCCTCGCTGCTGCTCGGCGACTCCGACCGGCTTGACCGACGCCGCGTCTTGGGGCTCGCCGTCGGCCTGGCCGGCG
>JANXUE010000300.1 GCA_025352005.1 Frankiales bacterium
CGTTGCCGAGGCCGGCGCGACGATGCCCGGAGCAATGACGGGAGCACCGATGGACGACCTGCGGCGGGACTTGGAGCGGATTGCCTCCCCCGAGCGGGTGCTGACCCGACCGATCGAGCTCGTCATGTACGCATCCGACGCGAGTTTCTACCGCCTCATGCCCAAGGCCGTCGTGCTGTCCGACGGGATCGAGGAGATCCGGTCCCTGTTCGCGTACGCGCGCCGGACGGGCATCCCGATGACGTTCCGGGCCGCCGGCACCAGCTTGTCCGGGCAGGCGCAGAGTGACGGGATCCTGGTCGAGGTGGCCCGCCACTGGCGCGGCGTGCAGGTCGAGGATGAGGGGCGTTGCGTACGGGTCAAGCCCGGGACGATCGCCGGCCGGGTCAACGTGGCGCTGCGACCGTACGGCACCAAGCTCGGCCCGGACCCGGCCAGCCTCTCGGCCTGCACGGTCGGGGGGGTGCTCGCGAACAACTCCGGCGGGATGTGCTGCGGGGTCGAACAGAACGCCTACCGGACGTTGCGGTCGCTGACTTTCGTGCTGCCGTCTGGGACCGTTATCGACACCGCCGCCTCGGACGCGGCACAACGGTTCGCCGCCGCGGAGCCTGACCTGGCAAAGGGCCTGGAAGAGCTGCGCCAGCAGCTGCACACCGACCCGGACCTGGTCGACCGCATAAGGCGCAAGTACGCCCGGAAGAACACCACTGGCTATGCCCTGAATGCCTTTCTGGACTACTCCGACCCACTTGTGATGTTCACCCACCTTTTGATCGGCTCTGAGGGCACGCTCGCGTTCATCGCCGAGGCCGTTCTCGACAGCGTCCCCGACCTGCCGTACAAGACGACCGGGCTGCTGGTCTTTGCCAGCCTGCACGACGCCGGGGCCGCGATCGTCCCGCTCCGGGAAGCGGGAGCCACCGCTGTCGAGCTGCTCGACCGACCGTCATTGCGGGCGGTGGAGACGCAACCCGGCGTACCCGACTACCTACCGGGCCTGCCCCTTGGCGCTGCCGCCCTGCTGGTGGACTTCGCCACCGACGACCCCGAAGCGCTGCCGGCCGCCGAAGAAGCTGCCGAGAAGTTGCTCGACACGTTCAACCTCGTGGTCCCCGGCATGTTCACCAGGGACCGGCCGCAGCAGCAGCGCTACTGGTCGGTGCGCAGCGGGCTCTTCCCTTCCGTTGGAGCCGCGCGACCGAGCGGCACGTCCGTACTGCTCGAGGACGTCACCTTCCCGGTCGAGCGGCTCGCCGACGCGGTCGTCGACCTGACCGCGCTGTTCGCCGTCCACGGCTACGACGAGGGCGTCATCTTCGGCCACGCCAAGGACGGCAACCTGCACTTCCTACTGACCCCGAACCTCAACGAGCCAACCGAAGTCGATCGTTATGCCCGCTTCATGAACGACCTCGCCGACCTTGTCGTCGACCGCTACGACGGCGCTCTGAAAGGCGAACACGGCACCGGCCGCAACATCGCACCCTTCGTGGAGCGGGAGTGGGGCACCCTCGCGATGTCAGTGATGCGGCGGCTCAAGGCGCTGTGCGACCCGGACGGCATCCTCAACCCGGGCACGATCATCAACGACGACCCACAGGCGCACCTGCACCATCTCAAGACGACCCCGACGATCGAGGCCGAAGCCGACCGCTGTATCGAGTGCGGCTACTGCGAGCCTGTCTGCCCGAGCCGCGAGCTGACCACGACGCCACGTCAGCGGATCGTCCTGCGGCGGGAGATGGCACGCCAGCACGTGCTTGCGGACGGGGCCGGCCCGACGCCGCTGCTCAACGCGATCCGGCAGGACTATGCGTACATGGCGATCGACACCTGCGCGGGCGACGGGATGTGCCAGCTTGCCTGCCCGGTCGGAATCAACACCGGCGAGCTCGTGAAGGGTTTCCGGCACCAGACCCACTCACCGCGGGAGGAGCGGGTCGCGCGATCCGTCGCCGAGCACTACGCCGGCGTCGAACGTGCCGCCCGCAGCGCCGTACGGGTAGCCCAGCTGACGTCCCGCACGGTCGGCAACCGGGTGCTCGTGGGCATCACCGACCTGCTTCGGACCGCCCTGAACGCTGACCTCGTCCCGACCTGGGACCCCGACATGCCGCCGGCAGCCAAGCCGCTCCCCCACACGACGGCGGTCGGCGCGAAGGCGGTCTACCTGCCCTCGTGCGTCAACCGAATTTTTGGCCCTGACAAAGCTGATAACGGGCTCTCGCTGCCCGCGGCCATGGTTGCCCTCTCTCACCGGGCCAGCGAGCCATTGTTCATCCCGCCCGACGTCGCCGGTCACTGCTGCGGGACCATATGGCGCTCCAAGGGGTACGACGATGGCGCAGCCCTCATGGCCCGTCGCACGGTCTCAGCGATGTGGCGCTGGTCTGAGGGGGGCCGGCTGCCGGTCGTGATGGACGCGAGCTCCTGCACTCAAGGGCTCAAGGGGCTCGGCGAGTGGCTCTCACAGGAGGACCGCAAGCGGCTGGCAGACATCACCGTGCTCGACAGCCTCGACTTCCTCAGCGTCGTGCTGCTGCCCCGGCTCGTGGTGGATAGTCAGCTCGGCTCGGTCGCCGTACATGCCGGCTGCTCGGTCCACCATCTCGGCACGGTCGCGACGCTGGAGGCCCTCGCCGGCGCGGTCGCCAAGCAGGTCGTCAGCCCCGTCGAGGCCGGCTGCTGTGGCTTCGCCGGGGACCGCGGCTGGCTGCACCCCGAGCTGACCGCGTCGGCGATGAAGCACGAGGCCGCGGAGCTCGCTGGGCAGCGGCACGACGCGTACATATCCAGCAACCGCACCTGCGAGTTCGGGCTGACCCGGGCCACGGGCCAGCAGTACCGGTCGATCGTGCACCTGCTGGAGGAGGCCACCCGGGCCATGGAACTCCCGCTGCCGGTTCTCCAGGGCCGGGGTCAGCGTCGTGTGTAGGGCCCGGTGGTCACCCCGTGGCAGCCTTTCTCCCGATCGAGACGGCCCAGTGGGCTCCGGCGGTCCGCCAGATCAGGCTGGCCTCAGCCCGCGCACCGTTGACACGGGACACCTGCGGACAGGAGTGTCGATTGGTGGTCGTGACGGGATCTCCCGCCCGGGCCTCCCAGGGCTGGAGGATGCGGCATGACCGACCCGTTGCGTGACGTCACGACGCTGCCCGACCTGCTGCATGGGCATTCCCGGTCTGGACCGGTTCGGTCCAGCCACGCGGCCTACGTCGACCTGCTCCCGCCGTGCAACTCCGGTTGCCCGGCCGGAGAAAACATCCAGGCTTGGCTAGGCCTGGCCACCGACGGCAAGCACGAGCAGGCCTGGCGGTCGTTGACCGCCGACAACCCGATGGCGGCGATCCACGGCCGAGTCTGCTATCACCCGTGTGAGACCGTCTGCAACCGCGCGCAGCTCGACAGCGCCGTGTCGATCCACTCGATCGAGCGCTTCCTCGGCGACCTCGCGCTGGAGCGCGGCTGGCGGTTCGACCCGCCGGCAACTCGGACCGGCAAGCGGGTGCTCATCGTCGGGTCCGGCCCGAGTGGGCTGTCGGCCGCCTACCACCTGGCCCGGCTCGGCCACGAGGTGGAGATCCGCGACTCTGGCGCCGAGCCAGGCGGGATGATGCGCTACGGCATCCCGTCCTATCGGATGCCACGCGACGTGCTGGCCGGTGAGGTGGACCGGATCGCCGCCCTCGGGGTACGCATGACCAGCGGCCACCTGGTCGAGGACCTGGCCGCCGAGCGTGCGGAGGGATCCTTCGACGCGGTGTTCGTCGCGGTCGGCGCCCACCTCTCCAAGCGGGTCGACATCCCGGCCCGCGACGCCGGCCCGGTCGTGGACGCGGTGTCGTTTCTGCGTAGCGTCGCCTCCGGCGAACGGCCGGTGATCGGGCGCAAGGTGGCGGTCTACGGCGGCGGCAACACCGCGATGGACGCGGCCCGGGTGGCCCGGCGGCTCGGCGCCGACGAGACGCTCATCGTCTACCGGCGCACCCGTGAGCAGATGCCGGCCCACGCCGAGGAGGCCCAGGACGCTGAGCGCGAGGGCATCCGGATCAACTGGCTGCGCACCATCACCGCCTTCGAGGGGCCGGAGCTTCAGGTGGAGCAGATGGAGCTCGACGAGGCGGGCTTCCCCCAGCCGACCGGCCGCTTCGAGCGGCTGGCTGCGGACACGGTGATCCTGGCCTTGGGGCAGGAGTCCGACACGGCCTTCCTGCGGCCGGTGTCCGGGGTGGAGTTCGCCCCCGACGGCACGGTGGTCGTGTCGCCGTCGATGATGACCGGGTGCGCCGGCGTGTTCGCCGGCGGGGACATGGTGCCCAGCGAGCGCACGGTGACGGTCGGCGTGGGGCACGGCAAGAAGGCGGCCCGCAACATCGACACCTGGCTGCGCGGATCACCGGCGCCCACCGGGACCAAGCACGCCCCGGTCAGCTTCGACATGCTCAACCTGTGGTTTTTTGGTGATGACCCCCGCCGGCAGCAGCCGCAGCTCACGGTCCAGGAGCGGGTCACGGGCTTCAGGGAGATCGCCGGCGGGCTGTCCGAGGCGGAGGCCACGTTCGAGGCGCGCCGATGCCTGTCGTGCGGCAACTGCTGCGAGTGCGACGGCTGCCTCGGGGCCTGCCCGGAGGACGCGGTGATCAAGTTGGGGGAGGGGCACCGCTATCGCATCGACGACGCAAGATGCACCGGCTGCGGGGCCTGCTACGAGCAGTGCCCGGTGCACGCCATCGAGATGGTCACGGACCTGCCATGACCCGGGCCACGATCGACGGGAACGAGGCCGCCGCGTCGGTGGCATACCGCCTCAACGAGGTCTGCTGCATCTACCCCATCACGCCGTCCTCGCCGATGGCCGAGCTCGCCGACGAATGGTCGAGCCGGCACCGGACCAACGTGTGGGGCACGGTACCCAAGGTGGTGGAGATGCAGAGCGAGGCCGGGGCGGCAGGGGCGCTGCACGGCGCGCTGCAGGGCGGCTCGCTGTCCACGACGTTCACCGCGTCGCAGGGCCTGCTGCTCATGATCCCGAACATGTACAAGATCGCCGGCGAGCTGACCTCGGCCGTCATGCACGTAGCTGCCCGGTCGCTGGCCACCCAAGGACTATCCATCTTCGGCGACCACTCCGATGTGATGGCGGTGCGCCAGACCGGCTTCGCGATGCTGGCGGCCGCGTCGGTCCAGGAGTGCCACGACCTGTCGCTGGTGGCGCAGGCGGCGACGATGTCGACCCGGGTGCCGTTTGTGCATTTCTTCGACGGATTCCGCACGTCGCACGAGCTCAACACGATCCACATGCTCGACGACGACGACCTGCGCGCACTGGTTCCCGAGTCGCTGGTGCGGGCGCACCGCGCCCGCGGGATGTCCCCGGAACGGCCATTCATCCGGGGTACGTCGCAGAACCCCGATGTCTACTTCCAGGCCCGCGAGACGGTGAACCCCTTCTACGCTCGGGTGCCCGCGGCTGTGCAGGACGCGATGGACCTCCTCGGCGAGCGGACCGGCCGGGCGATGCGGCTGGTCGATTACCACGGCCATCCCGAGGCCGACCGGGTCATGGTGATCATGGGCTCCGGCGGGGAGACGGTCCGGGAGACCGTGGCCGCGCTGACCGCCCGCGACGAGCGGGTCGGGGTCGCGCAGGTCCGCCTGTACCGGCCTTTCCCGACCCGCGCGCTGCTCGACGCGGTGCCCACCAGCGTGCGCCGGATCGCGGTTTTGGACCGGACCAAAGAGCCCGGCTCGATCGGCGAGCCGCTGTTCCTGGACGTGGTTACCGCCCTCACCGAGGCCTACCAGGACGGCGAGCGGGAGCTGCCGCGGACCTCCGGTGGGCGCTACGGGCTGTCGTCGAAGGAGTTCACCCCGGGCATGGTGGCCGGGGTGTTCGACGAGTTGGCCCTCGAGCGGCCGCGCAGGCGGTTCACGATCGGCATCAACGACGACGTTTCCGGGACCAGCCTGTCCTACGACGCGGCCATGGACATCGAGCCGCCGGACTCGGTACGGGCCATCTTCTACGGCCTCGGTGCGGACGGCACGGTCGGAGCCAACAAGAACACCATCAAGATCCTGGGCGCAGAGGAGAACCTCCACGCCCAAGGGTATTTCGTCTATGACTCCAAGAAGTCCGGCTCGCAGACCGTGTCGCACCTGCGCTTCGGCCCCCGAGCGATCCAGGCGCCCTACCTGGTTCAGCACGCCAGCTTCATCGGCTGTCACCAGTTCTCCCTGCTCCGCCAAGTGAACGTGCTTGAACGTGCCGCGCACGGCGCCACCCTGCTGTTGAACTGCCGACAGGCGCCCGAACAGGTCTGGGATGCGCTGCCGCGCCCGGTGCAGGAGCAGATCATCTCCAAGCAGATCAGCCTGTACGCGATCGACGCCAGTCAGATCGCCCGCGACGCCGGCATGACCGGCCGGATCAACGTCGTCCTGCAGACCTGCTTCTTTGCCATCTCCGGCGTGCTGCCCCGCCACGAGGCGATCGTCAAGATCAAGGCGGCGATCGAGAAGTCCTACCGCCGGCGCGGTGCGGAGGTGGTCGAGCGCAACCATGCAGCGGTCGACGCCACGCTGGCCGGGCTGCACCAGATCATGGTGCCCGAACAGGCGACCTCGGTGGTCGAGCTGCCGCCGCCGGTGCCGGCGCACGCACCGGAGTTCGTCCGCACAGTCACCGCCGAGATGATGGCCGGCCGCGGCGACCTGCTGCCGGTCAGTGCGCTGCCGGTGGACGGCAGCTACCCCAGCGGCACGACGCAGTATGAGAAGCGCAACGTCTCCGAGCTGGTTGCGGTCTGGGACCCGGACTCGTGCATTCAATGCGGCAACTGCAGCTTCGTCTGTCCACACAGCGTCATCCGCTCCCGCTATTACGAGCCGGCTCAGCTGGCCGGCGCACCCGCCGCCTTCGCCTCGGCGCCACTGGTCGCCCCGGGGCTCCCCGACCGCCGCTACACGCTGCAGGTCTACGTCGAGGACTGCACCGGGTGCGGGCTGTGCGTCGATGCCTGCCCGATCGTCACCCCGGATGACCGCAAGGCGATCAACCTCGACCCAGGCGCGCCGAGGATCGCCGACGAGCGCGAAAACATCGCCTTTTTCGAGTCGCTGCCGGCCACCGACCGGACCCGGGTGGACTTCGGCACCGTACGGGGGACTCAGTTCCTGGAGCCGTTGTTCGAGTTCTCCGGCGCCTGCGCCGGCTGCGGCGAGACACCGTACGTCAAGCTGTTGTCCCAGCTGTTCGGCGACCGGCTGACGGTGGCCAACGCCACCGGCTGCTCCTCCATCTATGGCGGGAACCTGCCCACCACTCCGTGGACAAGCGATGCGGAGGGGCGCGGACCGGCCTGGTCGAACTCGTTGTTCGAGGACAACGCCGAGTTCGGCCTCGGCCTGCGGCTGGCCGCCGACGGGCAGACCGCCCTGGCCCGGCGGCGGCTGACTGAGCTACGCGACGCGGCCGGCACCGACCTGGTCGACGCCATCCTGTCCGCGCCGCAGCTGCGCGAGTCCGAGCTGCGCGAGCAGCGCGGGCGGGTCGCCGAGCTCATGCGGCGCCTCGCCGGGCTGGACGGGCCGGTGGTGACCGACCTGCTCAGCGTGGTCGAGCACCTGGTCCGGCGCAGCGTGTGGATCGTCGGCGGGGACGGCTGGGCCTACGACATCGGCTCCGGCGGGCTGGACCACGTACTGGCCACCGGATGCAACGTGAACGTTCTCGTCCTTGACACCGAGGTCTACTCCAACACCGGCGGGCAGATGTCGAAGTCGACACCGCTGGGCGCGGTGGCCAAGTTCGCCGCCGCAGGAAAGACCACCGGCAAGAAGGACATCGCCCTGCAGGCCATCGCCTACGGCAACGTCTACGTCGCCCGGGTGGCCATGGGGTCGGACCCGCAGCAGACCCTGTCGGCGTTTCGCGAGGCGGAAGCGTACGACGGGCCGTCGTTGGTGCTGGCCTACAGCCACTGCATCGCCCATGGGATCGAGATGAAGCTCGGCCTGGACCAGCAGTCCCGGGCGGTGGACAGCGGCTACTGGCCGCTGATCCGCTACAACCCGGTGCTGCGCGCCGCCGGCGGCAACCCGTTTCTGCTCGACTCACCGCGCCCGAGACTGCCGCTGGCCGACTACACCAACCGCGAGCTGCGCTACCGCGCGCTGGCCAACTCCGACCCGGCCGAGGCCGAGCGCCTGCACGGCCTGGCCCAGCTGGCTGTCGACCAGCGCTGGGAGGTCTACGAGGAGATGGCCACCCGCGGGGCACACCGGTTCACGCCCGACGCCCGCAAGGACCGCTGATGGACCTGACCACCCACTACCTGGGCCTGACCCTGCGCAATCCGTTGGTGGCCTCGGCCTCTCCGCTGTCGCAGACCGTCGACGGCGTTCGCCGGCTGGCCGACGCCGGCCTCGGCGCGGTCGTGCTCTACTCCCTGCTCGAGGAGCAGGTCCGCCGGGAGAGCGAACAGAACGCCCGGCTGGTCGACGCAGGCACGGAGAGCTTCGCCGAGTCGCTGTCGTACTTCCCGTCCGAGACCGAGCAGGAGCCAGGCCCGCGCCGCTACCTGAGCCTGCTGGAACGCTCCGTCGCAGCGGTCGACATCCCGGTGATCGCCAGCCTCAACGGCGTCACTCCTGGGGGCTGGGCGGACTACGCGGTGGCCATGCAGGGTGCCGGCGCGGCCGCGCTCGAGCTCAACATCTACTACCTGCCCGGCGACCGGCACATCCCCGGCCGAGAGGTGGAGCAGCGCCACGTCGACGTGCTGGCCCGGGTCAAGGACGTGGTGAGCATCCCCGTGGCTGTCAAGCTCAGCCCGTTCTTCAGCTCCACCGGCGAGATGGCCGTGCGACTGGACGAGGGCGGCGCAGACGGCCTGGTGCTGTTCAACCGCTTCCTGCAGCCCGACATCGACACCGAGACCCTCACCGCGGTGCCGTCGGTCGGCCTGTCGAGCCCGGTCGACGCCCGGCTCCCGCGGACCTGGATCTCCCTGCTGTACGGCCGGGTGTCCGCCTCCCTGGCGGCGACGACCGGGGTGGAGAGCGCGACGGATGTGGCGGCTTACCTGCTGGCCGGCGCGGACGTAGTGATGAGCGCGTCGGCGCTGCTGCGGCACGGCCCCGAGCACGCCGCGGTCCTGCTCGACGGGTTGGCGGAGTGGGCCGCGCGCAAGGGGTTCGGCTCCCTCGACGAGGTGCGCGGCCGGCTGGCGGTGCCGGTCAGCGCCGACGAGACAGCCCACGAGCGCGCGCGCTACGTCAGTGCCTTGCAGGGGGCGAACACCGGCGTCTACGGCCCCTGGTGACGCGGCGCGTCCGGCGTGCGTCCGGCCGGCGGGGTGGCGACCTCGGCCGCTCGGCATAACAACCGACCCGACCTCGCTTTTGCACGGAGGCGGGTCCTTTGGCCCTACCGGGCTTACATAGCCACAACGACCATGGGGTTACGTCGGCGGCAGCCTCCAGTTGCGGACGTCAACCTGGGCTCGAGACCCGACATCGCGACGGATATCGATGGATCTGGCGGACAGCAGCGTCCTTGCTGGTCTCGGTCTGATCGCTCCGCTCCCGCCAGCCACCCGCTGGCCAGATTCACTCAGCAACGTTTGGTGATTCAACACCCGAAGAACCGAAAGGGAGAAGATGACATCGACCAAGCAACGACGGCACGGACAGGGCATGGAAGACAACGGAGTGCGCGGCCGGGTCGCCCTTGTCACCGGTGGTACACGCGGCATCGGCGAGGCAATCTCGCGACGACTCGCGGCACAGGGCGCGGACATCGCCGTTGGGTACTGGCGCGGCGACGAGCGGGCCCATGAATACCAGATCGAGATGAAGACCGACTTCCCCGATTGCAAGCTCACCCTGCACAAGGGCAATGTCGGGCTCGCCGAGCACTGCCGCGAAGTCATCCGTGACGTCATCGACCAACATGGCCGACTGGATGTGCTGGTCAACAACGCCGGAATCACGATGGATCGCACAGTCGCAAAGATGACCGACGATCAGTGGCAGAAGGTCCTTGATGTCAACCTGTCCGGCGCCTTCTACTTGTCGCAGGCCGCGATGGAGCACATGCTCACACGGGGTACGGGCCGCATCATCGATATCTCCTCGGTGATCGGCGAGACCGGCAATATCGGTCAGGCCAACTACGCCGCATCAAAGTCCGGGTTGTTCGGACTGACCAAGTCCCTGGCCTTAGAAGCGGCGTTCCAACTCAAGCGATCTGGCCGCCTTGGGGAAGGCATCGGCTTAACCGTCAACGCGGTGACACCGGGCTTCGTCGCGACCGAGATGCTCGCGACCGTGCCGGAGAACGTTCTCGAAGCCATCCGTGAGCAGGTGCCCCTGCGGCGACTCGGTCTGCCAGACGAGATAGCCCGCGCCGTGTGTTTCCTCGCCGCCGACGAAAGCGCCTACATCACCGGCCAAACCTGGGCCGTAAACGGCGGACTGGACATGTGAGGAGGAGACCATGACCAACCAACGAGACGTGGTCGTGCTGTCGGGTACCCGGACCGCGATCGGCAAGTACGGGGGCGGCCTGAAGGATGTGCCGCCCTGTGACCTGGCCGCCACCGTTGTGCGCGAAGCGGTGACGAGGTCGGGTCTTGCACCGGACGAGATCGGGCACGCTGTCTTCGGCAACGTCATCCATACCGAGGCACGCGACATGTATTTGGCTCGAGTGGCAGCGGTGAACGGCGGCCTGCCGGTCGAGACGCCGGCGTTCAACGTAAATCGTTTGTGCGGCAGCGGACTGCAGGCGATCCTCTCCGCTGCTCAAGCAATCATGCTCGGTGACGTCGAGACTGCAGTTGCCGGCGGCGCGGAGTCGATGAGCCGCGCGCAGTACTGGTTACCGAGCCTGCGCTGGGGCCAACGCATGAGCGACGGTGCCACGGTCGACGCAATGGTCGGCGCGCTGACCGACCCCTTCGACAGCTGTCACATGGCCATTACTGCCGAGAACGTCGCGACCGACTACGAGGTGTCCCGATCTGATCAGGACGCGCTGGCCGTCGAAAGTCACCGTCGTGCTGCCGCCGCAGTCGAGGCCGGCCATTTCCTCGAGCAAATCGTCCCGATTGATATCGCAGCGAAGAAGGGCCTCGTCTCGTTCACCCTCGACGAGCACGTCCGCCCCGGCGTCACGATCGATGACCTGGCTAGACTGCGCCCAGCATTCGACAAAGACGGCACGGTGACTGCTGGCAATGCCGCGGGCGTCAACGATGCGGCCGCGGCGGTTGTACTGGCCGACGCGGAGTTCGCCTCTGATCGCGGACTGCAGCCGCTCGGGCGGCTGGTGGCGTACAGCCATGCGGGCGTGCCGCCGAGGATCATGGGAATGGGTCCAGTGCCGGCGGTCCGCTCGGTCTTGCAGCGGTCCGACCTGAAGATCGATGACATCGACGTCTTCGAGGTGAACGAGGCGTTCGCCGCTCAAGCGCTCGCCGTCGCCCGCGAACTCGGCCTTCCTGCCGAGCGGACCAATCCAAACGGCAGCGGCATCTCCCTCGGTCATCCGATCGGGGCGACCGGTGCGATCCTGACGGTGAAGGCGCTGTACGAGCTTCGCCGCGCCGGCGGTCGATACGCACTGGTCACCATGTGCATCGGCGGCGGACAGGGCATTGCCGCGATCTTCGAGCGGATGTAACCCATGATGGTGACGCCGGATTCCGATATGGCACAGTTCGGCAAGTCCCTCGAATCCGCGGCGATGGGCCTGACGGTTCGACCGGGCAGGGTGATCACGGCGAGCACGCGCTTTGTCTTTGGATTGGCGCGTGTCTGCACGGCTTCGGTAGCCCGTGGCGTCGGCCTCACGCGGGCGCCGACCTTTGAGCTCGAGTCGGGTGACCGCCGATTCACCGACCCGGCGTGGAGTGACAACCCCGCCTTCTTCGCTCTGCGCCAGCACTACCTCGCCGTCAGCCAGTTCGCCGAGGAGTTGGTGACAGGCGCGGGACTGAGCCCGATGACCGAACGCAAGGCTGCGCTGGCGGCGAGCTTCATCCTCGATGCCCTGTCGCCGACGAACTTCTTGCTGACCAATCCGGCGGCTCTCAAGCGGGCTTTCGAGACCGGAGGTTCCAGCGTACTCAAAGGCGCCCGGACTCTTCTCGAGGATCTGTTGCACAACGGTGGACGGCCGAAGCAGGTAGACGGCAAGGCGTTCACCGTAGGGAAGAACCTGGCGACCACCCCCTGCAAGGTGGTGTATCGCAACGACCTCATCGAGGTTCTGCAGTATGAGCCGCAGACCGATCAGGTGCGCGAAGCGCCGCTGCTGTGCAGCCCGCCGTGGATCAACAAGTACTACATCATGGATCTCGCGCCGGGCCGCAGCTTCATCGAATGGGCTGTGAAACAACAGCGAACCGTATTTGCCATCAGCTACCGCAATCCGGGCCCGGAAAAGCTCGACGTCACGATGGATGACTATCTGATCGACGGGACCCAGACCGCACTGCATGTCGTCGCAGACATCACGGGCGCCGACACCATCGACATTGCCGGACTGTGCCTCGGAGGGGCGCTCGCGGCGATAACCACAGCACACGAGACTCAGTCAGGTGGGTCCCGCGTCGGCGCCGTCACGTTGCTCAACACGATGCTCGACTACTCCGAGCCGGGCGTGCTGGGGTTATTCACGGAAGCGGCAACCGTCGACAAACTCGAGAAACAGATGGCCAAGCACGGCTATCTCGACGGGGCCTCGATGGCCGCCACCTTCGACGCCCTGCGCCCGAACGACCTGATCTTCAACTACGTCGCGTCGAACTGGCTGATGGGTCTTGATCCACCGGCGTTCGATATTCTGGCCTGGAACTCTGACAACACCCGGATGCCGGCCGCGATGCACGCCTTCTACCTGCGCAACTTCTACGTCGAGAACCGGTTGGCAACCGGCGGGCTCACCATCGCCGGGGAACAGATCGAGCTGGCCACGATCAAGAACAAGTGTTACATCGTCAGCGCCGAAAATGATCACATCGTTCCCTGGCGCTCGGCCTACGCGACGACGCAGCTCGTTTCGGGGCCGGTTCGATTCATCCTGAGCAGCGGCGGCCACATCGCCGGCATCGTGAATCCACCTGGCCACAAGGGCTGGTATCTCAGCGCAGACGACCTGCCACCCGAGGCTGACGACTGGCGTGAGAGCGCGAGCAAACGTGCTGGCTCGTGGTGGGAAGACTGGGCGCAATGGTCCAGCGCGACCGCAGGCGACCTGATCGGTCCTCCCTCGATGGGTAGTGCCTCCTACCCCATCCTCGGGCCCGGTCCCGGCGAGTACGTCATGGCCTAGCCGTACAGAGTGACTCAGCTCAAGCCCGGCTGACTGTCAGTCCTTGCGGACGGGGACGGTACGCAGGAGCCGTCGGTTGGAGAACTCCGACATCGCCAGCTCGGACAGCTCGCGGCCGTAGCCGGACCGCTTGACGCCACCGAAGGGCAGCTCCGGCGAGGAGCCGGTCGGCTGGTTGATCCAGACCATGCCGGCCTCGAGCCGGTCAGCTACCGACTGCGCACGCTCGGGGTCAGCGCTCATCACGGTCGCGCCCAGGCCGTACACGCTGGAGTTTGCCAGCGCGACCGCCTCGTCGGCGTCCTTGACCTTATAGACCACGGCGGCGGGACCGAACAGTTCCTCGGAGTAGGCGCGCATGTCAGGTGTCACGTCGGTCAGGATCGTCGCGTCCACGAACGCTCCGGCATGATCGGGCCGTCCGCCACCGGCGACGACCGTCGCGCCCTTGTCGATGGCGTCCTGGATCTGCGCGTGCAGCTCCTTGGCGGCCGCCTCGCTGGACAGCGGCGCCAGCGACGTCGTCGGGTCGGCCGGGTCGCCGGGGGTGAAGGTGGCAAAGGCCTGCTTCAGGCCTTGCACGAAGGGCTCGTAGAACTCCTCGGTGACGATCAGCCGCTTCGACGCGGTGCACGCCTGGCCGGTGTTCTGCATCCGGCCCATAGTGGCGGCGGCGACCGTGGCGGCGAGATTGTCGGCGTCGAGCACGATGAACGGGTCGCTGCCACCGAGCTCGAGCACCGACTTCTTCAGGTGCTTTCCGGCCAGGGCCGCGACCGAGCTACCGGCCCGCTCGCTGCCCGTCAGCGTCACGCCCTGGATCCGGGGGTCGGCGATGACCTGCTCGACGTCGGAGATGCGCAGGAAGGTGTTGGTGAAGACGCCCTCGGGGACGCCGGCGTCGGTGAACAACTGCTCGACGGCGACCGCGCACTGAGGCGTGATCTCGCTGTGCTTGAGGATGACCGTGTTGCCAAGCACCAGGTTCGGGCCGGCCACGCGGACCACCTGGTAAAAGGGGTAGTTCCACGGCTCGATGGCCAGCAGGACGCCGATCGGTCGGGTCTCGACGACGGCCTCTCCCTTGCCCAGCATCGGCGTGATCGACGTGGGGGCGAGGAACCCGGGCCCGTTGTCGGCGTAGTACCGGAGGATCATCGCGCACAGCTGCAACTCGCCGGTGGCCTCCTCCGCGCGCTTGCCCATCTCGGTGGTGATCAGGGCCGCGAGCGCGTCTTGGCGCTCGTCCATGAGGTCCGCGGCCCGGCGCACGACGTCGGCCCGCTCCTGCACGGGCCGGAGCTGCCACTGAGCGTAGGCAGCGTGCGCCCGCTCGATGATGCCGTCGATGTCACCGGTCGGGGTGAAGGGGAACTCCTTCTCCGTCTCGCCCGTGAAGGGATTGACGGTGGCGTAGCGACGCTCGCCGGGCTCGTTGCCGCTCGTGGAGGTGTCTTGGGCTGCGTTCTGGGTCGCGGTCACGCGCTTATCCTTGTCCTCGCAGGGTGATCATGCTCGACGGGGTCGGCCCCGGGCGGCGCGCGTCTTGCACACCGTCCCGTGAACGACTCTCTTCAGGTCTACCCCAAAGGGGACGGGTTCAGCCGTCGAGCCGTGTGATGAAACCACCACGTGATCAGCGCGCCCGAACGAGTGCGAGGCACAACGAACCGTTGAGACCGGTCTTCTACCCCCGAGCCAGGCGGGGCGTCAGGGCTGCCTCGACGTCCCCGAGACGCAGCGTTGGTCGCCGTGCGGGTTGCCGTGCTGGTCTGAGCGGGCTCGGCGAGAACCCCGTAACCCAGCTCGGTTGACGACCTCGCTCGTGCCTGCAGGTGTGGAAGTCACGGCGGTTCGTGGGCGGATAGGCGAATCGTCAGTCCACCGCGTAGGGAGCGCCGACGATCCACTCGCCGAGGTGCACCGGGGTGGCAGCGGTCTCGACCAGGGTCACCGACGCGAATCGTGCAGTTAAGCGCGAGCCGATTGGCGAACTCCTGCCGGATGCGCTGGAAGACGTCGAGGTCTTGGGCGCCGCTATCAGGGTCGATATTTATGACGATGCATCGCTTGGCGGGCAGAGTGGAACCCGACGAGCGCGTTCCCCATCGCTAGGGCCCGTCCGGGCCAGGTCGCTTCCTCGGCTGGCCCGACCCCGCCGAGCAGCAGATTGGGTCGCAGCCGGCGCACGTCGTGCCCGAAAGTTGGCAACGACGCCGCCAGTAGCGACGAGCAGTTTCGTGATGTCGAAGCGTTCCGGGCCGTCGTAGGCGCCTGAGAAGCGCGTGACCGCGATCGAGAGTGCCGCGCCCAGTGGCGGGGCGACCATTGTTAAAGACGCCAAGGCCACCATCGGCCGACCAGCAACACCCAGTCCTGGCCTGTTGCCTTGCTTCTGAATCGACCGGATATGCCGATCTGTGAACAGCACAACACTCACCGCAACCGTCGTCCTCGCGCTCGGCTTTGCTCTGGCCAAATGTAGAGCAACAGGCCCCCCACCGTGAGCGCCCCGATCGCCGCCGCGAGCGCGCCGGCCCGCAAGCCCTCGTCACCGGGCATGGCCAGATCCACAGACCCGGCAGTGGCAGCGCCCACCTCAAGGTCCCGGCCTTCGTCGCGGCGATGCTCGCCGGCGCGGACAGCAACTAGGACATGGCGTTGCTGCGGCGTGGTGCGATGGGCCAGTAGTTCACCGATGTCCGCGCCTCGACGACGCTCGGGACGCTCCTTTCCTGCCTTTACCTTCGGCCATTATGGTGCGCGACTAGATCAAGACGCGGAGGGCACCTTTGGAGACCTGGACGGCTGGCGCGATGCAAGAACAGTTCACGGTTGCCTATGAGCTGCCGCACGCACTAGCTCGAAATCGCCGATCCGGCGGCCTTCACTCGTCTGCGCGTGGAGCTGCAAGAGCGCCCCCATGCGGTCCCGTAGGGTCACCGCCAGCCCACCGAGTGCTAAATCGGCGAGCCGGGTCAGGAACCAAGCCAGCAGCGGCCGCCCCAGGGAGCAACTGGCCATGCTGCGGCCTCCCTCGCCGATGCTCACGTGTTCCTGGCGAACGCGCTGAGCCAGGGGATGGGTTTAGCTGCCGGTGGGTGGTCGTTACCGCATGTTCCCGGTGTGGCCCAGGGAGTACCGGCCGGGCTGTGGCCAAACGCACATGCCATGTGGCTTCATCGGTACGTCGATCCGCTTCAGCAGATGCCCATCAGTTGTGGAGATGGCATAGACGGCTGCGTCATAGCGTCCCGACAGCCAGAGCACCCGACCGTCCGGGCTCACGCCACCCATATCAGGGCTCCCACCGCCGGGTAGCCGCCAGGTCGCAACCACCGCCAACCGGACCGGGTCGATCACGCTGATGGTCCCGTTGCCCCGGTTGCTGACGTACATCCTTCGGCCGTCCCGGCTGGGATAGATGCCATGCGCATCGGCACCTGTCAGCAGGAACCCGACCTGCCGGAACGAGCCAGCATCGATGATGTGCACACCACCGAGCTTCTTGTCCGCGACGAAGAACACCCTCCCATCCGGGCTCAGCCGTACGTCCTGCGGAGAGGACCCGGGCAGGTCCAGGTACCCAGTCACGGTTCGGGTCGCGACGTCCATCCTGAGCAGCCGGTGCCCGAACTCGCACGAAGCCACCATGACACGTTCGTCGGCGGTGAAGTCAGCGTGATCGATGCCCGGACACTCCACGGGCAGCACCGACACCGCAGCCATGGTCCGGGCATCGAAAAAACCAAGCTGTTGCAACTGTTCCTGGACCACCATGGCAAGGTGACCACCAGGCAGGAAGTACATGTTGTAGGGGTCGTTGACCGCCACACTCGGCCCCTTCGGACGCCCGGTGCGTGGATCGAACGGCGTGACAGTGTTGGCCAGGTCGTTGGTGGACCACAGCGTCGTGAGGTCATAGGACGGCACCACGTGCTGCGGGTCCAGGCCCGTCACGTAGTGACCCATAAGCCTCCCGGTTTGAGGGTCGATGACGTCCACCCCACGACCGGCGGACTCCGGCACGTACAGCAGAAAGGGAACGCCCCTGGTCGCGGCCTGAAAAGCGCCGACCCCGGTATGGGCGTACACCGACAGCGGCCGACCGTGCGGCAGCGCACGCCGCGCCGCACTCTGACCTCCACCGGGACGAACGCCAGACCGCGCAACGGCTGAGGCGGTGCCGTTCGGGCTGACGTCCGCCTTGGTCACCTGCTGGAAGCCCACCGCAGCCAACAACGACAGCAGCGCACACGCAGCTATCCGCCGGCGACGAACACGCGCGCTCACGCGGAAACGCGACGACGGACCGGCAGCCACGTGACAAGCATGCCCGCTCGCTGCCCCGACCGTCCGACACCTTGCCGCCAACTCCACCGCCATGCAGGTGCTTGTCAGACTCGGCGGGACCCCAGAGCGCGTGAACACCGCCCGATGACCTTCGCTCGCAGCCCCAGTGACGCCATTGCTTGCTCCGAGAATCTTCAGGACTTGACCCGGAGAAGACGGCAGAAGCGTCGTGGTTGCTCTCGTGCGAACCCCTGCGTAGGTATCCCGTGCGTCCGGGGGAGCGACGCGCTCGAAATTGCGTTGATTCTGATAGCTAGCCGGCGTCTGCTGCCTGTGGCGGCTTGCCGGTGCTTCTCGCCGCCAGGCATTCTCTGGAATTCCCGGACGAGCCACGGACGAGCAGGAGAAAGGCCGCATCCCTGTTACCCAGGGAAATGGCCTCTGACCTGCGGTTTTGCGTTGTTGCGGGGCAGTGTTCTGGTTCAGGACATCGGAAT
>JANXUE010000165.1 GCA_025352005.1 Frankiales bacterium
TGGATTTGCGCCAATAGGGGGTAAGACTTGAGCGGAACAGACTCAAGTATTTTGACGTTGCCTGGACAGGACCATCCGTCAGCCCCGAAGGAGCCCCGTGGACGCCGGACGCCTCACCACCAAGTCGCAGGAAGCGCTGTCAGCGGCGGTGGGCCGTGCCGCTGCGGCCGGTCACCCCGACGTCACCCCCGTGCACCTGCTGCTCGCCCTGCTCGACCAGTCGGAAGGAATCGCCCGTCCGCTTCTCGAGGCGGCCGGCGGGGACGTCGTCGCCGTCAGGGCGCAGGGCGAGAAGCTGCTTGCTGCGCTCCCGACGGCCGTCGGCGGTAGCGCTCCGCAGCTCAGCCGGGGAGTGCAGTACGCCTTCGAGGCCGCCCAGCGGGCCGCGACCGACAAGCAGGATGACTTCGTCTCGACCGAGCACCTGGTCGTCGGCCTGGCAGCCGAACCGGCTCTCGGGCTGCCCTCGGTCAAGGCCCTGCTCGACGCTTTCGCCACGGTCCGGGGCGGCAACCGACGGGTGACGTCCCAGGACCCGGAGTCGTCGTACCAGGCGCTGGAGAAGTACGGCGTCGACCTCACCCAGCTCGCCCGTGACGGCAAGCTCGACCCCGTCATCGGACGCGACACCGAGATCCGCCGGGTGGTCCAGGTGCTTTCGCGCCGGACCAAGAACAACCCCGTCCTGATCGGGGAGCCCGGCGTCGGCAAGACCGCCGTCGTCGAGGGGCTTGCGCAGCGGATCGTCGCCGGCGACGTCCCGGAGTCCCTGCGCGACAAGCGACTGGTGTCGCTCGACCTCGGTGCCATGATCGCGGGCGCGAAGTACCGCGGTGAGTTCGAGGAGCGGCTCAAGGCCGTCCTGGCCGAGATCAAGGACAGTGACGGCGAGATCATCACGTTTCTCGACGAGCTGCACACCGTCGTCGGTGCCGGCAAGGCCGAGGGGAGCATGGATGCCGGCAACATGCTCAAGCCGATGCTGGCTCGCGGCGAGCTCCGGATGGTCGGCGCGACCACCCTGGATGAGTTCCGCGAGAACATCGAGAAGGACCCCGCGCTCGAGCGGCGCTTCCAGCAGGTGCTCGTCGGTGAGCCGAGTGTCGAGGACACCATCGCGATCCTGCGCGGGCTCAAGGGCCGCTACGAAGGGCACCATGGGGTTGAGATCACCGACTCGGCATTGGTCGCCGCGGCCACCCTGTCCGACCGCTACATCACCGCGAGGTTTCTTCCGGACAAGGCGATCGACCTCGTCGACGAGGCTGGCTCGCGGCTGCGGATGGAGATCGACAGCCGCCCGGTCGAGATCGACGAGCTGCAGCGGGCTGTCGACCGGATGCGGATGGAGGAGCTGGCGCTCCAGAAGGAGAGCGACGAGGCATCCGCGGCCCGGCTCGCCTCCCTACGGCGCGAGCTCGCCGACAAGGCCGAGCAGCTCGATGCCCTGATGGTCCGCTGGGAGCGCGAGAAGGCCGGCCTCAACCACGTCGGTGAGCTCAAGAAGCGCCTCGTCGAGCTCCAGTCACAGCTCGAGCGTGCCCAGCGTGACGGTGACCTCGAGACGGCTTCGCGACTGCAGTACGGCGAAATCCCCTCCGTGGCAAGGGAACTCGATGCCGTGGCTGCTCCCGCCGACGACGCGATGGTGAACGAGCAGGTGACCGCCGACGACATCGCCGAGGTCGTCGGCGCGTGGACTGGGATCCCCGCCGGCCGCCTGCTCGAGGGCGAGACCGCCAAGCTGCTGCGCATGGAGGAGGCCCTTGGGGCCCGCCTCGTCGGCCAGGCCACGGCGGTCCAGGCCGTCTCCGACGCCGTGCGCCGGGCCCGCGCGGGCATCTCCGACCCGGACCGGCCAACCGGCTCGTTCCTGTTCCTTGGTCCGACCGGTGTCGGCAAGACCGAGCTCGCGAAGGCCCTCGCGGAGTTTCTGTTCGATGACGAGCGGGCCCTCACCCGCATCGACATGAGCGAGTACGGCGAGAAGCATTCCGTCGCCCGCCTCGTCGGTGCGCCTCCTGGCTATGTGGGCTACGACCAGGGTGGCCAGCTGACCGAGGCGGTCCGCCGCCGGCCGTACAGCGTGGTGCTGTTCGACGAGGTCGAGAAGGCCCACCCGGACGTCTTCGACGTCCTGCTACAAGTCCTGGACGACGGTCGGCTCACGGACGGACATGGCCGCACGGTCGACTTCCGCAACACGATCCTGGTGCTGACGTCCAACCTTGGCTCGGCGTTCTCGACCGACCCGCTGCTCACCCCGGACCAGCGGTCGGACAAGGTGAGGGAGGTCGTCCGCAAGGCCTTCAAGCCGGAGTTCGTGAACCGGCTCGACGACATCGTGGTCTTCGACGCCCTCGGACCGGCTGAGCTGACCCAGATCGTGGACCTGCAGGTCTCGCTGCTGGCGGCCCGACTCGCTGACCGCCGGCTCAGGCTAACGGTCACCGAGGGAGCCCGGGAGTGGCTGTCGCTGACCGGATATGACCCGGTCTACGGCGCACGCCCGCTGCGCCGGCTCGTCCAGAAGGCGATCGGTGACCGGCTCGCGAAGGCCTTGCTGTCCGGCGCGATCCGCGACGGCAACGAGGTTGTGGTGGACCGCGTCGGTGACGACCTGACCGTGAACGCTGCACCCTGACAGTCGCGGCGGCCGCTACCCCTGTTCGAGGTCCTCGTTCTGCTCGTAGGAGCTGAGCACCTCGACGGTCTGCGTAGACGGCGTGTAGGCCGGGTCGAGGCGGACGAGGTCCCACTCGTTGATCCAGGCCCGCACGTACTGGCGCATCCTGGTCGCACCGAGACGCTCGATCCCGGTCACGTCCGGTGGGGACCAGTCATAAGCCGCCGCGTGCAGGGTCTTGAGCGTGGCATAGGCCTGGTCGAGCTCTGCGGAGTCTGGTGGCGTCAGGAGCAGCAGCTGCGTGCTGATGGCCTTCATGCCCCCCTCAGCGAGCGCCGCGATCTCATCCCACTCCTCGCTCTGCTTGTCGTGGAGCTTTCCGGGGACGGAGACGCGGTCCCCCTTGTCGACCAGGACGGCGGCCTCGAAGTCGTCGGTCATCGCGAGGACGGTGGCGACCTGAGGTCCGCTGTCAGCGCCAAGCCAACGCGCGATCTCGGCGTAGGACTTGGCCCGCTGCGCAAGCGAGTAGCGTCCGATCAGCTCCACCTCGTCGAGCAGGAGCACCCAACCGGTGTGGCCGGCGGCGCGCAACAGCCGGGAGGTGAACGCCCAGCGCTGTCGGGCCAGCTCTCGCAACGGCACAGCCGCGAGGGTGAAGACCCCCGCCTCGCCGACGGACTTCACAGCCCGCTTGAGGTCAGGAGTGCGCAGCGGGTCCCCGGCCCAGAACCGGACGAGAGCGTCAATCGTCTCGGCGGCGTCGGGAGCGTCCGAGGTCAGCAGTTTCTCGTGGACCCTGAGGGACGCAGCGAATCGGTCGGAGACGGGGTCGGTGGCCAGCCACCGCACGAGCTCGCTGTAGGCCTTGGAGTCCGGGTCGAGGGCCGCCGCAGCCTCAGCCAGGACGCCGGGGAGTCGGCTGGGCCCGACCATCGCCTCCACCGCGGACCGGTAGACCTTGCCGGGGTCGTGGAGCGGAGTCTCCTTGCTGATCACGACGGTGCTCACGACGAAGCCGCGGGTTCGGGCGAGAGCCGCGAGGTGGGTCAGCAGGTGGCTCTTTCCGGTGCCGAAGCCGCCGCCGACCAGCTGGCCGCCGGACCCCCGGTCGAGCAGCGCACCGAACGCGTCCTCGATCTCGCCCTGACCTGAGCCGAGGGCAGCCACGGCGTCCACGCTCGGCACGCCCGATCGCAGTGCCTCGACGGCGCGCCGTCGAGCCACCTGCTCGGGAGTCACGCGACCGCCTCCAGTCGGACCTCGAGCCGCACCAGCGCAGCATGTGGGTTGGCCCGCCGGCGGTCCCGCACCTCATCAGCCACCCGCAGCTGCAAGGCGGTGTAGGCCGGAAGTCCCCGGCTCTCGTCGGTGAGCAGCTCAGGCGGGACGACCGCGACCACGAGCACCCCGCGCAGCTCGTCGGTCGCGTCGATGAGCTGGCGCAGCACCTCGAACGCATCGAGCACGGCCGCTTTGGAGTAGTAGGTGCCGGCCCGCTCCTCAAGGGGAGGCCGCCGGCCTTCGGCGAGCCGGCGCAGGTCGAGATGGAGGATCAGTCCCTCGGCTCCGGTGCCGAGCAGCAGGCGGGACAGGCTGACGAGCAGAGGGCGGGCGTTGTGCCGGCCGATCCGGCCGTAAATGAGGGCCGGCCGCAACGCGGCAAGGGAGGTGGCCTCGCCGCGCAGCCACCCGAGGACAGCAGCACGCTCGGTGGCGTCGACGTCACCTTGGCCGAGCTGAGCCTGGGCGAGGCGCAACACTGCGCGCCGGAGCTCCCGGGCCAGCGAGGAATCGGCGAGCAGGCTCTGCTCGAGCTGGCGGCGCACGCTCCGGTACAGCTCACGAGCATCGACGTCGTAGGTGGCCGCGACCTCGCTCACCACCAGGGTCGTGGTGGTGGGGAACGAGCAGTCCTCATATGCCTGCCGTACGACGGCGGTGCTGATCGCGTCCCAGTCCAGCTGGCGGGTGACGGCGAACAGCAGCTGCTCGACAAGGTGGACCTTGGTGTCCTGGGCGGACACGGCGACGACCTGGCACCCGGCCTGGGCTCCTGCCCTGCGCAGCGCGACGGCAAGCCGGTCCGCGGCGTCCGAGGTACCCGCAACGGCTACCTTGACCGCGGCGCCGCCCGAAGGCACATATGCGGCGAGGTAGTCCTCGGCAAGGAAGTCGACCCACTCCTGCACGCGCAGGCTGCCTCCACCGAGCACGCCCGTGACCTCCTGCATTCGCACACCCTCCCGATCCGGCACCGTACCCGTCCTGGACCTGAAGCCGGGGTTAGTGGTCATCGCGCCGTGGTCAGGTGAACGAGGCGCCCCAGTAGCGCTGCTGCTGGCCGGTCTTCGCGACCGTCGTGAGCACGCCGGCTCCGCGGGTGCCACTGCTGGCGTGCCAGCGCAGGGTACGGCCGTCCTTGGCGACGACGACGCCGCTCTGGTCGAGCAGGTAGAGGTCGCGGGCGAACTCCGGCTTGGTGTAGTCCCGCGCCTGCCCTGGCAGCAGGGTCAGCGTCTCCCATACGTCCTGCAGCCGCTGCACACCGGTGCCGTCCTGTGCGAGCAGCCGGTACGCCGCCGCCACGCTCTCCAGGAACGGCTCGGCCCTGAACCGTGGCGGCCGTTGCTGGGCAGCGGCCAGAGCATCGACCACGACCGAGGGCCGGAGCTTCTTGTCGCGCCGCCGGTCGATCTCCAGCGCGGCGTCGCCGGGCAGCAACCGCACCAGGGACGGGTAACAGAGCAGCCGCTCGTCGGCTTCGAACATCGCGACCCCCCGTTCGGCGGCCAGCGCCAGCAGCTCCTTGGCGTACGCCCCGGACGTCAGGTAGTCGGCCTCGTCGAGGTCGAACGCCTGCCGAGCATCGCGGGCAGCCTCGGCGAGCTCGGTGCTGAGAGCGACTGCGGCATCGAGGGCCTTGCGCAGGTCCCTGACCTGTCCCGTCGCCGCGGTGGTCTTGGCCTTCTTGAGCTCCTTGGTCACCGCTCCGGCCATCCTCAGGACGCGTTCAGCGTCCATCTGGGTCGTGGCCAGCGCTTCCTCGAAACTCTGTGCCTGCGACATTTAGGTACTCCCTCTGTTCGCCTCGTCCGCTCCCCCAGTGGTGACGTGGACCGTAGCTGCCGGCTACGACAGCCACGCACGAGGACACAGCTCGGTCAGTGTCCGAGACGTCGATTCCTTCAGTGACGTTGGGCGAGGTCCGCCGTCAGCGCAATGACTTGAGTCAAACGGCTGCGGAGGGCAGGGTCGGGTCATGAATCTCCTGGTCCTTGGCGGCACCCGTTTCGTCGGGCGGGCCGTCGTCCTTGACGCCCTGTCCCGTGGCTGGCAGGTCACGGCCCTCCACCGCGGCGTGACCGGCACCCTCCCGCCCGAGGTCGTGCACCTCACTGCTGACCGCACCGACGACGTCGCGTTCGCCGCTGCCCTGGGCGACGTCAGCTTCGACGTCGTCGTCGACACCTGGGCAGGGGCTCCGCGTGTCGTCCGGTCCGCTGCCAGCCTGCTCCGGGGTCGGGTCGGGCGCCTCGCCTACGTCTCCTCCCTCAGCGTGTACGTCGACGGGCGGCCGGCCCTGGGCAACGAGTCGTGGGCCACGGTCGAGGCCGACCCGGCGGCGGATGCCACCGACTACGCCGCCGACAAGCGCGGCGGGGAGTTGGCCGCGCTGGAGAGCTTCCCCGCCGCGCTGCTCGCGCGGGCCGGGATGGTCCTCGGTCCGTGGGAGAATGTCGGCCGGCTCCCCTGGTGGCTCGACCGCTGCTCGCGCGGGGGTCGGGTCGTGGCCCCGGGCCGGCCGGAGAGCCCCCTGCAGTACGTCGACGTCCGGGACCTCGCCGCCTGGACCCTCGACGGCCTCGAGAGCGGCGTGACCGGCCCCTTCGACCTCACCAGCCCACCGGGGCTGCACACCATGGGCGGCCTTCTCGAGGCCGTCGTGGAGGCGACCGGCTCCACGACCGAGCTCGTCTGGGTCGACCAGGAGCGGGTGCTGGCTGCTGGTGTCGAGCCCTGGACGCAACTGCCGTGCTGGGTGCCCGAGGGCGGCGAGTGGACCGGCTTCATGACGGGCGACACGACCGCGGCCGTCGCCACCGGCCTCCGGTCGCGGCCGATCGCCGAGACGGTCGCCGACGCGCGGGCCTGGGTCCGGGCCGACGGGATGCCCGTGCCGCCCCATGATGGCCCCGGGCCTGGCCTCCCGCCGGCTCTGGAGGCCGTCCTGCTCGCCTGAACCGACGGGGACGGTCCGATAGGGTCAGGGCCTGTGACCGACCGCGATGACCTCCTGTCCCTCGTCCGCTCCCAGGCCATCGTCCACGGCAGGGTGACCTTGTCGTCGGGTCGCCAGGCCGACTACTACGTCGACCTGCGCCGTACGACGTTGTCGGCAGGTGCGGCCCCGCTCGTCGGCAAGGTGATGCTCGACTTGACCGCCGACCTCGACTACGACGCCGTCGGGGGCCTCACGATGGGTGCCGACCCGATCGCTGCGGCGATGCTCCACCAGGCGGCCGCCCGGGGACGACAGCTCGACGCGTTCGTCGTACGCAAGGAGGCGAAGGCGCACGGGATGCAGCGCCAGATCGAGGGCCCCGACATCACCGGCAGGCGGGTCTTGGTCGTCGAGGACACCTCGACCACGGGCGGGTCTCCGCTCGCGGCGCTCGCCGCTGTCCGAGCCGCAGGAGCCATCGCGGTCGGGGTCGCGACCATCGCGGACCGGGCGACCGGCGCGGGCGAGAAGATCGAGGCGGAGGGCGTTCCGTACCGCTTTGCCTACTCGCTCGAGGACCTCGGCTTGGCCTGAGTCCGCTTGCGGTTCTTGCGGATCTCGTTCGCGATCGGCAGCACCGAGATGATCACGACGAAGACCGCGAAGAACTCCAGGTTCTTGCCGATGAACGACACCTGCCCGAGGAAGTAGCCGAGCAGCGTCACGCCTACACCCCACAGCACGCCGCCGACGAGGTTCCACTTGATGAAGGTGCGGGCGGGCAGGTCGCCGGCGCCGACCAGTGGGTTGAGGAAGGTCCGCACGATCGGGATGAAGCGGGCCAGCACGATGGCCTTTCCCGCGCCGTAGTGCTCGATGATGTCCTCGGCCTTGGTCACGTAGTGCTTTTTGAACAGCCGTGAGTCCTCGCGGTCGAACAGCGCCGGGCCGGCCTTACTGCCGATCAGGTAGCCGACCTGCGCGCCGAGGACCGCCACGGTCGTGACGAGCAGGCAGACCAGCACGATGTTGGGGTGCAGCTTGTCGTTGAGCTTGCCGGTCGCGGCGTAGCCGGCTGCGAACAGCAGGGAGTCACCGGGCAGGAAGAACCCGAGCAGCAGCCCGGTCTCCGCGAAGATGATCAGCAGCAGTCCGGCGATCCCGAAGGACTCGATCAGGTGCTGGCCGTCGAGCAGCGCGGGCAGCGCCTGGACCGAGGTAGTCATCGCGACAACCTACCGAGAGGGTTCAGTTCCAGGTCGCAAAACCGTCGAGGATGACGTCGGAGCGGCGGCTGGTGCCGCGGTTCCGCAGCGTGATGGTGCGGGTGGCTTTGGTGGTAAAGGTGTAGGTGAACAGCACCTGGCGGGCCAGGCGCCTGGAGGCGACGGAGTCGTAGGAACCGATGCGGGTGCTGCCCGAGTACACATCGACGATGCCGCAGGTCGGGCATCTCTCACCGATGACCTGTACGCGGTAGCCGGGCAGGGAGACCCGGGCCGTGGCGCCTGCGACGGGCTTGAGCCGGGTGGCGGTACCGAGCCAGCGGTCCGTGGACGCCGAGGTGACGGCGCCGGTGCTGTAGATCGCGCGGGTCTGGTCGGTGGGGACGGTTGCGCCCGCGGTGGTCACGACGGCGGTCTTGTTGCCGAAGGCGTCGGTGGCCTGCACCTTAAAGCGGTAGGTCCGGCCCACCACGCTGCTGGTCGTGAACGCGCCGGTGCTGGGTGCGCCGAAGGTGCGGGAGGCGCCGGGCTTGGCGATGACCCAGTGGGCAAAGGCGCCGCTGTTGGTGCTGTAGTCAACCGTGAACAGCGCCGAGGCGGGGTCACCACGACCGAACACGACTGGGAACGGGGCCCTCGTCGTGGTGCCGGAGGTCGGTGAGGCGAACGACGGCGCGACTCTGAGCGCGGTCAGCCGGCGAGAAGTCGGGCCACTGGCGTTGCCGGACCGGTCGACGGCCTTGATTACGTACGTGTAGGTGCTGCCGACAGTCAGGCCGGTGTCGACAAACGAGGCGATCGGTGCCGGAACGTAGAACGTCCGCGCCGGGGTGCCCTGCCGCTCGACCAGGACGCCGGACAGGTCCGGGTCGGTGGTCGGCAGCACGTAGCTGACGGTTGCGGAGGAGCCGTTCAGGACCGCCGGGTTGATGGTGGGGACGGCGGCGGGGGCGGTGGTGTCGACCGTGACGACCGCGACGGCCAGCTCATCGATGGGCGTGGCCGTGGTCACGGCCGCGGTACCGGAGCCGTCGGCCGGAGCTGACCAGATGTCGCCAAGACCGGCGCCCCCGTCGTTGTGGACGAAGCTCAGCGTCGCGCCGTCTGCCGAGAAGGCCGGGCTGACGTTGTTGAGCGTCGTCGACAGGTCATGGATGGTCCCCAGGGTCAGCCCGCCGCCCGACACACTGAAGGATGCGTCCCGCAGGGTCGAGGTGCTCGGCGGCGGCGTCGTGCTGCCCGGCGGGGTGGTGTCGGAGGACCAGGCCAGGGTGCCGCGGTCCGGCGAGACCGTGAAGTCGGAGGCCTGCACGGGGCTGCCGAGGATCCCACTCGTCGCGCCGCCCGCTGCGGGGAGCGTGACGGCCTCCCCGCTCGTGGCCTTGCTTGCGATCAGCGTCGTCTCGTCCAGGAACGCGGGGTACACCAGGTCCGCGCCGCCGGGCAGCGCCGACGCGGCGCCCGCTGCGACCTGCGAGTGGCGCAGGGAGACGGTGCTGGAGGTGGCCGTGAAGGAAACCCGGGTCCACACAGCGCTACTGCCGCCAGGCGACAGGGTCGCGCCGAAGGCGA
>JANXUE010000169.1 GCA_025352005.1 Frankiales bacterium
GATTTGCGCCAAAGGGGGGGTGGGGGGGTGGGGGGTGGGTGGGCTGTGGGCCTCACTCGGTACGGACCAGGGCGCCCAGGCCGCTGGAGAGGACGACGTCGAGGAGCAGGACAGCCCGCGCCTTGTCCAGGGGCTCGTTGCCGTTGCCGCACTTGGGCGACTGCACGCACGACGGGCAGCCCGCCGCGCACTCGCAGGAGGCGATGGCGTCCCGCGTCGCCTGCAGCCACTCGGCGGCCCGGGTGAACCCGCGTTCCGCGAACCCGGCCCCACCGGGGTGGCCGTCGTAGACGAAGACGGTCGCCAGCCCGGTGTCCTCGTGCAGGGCCGTGGACACGCCGCCGATGTCCCACCGGTCGCAGGTCGCGAACAACGGGAGCAGGCCGATGGCGGCATGCTCGGCCGCGTGCGCCGCCCCCGGTACGTCGACCGGCTCGAGCCCTGCGGCCGCGAGCAGCTCCGGGGTCACGGTGTACCAGACCGCTCTGGTCGTGAGCTGCCGGGCGGGCAGGTAGAGCAGCTCCTCACCGAGCACCTCACCGGTGCCGGAGCGCTTGCGGAGGTAGGACACGACCTGGTGCGTGACGTCGACCGTGCCGAAGGTCAGCGTGACCCCGTCGAAGGCCCGGCTCCGCAGCTCGGCCGCGACCCGGATGTCGGTGACGTCACGCGCCGACGTCGTGTAGTTCGGCTCCTCCGGACGCACCAGCGCGACTGCTTCGTCCAGGTCGAGCAGCTCCACGACGTAGGACTCACCCTGGTGGAGGTAGACCGCTCCGGTGTGCGCCTGGCTATGTGAGGAGGACGCGTCGACCGTGCCGAGCAACCGGCCGGTGGCGGCCTCGACCAGCCTGACCGGAGGCCCACCCGCGCCGCGCAGGTCCGCGTCGGGGCGCTCCCGGGAGGTCCAGAACCATCCCCGCGGGCGGTGCTTGAGCAGCCCTCGTCGTACCAGGTCCGGGAGCAGCTGTTCGGCGCCGGGGAACAGCGGGAGGTCGGCCTCGGTGAGGGGGAGCTCGGCCGCGGCGCAGCACAGGTGCGGCCCGAGGACATAGGGGTTGGCGGGGTCGAGCACGGTCGCCTCGACGGCCCGCCCGAACATCGCGGCCGGGTGGTGCACGAGGTAAGTGTCGAGCGGGTCGTCGCGGGCGACGAACACCGCGACGGCACCCTGCCCGGCCCGCCCCGCCCGGCCCGCCTGCTGCCACACCGACGCGACCGTGCCGGGCCAGCCGGAGAGCAAGACGGCGTCCAGCCCGGCGACGTCGACCCCCAGCTCGAGGGCGTTCGTCGCGGCGACACCCAGCAGATCCCCTGACTGCAACCGCTTCTCGAGCTCACGCCGTTCCTCGGGCAGATACCCCGACCGGTACGCCGCGACGCGGCCCACCAGCTCGGGGGCAGCTTCTGCCAGGGCCCGCCGGGCGTTGACAGCGACGGCCTCCGCCCCCCTGCGGGACCGCACGAACGCGATCGTGCGGGCGCCCTCGACGACAAGGTCCGCGAGCAGGTCGCCGGTCTCGGCCGTCGCGGACCGGCGTACCGGGGCGCCGTGCTCACCCGCGTAGGCCGGCATCAGCGGCGGCTCCCAGAGGGCGAACTCGGTGGTCCCCCGGGGGGAGGCGTCGTCGGTCACGGCCGTGACGGGCAGGCCCACGAGCAGGGACGCCGAGACGGCCGGCTCGCTGACGGTGGCGGAGGCGAGCAGGAAGACGGGGGACGCGCCGTACCGTGCGCAGAGGCGACGCAGCCGCCGCAGGACCTGCGCGACGTGCGAGCCGAAGACCCCCCGGTAGGTGTGGCACTCGTCGATGACGACAAAGCGCAGGCCGCGCAGGAAGCGGGAGAAGTCGCCGTGCCGGGGCAGGACCGAGCGGTGCAGCATGTCGGGGTTGGTGAGCACGAAGGTGCCGAAGCGGCGGACCCAGTCGCGCTCCTCGTGGGGGGTGTCCCCGTCGTAGGTCGCGGCCCGGACCTGCATCAGGTTGAGGGCCCGGACGGCCCGGAGCTGGTCGGTCGCGAGCGCCTTCGTGGGCGACAGATAGAGCGTCGTGGCGGTGTCGTCCTCGAGCAGCGTCGCCAGCGAGGGGAGCAGGTAGGCCAGCGACTTGCCCGACGCCGTCCCCGTGCTGATCACGACCGACGACCCGCCGCGGGCAAGGTCGGCTGCCTGAGCCTGGTGCTCCCAGGGGGCGGTCACCCCCTGCAGGGCAAGTCGGTCGAGCAGCAGCTGAGGGACCCACTCCGGCCAGGCCGCCGGCCGCCCGACCCGTGCGGGGACGTGCTCGACGTGGGTGACCCGTTCGGCCCGGGTCGGGTCGAGGAGCAGCCGCTGCAGCAGGGTGTGTGCGGCGGTGCTCATCACCCCCAGTGTGGCCCAGCTGCCGGCGGGGTTAGATCATGGCAGTACGGGGTAGCCCCGCACCGCTTGATGACAGCCCTGTCGTCACCACCGCAGACAAGACCAGTGGAGGAACACGTCGTGGACCTGTCTCTTGAGGACCGCCAAGAGGGCGACCGCACCGTCGTGGTCGTTGGCGGCGAGATCGACGTCTACACGGCCCCCAAGCTCCGTGAGAAGCTCATCGACCTCGTCAGCGCCGGTCAATACCACCTGGTCGTCGACATGGAGGCGGTCGAGTTCCTGGACTCCACCGGGCTCGGCGTGCTGGTGGGTGGCCTCAAGCGGGTGCGTGCCCACGAAGGGTCGCTGCGCCTGGTCTGCACGCAGGAACGGATCCTGAAGATCTTCCGGATCACGGGACTCACCAAGGTCTTCCCGATCCACGCCACCGTAGCGGAGGCTGTCGCCGCCACCGAGACGGCCTGACTCACCGGGTGGCCACCGTCGAGTTGCTGCTGTCCCCGCTGCCGGTCCACGTCCGCACCGCTCGTCTGGTGGGCGTCACGACCGCCCGCCGGGCCGGCCTCGAGGACCACCTCGTGGACGAGTTGCGGCTGGCGGTGGGCGAGGCCTGCGGGCGGGCGGTCGCGGTCAACGCCGAGCACGCCCCCGACGTACCCGTGAGGATCCTGCTGCGGGACGACGCCACCGGGTTCACGGTCGAGGTCTCCGACGCCGGGCCCGCGTCGCAGCCGGTCACCGACGACGTCGAGGAGATGTTCGGCGAGGACCAGATCGACACCCGGGTGGCGCTGGCCGTGCTGGCCGGTCTGGTCGATGACCTGCTCGTCGCCACCACCCCCGTCGGTACGACGGTGACGTTGCGCTGGCCGCTTCCGGTCAAGCTGCCCTGACAGCTCTCCTGACGGCTGTTGTTGTCCGAGGGTATGCCGGTGTCAGTCGGGTCACCGGTCCGCGCATATGCTCAGCCTGCCCGTCCCGTTCCTGGGTCGGAGCCGCGTGGCTCGGGGGTCCGCACATCGGGCCCTGATGTTCCCGCGACCCCTTGCGGGCTGTTGCCCGCGCTGACCTGGAGGACGGATGTCCGCGCTCCACCACGCCTCATCCCGGCTGACCGCCGAGACCACGCTCCCGACCTACCTGTCCGGCGACAAGGCGATCTTGTTCGTCATCCTCGCCGTCGCCCTGGTGGCCCTGGGCTTCGCCGGGCTGTTCGCCAAGCAGGTCCTCGCCGCCGAGCAGGGTCCGCAGAAGATGCGCGACATCAGCCGGGCCGTGCAGGAGGGCGCAGCGGCCTACCTGTCCCGGCAGTTCCGGACGCTCGCGGTCTTCGCCGTGCTCGTGTTCGCGCTGCTGTTCGTCCTGCCCGGGTCGGCGGAGGTCCGGATCGGGCGCTCGCTGTTCTTCGCGGTCGGCGCCGGCTTTTCCGCGCTGGTCGGCTTCATCGGGATGACGCTCGCGACCCGGGCCAACGTCCGGGTGGCGCACGCTGCCAACACCGTCGGGGCCAAGCCGGCGATTCGCATCGCGTTCCGCTCCGGTGGCACCGTCGGCATGTTCACCGTCGGCCTGGGACTGCTGGGCGCGACCACCGTGCTGCTGGTCTACGGCAGGGACGCGCCCGAGGTCCTCGAGGGCTTCGGCTTCGGTGGGGCGCTGCTTGCGATGTTCATGCGCGTCGGCGGCGGCATCTTCACCAAGGCGGCCGACGTCGGCGCCGACCTCGTGGGCAAGGTCGAGCAGGGCATCCCCGAGGACGACCCGCGCAACGCTGCGACGATCGCTGA
>JANXUE010000170.1 GCA_025352005.1 Frankiales bacterium
CGCCGTCGGCCTGGCCGGCGTCGCCGTCCTGCTTGGCCTGGACCTGGGTGGGGAGCTGCGCGCGGCGCTGGAGCTCGGAGCCGTCGTTCTCGGGTACGGCACCGCCCCGCTGATCATCAGCCGCAAGCTGTCGGACGTGCCGTCCCTCGGCGTCATCGCCGCCAGCCTCGGCCTCGCCGCGCTGGTCTACGTGCCGGTAGCGGCCTTTGCCTGGCCCGACCACGCGCCTTCGACGAGGGTCGTGGCGAGTGTGCTTGCACTGGCGCTCGCCTGCACGGTTGTCGCCTTCCTGGTGTTCTTCGCCCTCATCGCCGAGGCGGGCCCCCACCGAGCCCTGGTCATCACGTTCGTCAACCCGGCGGTGGCCCTGCTGCTGGGCATCGTGCTGCTCGGCGAACCCTTCACCGCGGGCGTCGCGTTCGGCTTCCCGCTGGTGCTGCTGGGCTGCTACCTGGCGACCCGTGAGGGGAGCACCCGCGTCGCACCCATGCCGGCCCTCGCCGAGCCCTGAGCCATCCGGTTCGACCTGTCGGCGAGCCGACTGCCACGCCGCAGACCCCAGGTCTAGGTTCGCTGGCATGGCGGTCACCGAGCTGCGGGTGCACGGCGTGGGTGGCTCGACACCGGAGCAGGTGCTTAACAGCGGCCCGGCGACCCGGGTTGCCGGCGACGCGGAGGCCGGCTTCTACACAGCGGGTGACCCACACCTGGAGGCCTACTGCTGGGGCAACCTCACCTCCGGTGGAGCCACCCGCGCGTTCTGGCTGCTCATGCTGCCCTTCACCCTGGTCAACGCCAGCTTCTGGATGGGCCCACGTCGCAGGGTCAACGAAGGCGTCGTGCGCCTCCTGGCGCTGAGCCTGACGGCCACCGCCCTGCTGGCGGCGGAGGGGATCGGGACCGACCTGATCGGGTGGCAGTGCGCCGCCCGCCCAACCTGCCGCGGACGGCACACGTGGCTGCGCTTCGTCGGCCACGGGGTGATGGCGGGCCCCGGCCGACGCGCTGCCGTGGGCACCGCCGTTCCACTGGCAGTACTCGCCTTGCTGTGGTGGCTGTCCCGTCGCACCGGCAGGCACGAGCAAGTGCCCCCACCGCCGGGCAACGGCACCGCGCCCCTGGAGGATCCGACGTTCTGGCTCGGCGCACGCCAGGTCGCGCGACTTCGCCACCTGCACCTTTCGGTGGGCCTGGCCGTCGTCGGGCTGGGGCTCGCCTTCCCGTGCCTGGCCTGGGACCGCCACCACGACACAGCCTTCAAGGTTGCCCGGGGGCACTTCGACTACGAGCTGACGCGCGACTACGCCACGGCACGGTCCTCGCTGATGTCGACTCTCGACCAGGGGTAGCGCTCGTCGGCGTGCGATCGACCGGCGAGGTCCTCCCGGCGAGCAGGCCGGACGGACACCGATGGGCTGATAATGGTCAGGTGAGCCAGATCGCCCTCCAGGGCCGACCGATGAGGACCCGCTCCAAGGTGCTGCTCGGGATCGGTGGCGGGCTGCTGCTGCTGAGCATGCTCATCACCGGCGTCAACATCCTGCTCAGCCCGGCCAAGAAGGTGCTGGTCGTGACGATGTCCCAGGACGCGGTGCAGGCCGACCGTGTCGCCCTGAAGGACGCCTGTGGGGACCTCGCCGGCGTGGTCGTCGTCAAGGACATCGGCAACCCCTCGTCCAGTGTCCAGGGCCGCTTCGCGGTGCGCTTCGACATCGGCAAGGCCACGCCGGGCCAGGAGATCGCCCTGGAGAAGTGCATCAACGAGCATGGCTCAAAGGTGCGAGGCTTCCTGTCCGAGGGCGACAACTAGGCGTTCGTCGCCAGCCAGTCGTTCAGGGGAGCCAGGGCCTTCCAGGCCTTATGGACGACGTTCTTGGTCTCGGCGGTGTGCAGCCAAGGCTCGGGCTCATGGTCGACCCACGCGATCAGGCCCTTGTGCCGCAGCAGCTCTGCGCGCGGATGGCTGTCGTCCCAGGGCTTCGGGGTGCGTTTGAGTTGGTCCCCGCCGACCTGCCACTGCTTACCTCGGAGGCCACCGAGGACCTTCGTGAGGGCCGCACCGGTGCGGTCGTCATCGATCGCAAGCCGCATCCGCCGCACCTGCTCGGTGCTCGCGTCAAACCGTCCACCACCGAGGTGCAAGCCGGCGGCGTCGATCCCGACGTAGAGGCCCTGATCGCCCTGGTTCACGACCGCATACTGCCGGGTCTTGTACGGCGTCTTGTCCTTGCTGAAGCGGACGTCACGGTAGGGGCGGAACAGCTTGGCCTCCCCGAAGGACGTCAACTCCTCGAGCAGGGCCTTCATCGGCGCCGCTACACAGCTGTCGTAGACGGGCTTGTGGTCGGTCCAGTAGGCCTTCGAGTTGTCCGCCTCCAGGCCTTCGTAGAAGACCAGCGCCTCGTCGGGGAAGCCGTCGAAGCTCACGTGAGGACTCGGTCGGCACGGCTGTAGATGTTCATGGAGGACCCTCTCAGGAAACCAACGAGCGTGAGTCCTGCCTCGACGGCGAGGTCGACGGCGAGCGACGACGGGGCGGAAACCGCTGCCAAACATGGGATACCGGCCATCCAGGCCTTCTGCACCAGCTCGAAGGAAGCACGTCCGCTGACCATCAGGACGGTCCCCTGCAGGGGCAGCAGGCCCTCCCGGAGCGCCCAGCCCACGACCTT
>JANXUE010000156.1 GCA_025352005.1 Frankiales bacterium
CTCGCCCGGCTGCGGTCTGCCTCGGGCACCGACCTGCCCGGCTGGCGCGACCTGCCGCAGTCCCTGCCGGACCGGGTCGTCGGTCTGGCCCAGCAGCTGACCGCGGGGACCACCAACCGGTGGGACGCGGCCGAGGCGATCGCGACCTGGCTGCGGGCCCACGGGACCTACCGGCTCGACTCGCCCGTACCCGCACCCGGCGAGGACGCCGTGGACCGTTTCCTGTTCGTCGACCGGACCGGGTTCTGCGAGCAGTACGCCAGCGCCGAGGCTGTCCTGCTGCGCGCCGTCGGCATCCCGGCCCGGCTCGTGACCGGTCTCGCGTACGGCGTGCCCACCGCCTCCGGCCAGCGGCTCTACCGCGTTGCGGACCTGCACGCCTGGGTCGAGCTGTGGGTCCAGGGCACCGGCTGGGTCACCTCCGACCCGACTGCCGGGGTGCAGCTTGCAGCGTCCGGGTCCGTGGGCCTGCGGACCCGGGTGGCGGGACAGCTCACCGCGCTTCTCCGGTCGGCTGCGAGTGTGCCGGGTGGCCGGCCGGCGCTGGCACTGGTCCTGTTACTCGCCACCGCACTGGTGGCCCTGCTCGTGACCCGTCGCGGTGGGCGCCGATCGGGGTCGGCGCAGGGCCGGCGCGACGGCGGTCCGTTGCTGGCCGCGTTCCAGCGCTTCGACGCCCGGTTGGGGACCGAGGCCCGGCGGCCGGGGGAGTCGCTGCGCGACCTGCGTTCTCGGCTGGAGCACGGTTCGGGCAACGTGCTGCCGAACAGCGCTCCAGCCGTCGACGTGGGGCCGGCACTGGAGGTGCTGGAGCGCGAGTGCTACGCGCCGACTGGGCCCACCGCGGTCGCTGTCGCCGCGGCCGTCGAGACCCTCAACCGTTCTTAGAGGGCGGGCGGCGGCAGCAGCAGGTCGTGCTCCATGAGCGCTCCCGGCAGTGTCATCGCGAGCAGCTCCTCGCGCGACAGCCCCATCCCGTCGGAGACCAGCCCGGCGAGGGCCTCGACGCAGACCAGGCCGGCGGTAAGCAGTGCGCGGCGACCGGCCTTGTGGGCCAGCTTGTTGGCCTCGGCCCGGTTAGCGGGACGGTCGGGCGGGAGGTAGCTGCGCAGGTCGGTTGCTGCCGGGTCGTGGTCGGGGGCCTCACGCAGGCAGCTCAGCAGCAGCCAGCGCTGGTTGCGTGGACCAGTGACAGAGACGACCAGGTCGTCGACGCGGGACTGCAGGACGCCCTGCGGCTCGTAGGGGTCGACCTCGAGCAGCAGCTGGGCGGCGACGCAGATGAAGGCCTCGAGGACGTCCTCGCCCTCGACGTCGTCGGCGAGCAGCTGGTCGAGCAGGTCGACGGCATGCTCGTGGGACAGGCCCTCGATGACCGCCGTGCCGACGGCTTGAGCGGCCGACTCCACCGACACCTGGCGCCAGTAGCCGGGGTTGATGCCGGCGCGCGTCCGGATGAAGCGGGCCAGCGTCAGGCAGTGTCGTAAGGCGGCCGCGGCCTGCTCGGCGGGGATCGGCGCGCCGGCCCGGGGTCGGTCAGCGAGAAAGGCGCCGAGGGCCGTGACCGGGGCGCTCGCCCGAGAGGACCCGCGGCCACTGAGCTCGGTGCCGAAGGCCGCCAACGCTGCCGCCGTCGCCCGCAACCACGCACCACCGGGGCTGCCCTCGGCTTCGACGCGGGTGGCCAGGTCGGAGGCGAGAACCGGGTCGGCGTCGTCGCTGCCTGCGGCGGCGACGGCGAGGTCGACCCAGAGGGCGGCCAGGCGCTGCTGGCCCACGTCGTTGACCATCGACAGGCGGCGCAGGACGTCCTCGTCGGGCCGGCCCTCGCCCAGGACGACCCGGGCCAGGCGTGCGATGGCGGACACCCCCGCCTTGAGCGACTCGCCGTGGTCGGGGGCGGTGAGCAGGACGTCCGCGGTGGTGTCGGGGTCGTCAGCCTTCGGGTCGTCGGGGCGAAGCTTGTTCGGCAGCTCGGTGAGCAGCCGGGACAGCTCCGGCTCGAACGGTCCGGTTTGCTCCAGAACGGTGGCCACCCCGGCTTCGCCGGCGACCACGACAGCGGTCGAGAGCGCCACGCACAGGCGCGCCCCGAGCTCGGCCGAGAACTCCTTGGGGGCGTAGTCGAAGGCGCGCAGGAACCGGTCGGAGGCCTGCTCGGCCTCGAGGTCGCCGCGGTAGTGGGCCAGCACCGCGTTGGCCAGGGTCTGGGCCGGCGACAGGTCGGCCGCGTGCTCGTGCGCGTCGTCGTGGAGCAGCAGATCGACGTCGTCGGCCAGCCATGGAGTGAGGCGGCCGCGCAACGCGTCGGCCAGGTCGGTGACCGGCAGCTGGAGCTCGGCGGACAACCGGTCGCAGTCCACCGGCGCGGCCCAGAAGCCCTCCTCGGGCTCGGCGTCCATCACGGCGAGCAGCACCATCCGTCCGTCGTCGCCGGGCTGGCCGGGCAGCGCCGCGACGAACGGCGCGATGGGCAGCTGCCACGACATCGAGACGCCGTCGGCGAGGACCCGGACCGTGAGGGTGTCCGACCCTGGTCCGTTGCCGTGGACGTCGACCTTCGCCTCGACCGCGTCGATTCGGTCCCCCCCACCTGACGGCAGGAAGGTGTAGAGGACGACGGCCGGCTCGAGCGTGTTGGCGCTGTGGGCGTGGAGGACGGCGCCGGCGGCGCAGGCGTAGACGGGCGGGCGGTGCTGCTCGGGCGTGCTCAACAAGCTTCCTCTCGCGGTGGCCGGACCATTCTCGCTGATCGACGGCGCCGCCGGGTGCGAGGCTCCGGTCGAGGTGCCTGCCTGGGGATCGCGTGGCGGACCGCGTGCTGGCGCCCTCCGACCCCGGCGGTGACAAGCCGCTGATGTGACTCAAGCCGCCGTCAACGGACGGAGCTGAGCGGTGGCAGGCTCCACAGGGCCGCCACGTGGGACGCTTCGGTGCCGCAGCAGCCACCTAGGGTCGTGATCGAAGGCACCCTCTGGAGCAGTTGTGCAGTCGTCCGGCAGAGCAGCTCCCGGTCGCCCGCGTCCAGTTCTTCCATGACGTCGAGCTCGGCATGGGTGCGCGTCGAGGCGTTCGGCCGGAACACCCGCAGTCGCGACTGCCACTGGCCGCCGTCCAGGGCAGGCAGGACGTGCGTGGGGTGGGCGCAGTTCACGCCATACCAGTCCGGGGCAGCCTGGTCGTCCACGAGCTCAACTGCTTGGCGGAGCGGCGTCCCATCGGGCAGTCGGCCGTCGGTCTCCACGGTGAACGAGATGCCGACCCTCACGCCGACCGACCGGGCGGCCTGAACGATCCCGACGGCCTCTGCCGGCTCGCTGATCGTCATCGCATGAGCCACATCCACTCCGGCCTCCGCGAACGATCGCAGCTGGTGCTGGTGGTAGTCCGCAGCCTCGTCGCTCCGCAGCCCAGCGGCGACATATCCATCCCCGCGGGGACCGATCGACCCGGAAATCTGCACCCTGGGCACGTCGGCGCCGGCCATCACCCGGCGGACCAGGTCGATCGCCTGCTTGTTGACCTGGTCGAGCGCTGCAGCGTCGTAGCCGAGCCGGGCGCCCCAGTCCCGGTTGGCTCGCCACGTCGGCGTCTCCAGCACCAGGCCAGCACCAGCGGCGCGGGCGATCGCCGTGTAGTCGTCGTAGTAGCTCTCCAGCGCCGCAGTCCCGACGGGGTCCTGCACGAGCGGAAACGACGCGAACTCCGGCAGCTCGACCCCCCGCAGGAACAACAGGTCGGTCTCCAAGCCTCCGTCAGTGACCCATTTCAACATGCGAGCTCCTCGACCCAGACGGTTCGGACTCCACTCGCTACCAGACGAGACAGCCTCCTACAACAGGTGCCCCCCGAAGACTTTTCGGCACGTTCGTGGGCAGCTGCCCCGTCCATGTACGCAAACCCCTACCGTCGTACGTCATGAGGCTCGTCATCGCCCGCTGCACCGTCGACTACGTGGGGCGGCTGACGGCGCACCTGCCCGACGCGGTGCGGCTGCTGATGGTCAAGGCAGACGGGTCGGTACTGGTGCACTCCGACACCGGCGGTTACAAGCCGCTGATGTGGATGACGCCACCGTGCAGTCTCACCGTCGGCGAGCACACCTGGACCGTGACGAACAAGGGCGGCGAGGAGCTGGTCATCACCGTCCACGAGGTGCTGTCGGACGTCGCGCACGAGCTCGGCAACGACCCGGGTCTGGTCAAGGACGGCGTCGAGAAGCAGCTCCAGGCGTTGCTCGCCGAGCAGACCCACGTGCTGGGGGAGGGCTTCACGCTGGTGCAGCGGGAGTACTTCACCGACATCGGCCCGGTCGACCTGCTGTGCCGTGACGCCGGCGGTGCGCACGTGTTGGTAGAGGTCAAGCGGCATGCCGAGATCGACAGCGTCGAACAGCTCACCCGCTACTTGCAGCGGGTGTCGACGGTGCTGGGCGAGGTACAGGGAGTCCTTGCGGCGCAGACGTTCAAGCCTCAGGCAAAGGTCCTCGCAGCCGACCGGGGGATCACCTGCGTGCAGGTCGACTACGAGGCGCTCAAGGGTCTGGAGTCGCTGCGACCGACGCTGTTCTGAGTCGCCTCTACCCGCGGGTAACCTCCTGGGGACAACCGGTTGCGTGAGGGAGATGTCGTGGCGTTCAGCAGGATCGGGGTCATCGGCCTGGGGACCATGGGCGCCGGCATCGCGGAGGTGCTGGCCCGGTCCGGTGTCGAGGTCGTCGGCGTCGAGGTCGACGACGCGGCGCTCGAGCGCGGCCGCGGCCACATCACGAACTCGACCGACAAGGCCGTGACGCGTGGCAAGCTGACCGCCGAGGAGCAGCAGGCGCTCGTCGGGCGGATCACGTTCGGCACCGACGTCGCCGCGGTCAAGGACTGCGAGCTCGTCATCGAGGCGATCCCGGAGCGGATGGAGCTGAAGAAGGACCTGTTCGCCCGGCTGGACGCCCTGCTGGCTCCCGAGGCGATCCTTGCCACCAACACCTCCGCGCTGTCGGTGACCGAGCTCGCCACGACCACCGGCCGTCCCTCGCAGGTCGTCGGGCTGCACTGGTTCAACCCGGCCCCGGTGATGGGCCTGGTCGAAGTGGTGCGGACCGTCGTCACCGACCCCGGTGTCGTCACCGCTGTGGAGGCGCTCGTCGGCCAGGTCGGCAAGCAGAAAGCCACCGCGGGTGACCGCGCGGGCTTCATCGCCAACGCGCTGCTGTTCGGCTACCTCAACAACGCCGTCCGGATGTACGAGTCGCGCTACGCCAGCCGCGAGGACATCGACGCGGCGATGCGCTTCGGCTGTGGCCATCCGATGGGCCCACTGGCGCTGCTCGACCTGATCGGCCTCGACTCGGCGTATGAGATTCTCGAGACGATGTACGCCCAGTCGCGCGACCATCTGCACGCGCCGGCGCCGATG